>DASXCX010000229.1:0-24325 GCA_036490955.1 Allostellaceae bacterium | reverse complement strand
GAGCGATGCCGTGGAAGTCTCGGATAATCCCTTGGAGGACACGACGTGCGAGCGTCGCTGCTGCTTCGGGACTTAGAGCGACAATTCGGCAAGCCCCAACGTAGTCGTCTCGAAGCCGCTTCGGAATGAAATCAGGCTGAGGCCGGGCTCCGGACTCTGGAAGCAGTCGCCAATTCTGAAGGGGGACAGTCGCCGCTAATTGGGAAGAAGCGAAGTCATCTTGAATAGAAGCGGACTTCAGAATCTCGAGCCAGTCAGCTTGTAATGTGAGTCCATGACAATTTCGACAGAGCCATTGCTCGACAACCAGCTGGGTAATCCCGCTCTTCGAATCGAAAAGTTCAAGTATATCGATGTCGTGAGCGAGGCCGCTTAGGACATTTATGTGTTGGCAGTATGAGCAACGCCACGAAGTTGGATGCGCCATCGTATTGTAATTGTTGATATTTTTGTGCCTCGGTCTCTCGGAATAGATTACTCCGCGGCCTACGCTGAGACAACAGAAAAGCCCCAGTCTGGAAAACGAGTTCGAGTACGGCTGGTCCCGCGCCTTAGGATTTGCATCGCGCAATACATTCTCATCCGCCGTTCGCGTCGCGTCGCAGACCTAGCGAAAGCTCTTAGGTCGCACGCTGATCGAAATGCAGCGGCTGAAACGATCACGACCGATCGGTAGCATTCCCGCAATTCCCGATTTGTAGCGACGCAACTTATTTGAGACTTTTTCGCGGGATGTTTGAGACTCGCTTAGGCGGTTAGAAGCGGCAAAATTCAGCCCCAAACGAGGGCCTCTAAAGCCCCAAAATCCGATCCACTTCCGCCCCGATAAGGGGATTGGGGAAATGCACCTCGACTGAGTCCGCGCCGCGAAGGTCAGCCAAAGCCCGGACGATGCACCCGAGCGCGATGATCGTATTCGCCTGCCCTTCCAAATGTACCCCGAGGTCTTCGAGCTCGGCCCCAAGTCGACCGGCCGCACGGCGTGCATCGACCAGGGTGTTCGCGTTGATAATGCCGGCAACCATAGCGCGCGCATCGCTGAGCGACATAGCATTCCCTCCTTTTTTCGAGCCGCCTGAAGACAGCCCGAGATGTGTGGCTGAGAAGGCATGGTGTGCTCTCGAAAGCTTGAGATTGGATTAACCACTCCTATCCCATATTCATGACGCTGCGCTTGACCTCGAAGGTGATGTCCTCGGTCGTGGCGTTGATGCCGTTGCCGGTGCCCTGGAATTTGTAGGTCCAAACGCCGTAGAGGGTCGCGACCAGGTCGTAGTGGAAGACGCCGGCGGCATCGCGGATCACATCGCCCGGAAAACTCACGACCGTCTGCGCTTGGGACGGATCGAGCAGGTAGAGATTGACCTCGGGCGGATCGATGACCGAGCCATCGGCAATCTCGCTGAAATCGACCGACAGCGTGATGGTGGACTTAAGCGGATAGACCTTTGGCACCGCTGCGGTCATGGCGATTCCTCATCCTTTGAATGTCGAGGCGATGCAAGGAAGCGCAGCACCGACCGGGCATGCGACGCAAAGCGCGAAGACGCAATGGCGCTCGCCAGATAGCGCGCCCGATCCTTCGCCCGCACCCGCACCGCAATGAGCTCGGAAAGATTGCTGATATGCAACGCGGCGATCGCCGCGTTGGCAGCCTGCCGAACCAGGGCGACAAAGCGGCTGAACGAGGCAGTCGATGCGCTGGAAGCCGTGCGCACGGCCGAGGCTTGCCTTGTCAGCGATGCGACCACGTCGGACGAAGCGGAAGCGCTCACATGCGACACCTTGGCCCCCAAGAACGTCGCCGGCGACGAAACCGCGACGGCTCGCGCGATCGACGTGCGGAGGGAGAGCCCTGCCGATGCGGCATCTATCGCCGGTGCACTCCTCGAAAGCCTTTTTGAAAGAGAGGCCAACGCCGAATTAATCGCCGTGACCGCGAGAAGATGAAGCTTGATGATCGAAAGCGTACCGACAGGGTGATCAGACGCCGGCATTGACCGCGTCGAGCTGCGGGCGAGCGATGCTAGGCTCGATGACGAGGCAGAGCGGGAAAGCGATGTAGCGCGCAGGAGCGAGGTGACGGCAGCGTCCAAGGCTTGCCGTGCCAAGCCGGTCCGGCGCGAAAGAGACGCGACCGCAGCGTTGATGGCGGCGAATGAGAGAAGCACCACGCGCCGCGAGGCGATCGACGCGATGGCGGCCGACAACGCCGCGTAGCTTTTGGATGTCACGCGAAGCAGGGATGCGGCGGCTGCATCCGTGGCGGCGCGAACCGAGCGAGTTTGGCGGATGAGCGTCGCGACCGCGGCATCGGATGAGGGCTGGTTCTTGCCTGTCAGACGAGCGAGCGCCGCGATAGGCGCATCCGTCGCTGAGGCCGACAGCAAAACAACGCGGTGAGAGTTGAGCGATGCCACCGCCGCATCCGCAGCCGGCAAGCTTCTGGTGGTCGATCGTGTGAGCGCTGCGATCGCCGATGACGACGCCGGCCGGCTTGCCGCAGTCTGCCGGCCGAGCGTCGCAATCGCAGCGTCGACCGCCTGCCGGACGGATAAAGCCGATCTCCGCAGGGACGCTATCGCTGAATTCGAAGCAGCGGCCGAAACGAAGCTGAGCTTGCTCGTCTGAAGCGATGCGACGGCTGCGTCGGTCGCGGCAAAGGATTTGCTCGTCAGGGCGCTGCGGCTGGCGATAGCCGCATCAGTCGCCTGGATTGCCTTGCTCACGGCAGCGCTTCGCGAGGCGACGGCGTTGTCATTGGCTTTGAGCGCCTTCGAGGGAAGCCGCGTCAGAGATGCGACGGCGGCATTCGATGCCGAAAAGGAAAGGTTGGTGCGCGTGCCACCGCTCGCCGCTGCGCCGATCCGCCAGCGCTCGGAGAAGCGCGGCCGCAGGGTTGTGGCGTAGGGATCGGCGTAGTGTTGGGCGGCTTCAGCGGCGCTTAGCTGGCGCGACCAGGCAAAGAAATCCGCTGCGTCGCCCCACGCGGTCATAAAGTCCGAGGTATTCCCGCCAAGAATTTTGCTCGGGGTGACAGCGCCAGCGCCGAAAGGTGCGCACGATCCGGTGAAGAGCGCTCCGCCATCAAGATAGCAAAATACATTGGTGCCATCGAAGGTGACCGTGACCCGATGCCAGCCGGATAAAGAGGTAGCAATAAAGTTGGCGCTTGATGCGTCGAGGAAGTCGCTGACGCCTGCGTTGAACCCGCACGACAAGGCGTTGTTGCTCGCATCCACTGTGCACGGAGCGCTCGTGCCGTTATTGCTGACCATCGCAGGGCTGTTCGAGCCACTGCCCGATATCGGGAATAATGTCAGTGCCGAGAATGACCACTTCGCCAAAGATGCCGAAGCGGGCGTGAAGGTGATGCCGCCGGCAGTTGTCGTAGCATGAGCAACCTGCCCCATGGCCGAAGGGTTAATCGCTTCATTGCTCAGAGTCAGGATTCGATTGAGGCGCGCATAGTCTTTGAACGAGCCCGTCTTGCTAGGGCCGTCGAAGAGTAGGAGCATGACCAGCCCGCGGACGAGCTGCCCATCGGGATTCAGCTCGACTGGAAAGCTCGGAGTCGGCTTGCGGCCGGGCGTCCAAAACCCAGGCGTTCGGTGAACGAGAGCGCCATAGGGCATCGCCTAATACTGTTCGCTATAAGGCCGGATGCGAATGATGTTGCCGGTGCTCGGCAAGGTGGCGCCCGACTGGTTGCGCGCCAGCGGTTTATATGCGCCCGGCGGCAGGATCAAACCGGGCATGCCGGCGCGCGGCGTGATCGTCGTGCCGTTGCGCACCGGGATGATGATGTCGGCCGGCCGCGCCGGCGGGATGCTGCTGGAGCCGTCTTCGTAATTCGTGCCGGCGTTGAGGGTGCGCAGCAGCCAGAGCTCGATGAAGCCGCCCGCAGTCGGCGAATAGCCCGCGCCGGCGATGAATTCGACATCGGCATAGATGTCACCAAAGCTTGCGCCGGCCCCGCTCACGCTATTGTCGAAGGCGGCGCCGAGCGTCGATAGCGTCGTGGTGCTGCTGTTGGCGAGGGAGTTGAGCTCGGTCGACAGCAGGTTGAACACGCTTTGGGAATACGGGTCCCAATTGAAGAGCGTCGGCGCGGCGCCGAGAATGCCTGCGGTTCCGGTCATCGATCAGCCCTGCGCATTGATCAGGAAGGCTTCGATATCGTGCTCGGCGAGAGCGACATCGCTTGGCCAGCCGTATTGAGCGAGCCACGGCCGCGCACCGCTCGAGAGTGCCAGGACCGCGTCTTGGTCGGACGGCTGCACGACGCCGGCTGCGACGAGAGCCCCGAGCTGCGCTGTGACTGCGGCCTTTGTCGTCGCATCGCTCATCCGAAACGGGCTACCCGGTGTCGCCGTGCACAGCCGCACGAGCGCGATCGCGGCGCCCAATGCCAGATCGTTCGCGGTGGGCGGCTTTTGGCCCGAGGGCGTGCCGTGAGCAACCAGGAGCTCGATCGGCGGCCACGCACCCGAGACCATGAGCGTGTCCATGACGACGCCGGCCGGCACGTCAACATCGACCGGCGTGGTTTTGCCGGCGAGCGTTGCCGCGACGCCACGCAGATAGGCGAGGTTCGCGAGACGCGTCACTTTCTGCGCGTCGGTCAAGCCGGCGATCTGCTGCGTCACGATTACGCCGCCACGGACAACCACATGGCCGTCGCTGTCGACCTTAGGCACATCGACCGGATCGAAGGGAATGGCGGCGAGCGACAAGTCCAGCGCGAGCGCCGGCGGCGCAGCGGCGATCTCGACCTGGATTTCGCCGAGGATCGCAGCGACGTTCGCCGGCGTATCCGTCACGCCTGGATAAGAATAGCCGCCAGGAAAAGGCATTACGCAGCGACCTGCTTCAAGCCGAAGGTGTCCTGGATGGAATCGCCCGAATTGACGTTGACCGCCGAGCCGACGGAATGGATCAGCATATTGCCGGCCGTGACGTTATCGAACGTGGCGTGTTCAGTGATCGCGAGCGTCGAGACGGCCGTGATCGTGCCCTGGATCTGGTAGTTGTCGTTCGAGACCGTCACGGTGGTGCGGCTCTCCGTGCCGACAGTCCGGCCGCCGGAAGTCGTCGGCGCAGACTCGGTCTGCAGCGCGGTGTCGGTGACGGCCGCGGGGGTGGTGCCAACGCCCCAGCCGATATTCTTCGGCGCCGTGCCGGCCTGGATGATGCGGTTGGTGATGATGGCCGTGCCGCCGTTGACGAAGACGGTGGCAAGCCAGCCGAGAATCGCCTTGGTTTTGCGGCGAATAGAAGTGCCGATCGGTGCGGCAACAGGGCGCCACGGCCGATCGACGAATGCAATATCAGTCATGCGAGCTAGCTCCTTGGATGATGGTTAGGTGTTGCGCGCCGCTTCGAGTGCGGCGTTTGCCTTGGCTTCGTCGCCATCGTGATTGGCGAGATGACGCCCGTGCATCCCGGCGACGCCGGCGCGGTGCGCCGCAAGCTTTTCCAGCGCCACTGGCCGGCCGACATCGTCGGCGCCCGTGTTCGCCACATCTTCCTCGTGGCGCGCGAGATTGCTCTCGGCTGCGACGATCTGATGCGGGAGAGCCTCGATCGCCGCCTGCGTTTCGTCAGCCCATTCCTGTTTCGCCACCGCGATCGCAGCATCTTTCTTCGCGGCATCGCCGCCGTGATGCCGCAACAGCTTCGCATGCATCAAGGCGATCGCGGCCTTGTTCTCGCGCACGTGATCTTCCAGCTCGGCGCGAATGCTCGGCGATGCGTTCGCCGGCAGCGCGGCGAGCTCGGCCTCATATTGCGGCTGCATCGCCTCGGCTTCGAGCAGATGCCGATGCCGCGCCAGCATGTGGCGTTGCTCCTCGGTCATGCCCTCGCCTTCGGCCGTCAAATCGACTGTGACCGGTGCACCCATGGCGAAGCGGCGCCGGGCTTCGAGATGCTCGCGATCGTCGTTGGCGACGATCTTCGCCGGCAACACGATGCGCACGGGTCCCGTGGTGACGAGCTCGACCAACAGCGCCGGCAAGAACATCGTTCCGGCGCGACCTTGATGTTCGCCCATACCCATCGCCTGCACGGCGATTGTCGTCTCGTGGCAGGAATGGACGCGACAATCCAAGCTGATTTTCATCGATCGATCCTCTTTGCGATGGAATGGAAAAAGCGGCCTATGGCGAGAAGCGCGCGCGCCAGAAGCATGCTGGGCTTGCGGCTGGTGATGACGGCATCCTGGAAGACGGCATCGGGCGCCGGCGGCAATGATGCACCGCATTCGGGACAGCGCGACGGATCGAGCGGCGGCGAATAGGCGAGCGGATGCTTGCCCAGATGTTCGAGGTGCCGCTCGGGCTCGAGCGCCGCTTGCGGACAGCGCGGTAGGAAGCGCCGAAGCAGATAAGGCTCGCCGACATTGAGCGCATCGAAGCGCTTCTTCGCTTCGCGATTGAAGAGCGGAGCGCTGTGGCTGGCGCCGGGGCTGTTAACGTCGGTCATTTCGCTTCATCCAGCATCACAGCGAGACGGATGGAGAGCGCGGCCATCTCGATGGCGCGCTCGTACTCCGAGAGCTTGCTCAAACGCTTTTCGTCGAGCACGAGGCGCTCGGGCTTCGCCGCGATCTCGTGGACTTCGCACATTACGCGGATGAGCTTGACGAAGCGGTTCATGCGATCGTCACCGCGTTGCTTGGCGCGACCCATGAGCCGCCGGCGAGCACGGCGAGCTCGGCCTCATCGGCCTTGGCGACGAAATCGGCGATCGCGCTGCCGACTGCCTGGAAGAGCGCGACAGTGCCGATCGCGATGTAGCCGCTGCCATCGGCCTTGCGGAGCTGCACCGCCGACAATCCGCCGGGGAACGCGTTGTTTTTAGTGATGTAAGCCTGGATGCGGGTGACGATGTCCTGCTGCGCGTCGTCGCAGGCATAGGTCCCATCGACCGCCGGCGTGCCCGTCGAGGTGACGGTGAGGCCCGCGGCGATCAAGTTGTTATAGGCCGTCTGCGCAGCGGCGATCGCGGCCTTTGCAGACTGAGCAGCCAAATAGGCAACCCACGCTGCATCGGTATCCTCAATGACCGCGTAGCCTGGTGGCGCCGGATCGTGCTGCGGAATGGCAAATACCTGCATCACCACACCACCAACGATCGCAACGTAATTAGACATGGTTCAACCTACCTTCGATTAGCGGCCGCGCGTGTCGACCCAGCCGTACGATTGGACAACGAGCCCTTGCGCGATGGAGCCGCGAATGCCGATCTGAGCCGACGTGTTGGTGCGACATGTGCTTTGCATGCCGACCGAGACTTGCGGCGCGCCGCCTGTTGTTGCGGAGATGCCCACCTCGATCGACGCCAGCGGGGTACTGCCGTTAACAGGTGCGGCATCAGCGATCGCTGGATCGGATAAGAAGTAGGACGAGCCAACGCCGACCGATTGCAAATTGCTAGTCGAGACGTTGAATTTACCCAGGACGATGACGCCGAGCGGCAAGTTCATCGTCGTCAACGTTCGGTTGGCCGTCGTCGGCGTGCCCGAAAAATCACTGCTCGCCCATTGATTGACGAGCGTGAATTCATCGCCGTTCTGGACGATTTGAACCCAGTGGCCGCCGCTATCGAGCATCAACGAGCCGATATAGCGATACTCCGAGAAGCCGGCGATATTGAGCGCCGATCCGCCGCCCATCGCCGGCGCCGGCGTCGTGCCGGCGACCTCTTTCGAGATCGCGATATCGGTGGCCTTGGTCGTCGGATTTTTGACGATGAAAAACGCGTACCAAGCGTTGTTCGTGATCGCGCCCGTATCGAGCGCGCCGTTGCCGCTGCCGGCCGTCCAGGCGCCGGTGGTTTTCGTGACGGCAGCAGCGAGCGTCAAATAGTCGGCGTTGGTGTGATCGGCGGCGATGCCGGCGGCGACGCCGAATACGTTTGACGCGGCAGACGTCGAGAGCGTGAGCCCGTCGATGTAGCCATTGAGAATTGTCTGTGCAGCCGCGACGGCGGAACGCGTGCGCCAGCGGGTCGCGCTCGTCGCCGAGATTCCCGCGCTCGCGCCCTGGCCGCTGAGCCCGAAGCTCGTCCCGGTGTCGATGTTGTCGGCGCCGGCGCGCTGCACGGTGACGCTGTTGCCCGTCGCGTCTGTGCGGATGAAGTCGTAGCGCAGCCCGAGCTGAGTGTTCGCGGCGGGCAGCGTGAGAATGACATTCCCGGCGGTCGCGTCGATCAGGATCACGCCGGCCTGCGATGCGACAAGAGCGCCGGTGGCGGCGAGCGACGTGACGTTGCCGCAGCCGGTGATCTGCTTCAATGCCTGGAGCGTTTGCGTCAGATCGGCATTCGTCGGGACGAGCCCCGCGGCCGCGGCAAGGATCGCCTCGATCTCGCGCTGCGGATATTCGATCGCCGCCGCCGGCACGTCCGAGCCCTCGACGCCCGTGAGCGGATTGCCGTCGATGTAAGGATCGTTGGCCGCGCCGCCGAGCGGCGGGTTGTAAAGCATCTAAACCCCCTCGTACGCAAAGATGAGATTGCCGGCCGCCGGCCCGAGCTTGTTGAGCTCGCATTCGAGATCGGCGGCGCGCGCAATCGTGAGCAGCTTCTCGCCGCAGCGGCTGACGCCGCAGCGGAAGCGCGTCGCGCGCGGTCCCGGCACGTGCACGCGCCACACGAAGCGCATGCGCTTCGATCCGAGCGGATCGCCGCACCGACTGAGCCCGCACGTGAACGGCGTGAAGGTGTCGATCGTGATCGCGTAGCCGAGCGAGGCCGCGAGCGCGATGAAATAGGCTTCCGACTGGCCGCCGTCGCTCGTGTATTTCGCGGTGGCTGCGACCTGGCGCTCTTGCAGCGTCGGAAGCTGGCCGATGCACGCTTCCGGCAAACCGAGATTGCTCTCCCAATCGTCGATGCTCTCATCGGCGCCGCGCGGATCGGCTTGATCGAGCACGTCTTCGAGCGTTTGCGCGACGCGCGCGTCGAGACCGGCGAGGCCGAGCATCAATTGCTGCATCAGCGCCCCGCGCCAGGCGCGCCCCGGCGGGAGGAGCTGCTGGTGGACGATCGCGAAATCTTCCTGGCTACTCATCGCTCATACCCAGGTTATCGCGCCGAGCTGCAAGAGCTGCCCCGCGCCGATCGTGATGTTCGCCGGCGCGACGCCCACGAGAAGCGAGACGACGTTGTCGACGACGCCGTCCGCCGTATCGACGGCTTCTTCGATGTGGCTCAAGTAGAAGAGGCCGCTCGCCGCGGTCGAGCCGCCGGGAATGGCTTCCGCTGCGATCAGGGCCTGTAGATTGGCAGTGACCGCAGCGCGCGTCGCCGCGGTGTCGGGACTGAGATGGATCGTCGGATTGAGGTTGAGCGCCGTCGGCGCGACCACGAATAGCTCGCCGATCACCGGGTCGACGGTCTCGATATAGGCTTGCACCGTTGCGACGTCGCCGCCGCTCGGGATGATGCCGGCCGGATTGTTGTCCTGCACGAAGAGAACGCCAACCGAGCCGACGCCCATCCAGTTCTTGAACGCCCAGGCGCGCGTGACGCCCGCGACCTGTTTCGCCCAGATCACGAAATCATCCAGATCGCCGCCTTGCGGTGGCTTCTGCCACGCTTCGATGACGCGGCCGCGGAATGCATCGATCGTCTCGGCATCGAAGCCCGTGGCCACGACAGCGCCGGCGGTGCCGTTGCTGTTGATGCCGGCGATCGGCGCCTCGAAGTTGAGCGTCGTGTTGACCGGCGTGTTGCCGGCGGTACCCGGAACGAGCGCCGTCACGGTCGCCGCAGCGTTACCGCCTGCGACCGTGGCGTCGCCGCCGATCGCAAAGCGCGCGCCATCCGAGCGCTTGACGATCAAGCCCGTCGTCGCGAACTCGCCGTTATTGCCGGTGATGTTGAAGACGAAGCTGGCCGCCGAGGCGAGCTTCGGCGTGACGCCCTTGAGCGATCCGAGGCGAACCAGCGCGTCAAAATCGGCGGTTTGGGGGAAAAGCTGCCGATAGACCCACGCGATCGAGAAATACTGCTGCTTGCCGACGCCGCCTTTCGCGTAGCCGATGCCGGCGAGCGCGCTGCGCGGCAGCCGCGCATCGGCGCCGGGGATCGCCGTCTCGAGATCGCCGGCGACGCCGTCGACGATCGAGGCGAGCGATGGCGGATTGAAGGCGACGGTCGCGGTCATGCTGCCAACGCCTGCGCGCGCCACGCATAATCGAAGGCGTAGTTCTCCGTCGTCTTGTCCGGCTTCACGATCTCGATCTGAAGGAGAAGCGTGCGCGCCGAGCCTGGGTCGCCGGCAACCGACGACGCGATGACATTCACCGCGCTCGCGACGTCGTTATCGAGCATCCATTGCAGCGCCTCTTGCGCGTATTCCTTCGCGCGCTGCAGCGCCTCGCTCGTATCCTTCACGCGGAAGAGAAGCCAGAGGCGCGAGCCCCAGCGATCGACGGGCAATGGCGTTAGACCGAGACCGGCTGCGATCGCTGCTAACGCATCCGGCAGATAGTGATCGCCCCACCAGCCGCGGCGATCGCCCGAGCCCGGCATCTGCGGCGAGACGTAATCCGGCAGCACGTCGTCATCGTCTGCGCGTTGATCGGTGAAGAGCGACACGATGACGGAGGTTTGCAGCGTGTCGTCGGTCGCGAGCTGCCCGTCCTCGAGCACGAGATCGGCGGTCTGTGTGTCGTTGTCCCAGGCGAGCATCAGATCGCTCATTCCGGAACTTCAGGTGGCGTGATCGGATGCGCCGTGCCCGCGACCTCGCCCGTCTGCCACGTGTCGACCTTCGTGGGGAGCCACACCTGGCCATGGCCGTTGACGTCAAAGCGGAATTCATCGGTCGCGTGGATCTGTACGACCTTGCCGGCGAGGCGCAGCGTTTGCGTCGTCTCAGCGTCGATGCCGAGCGGCGAACTCACCTTGATGCCGGTGGCCGAAAGCCACGCATATTGGCCGCGATCGTCATAGACCGCGACATCACCTTCATCGGTGACACGGAAGTAAAACCGGCGATCATCGACACAGATTGTCACGCGATGCGCGCCGTTACCGCCGAGCGCAAGATCCACGCTTTCGGCGCCCTGTTTCGGCCATGAGGCGAAACCGTAATTCTGGAAGCGCTCGATTCCGGTGTCACCATCCATGCCGCCATAACGATGGATTTGCACGGTTTGGCGGCCGCCGCTGTTGTCGACGCGGTCCAGGACGCTGCGCGTCGCCATGAGCCTCGTCCGGCGCTTGAGCGGATCGAGGTAACGGTTGAAAGACCGCGCGTCCATCAACTCCCTCCCAAATAGCCGGCGGCCTGCCAATCGGGATTTTTCCCCATCGGCTGCGGCAGGAAGGCGTCGGGCGAGACGAGCGTTAGCTCCGCGAGCTCGCCGCCATCGTCATCGAGCGTCAAGCGGACGCCTGAAATCAGGAACGAGCCATAGCTCGCCAGGAAATCGTCAGTGAGCTCTACGGTATCGTTCGGCCGCCACAGCGCTCCGTTCGCGTCATACCAGCCATTGACGGTCTCGATAATGCGGCGAGCTCGCGCGGCGCGTACCGATGCTTCCCATTCGGCGCGCTGCTTGAAGATGCCGTCATTGAAGTCCGTCAGATCATCGAGAATGAGCTTAGGGCGATAGCGCGTAACGCCCGGGTCTTTCGCGGTAGCTGAAAGCCCTGCGCTCGTCTCAACATCGACCGAATCGACGCCGGCTAGCTGCGCCATCACGATGTAATCGGAAAAGCGCTCGCGCCACGAGAGGCGTCCGCGGCCTCGCTTAACGTTCTGCCCGAGCTTCACCGCCGAATGCGCGACGCCGGATGCGGCGCGCGTGAAATGCAAGCCGCCTTTGCCGTCCGACGTCGCGAGCACCTGGCGCAAGCGCGCGAGACGATCGATCGCCGTGAACACTTTTTCGCCAAGCTCTATCTTGAAGATGCGCAACGGATCGCCGGTGTCGACGTCGGCGGATACGGGGATTCCGAAAGGATCGCATAGCGTCTTCGCGAGGGTCAGAAGTGGAGTGTCGAGCCATTGTCCGAGCTGCCCGGCGGGCGGGATAGCGTCGCTATCAATGAGATCGCCGGTCGCATCGCGGCCTCGGATCGTGAGGTCGTGAGTTTTTTCGTCGTATGCCGGCTCGACATCGTCGGTGAAGCCGGTGATGACCGTCTTGCCGTCGATCGAGAGCGAGGCCGCCTGGCCCGGTGCTATCTGGGCCTTCGCCTGCTGTCCGGGGTAGCGTTCTGCGAGCTTGAGCTCGTAGGAGCCAGCCAATGCTTCGATCGTGCGATTGACCGAGATGGCCTTCCATCCGCCATAGGCACGGCCGGCGATGTTGAGCAGCACCTCAGGCATTCAGCACCAAGAGCGGCTGGCCGCCGGGCACGAAGGCCGGAAAGGCGATATCGTTGCGCGCGATGATCTCGTCTTCGCGCTCGGGATCGTCATAGAGCTTAAAGGCCAAGAGCAACGCCGGCAGCGTTGCCGCCGGCGTCAGCGTGACGAGCTGCGGCAAAGAGGCGGCGCGCGCGGTGATGTCGCGGATCGTCGCGTTGCGCAGGGCGCGCAGCGCGTTGAAGCTCGCCTCATCATCAGCCGCGAAGATCTCCAGCGCCAGGCGCGCGGCGAGATCGTCGCGCGTCGCGATCGCGTCCTGGTAGCTCGGGAAGCTGCGCGCCGTCGCGGCCTGGCAGGCGCAGGCGAGCGCGGCGCGCCGCGTCAGGGCGAGCAACGCGGCGCGGTTGTCGAATTGCGCTTGCAGCGTCGGCGTCGCTTGCGGCGGCGGCGTCCAGAGCGTCACCGGCGGCGGCGCGCTCTGCACGAGCTCGTAGCTCGGATCGACCGTCGAAAGCGTCGTGAAGGCTTTGAGGATCGCGGCGATCGTGTCTTCGTCGGGATCGTCATTGCTCACGCCGGTCACCGGATCATCGAGCTGCGCCAGGATGGCGCTCGGGATCGCGCTCGACGGATCCGCTGGGTCGAGCGTGCCGATCAGCGCCTTGCGCACCGGGCCGGGCGGCGGTGCGGTCAAGATCGAGACGGCGCGAACGATTCCGGTGATCGCGCCGGCGAGCTGGAGCGGCGCGGCGACCAACGAGGCGACGCTGCCGATCGCCGCCGAGATCTGCGAGGCGACGGCGAAAGCCGCGCGCGCGTCGCTGCGGATCGTCATCGCGACCGAGCTCACCGTGCCGAGGATCGAAGAGCTGTCCGATTGGCCCGAGAGCGCAACGGGACCGCCGGCAGGAAGCGCCGCGAAGGAATTGCCGAAGTTACCCTGGTTCGCGCCTTGGGCATTAGCCGCCGTCGCCGTCGTCTGTGCGGGCGTGCTGGCGCTAACGGTCGCGGCGTTCGCCTGGCTCCCGGCTTCGGAGAACGTCAGGACGAAATAGCTCACGCCGAGCTTGCTTGTACTGACGCGGAAGTTGCAGCCGCGGCACATGACCGTCATCTCGCCCCAGAGCGGATGGACGAGCTTGCCGGGTCCGGCTTTGGCGCAGGCAGCGCGCAGCGCTTTCCGATCGTCGTCTTCGTTGGCGCCGATGGTGACCACGTTCAGCGTGAAGGTTTCGGCCTGGCGCCCGAGATCCTCGGCGTAGGGCGTGTCACGCAGCGGGAATTGATGGTCGGGGCCGCGCCGGCCGCCGCCTTGAGCGGCGTCGTCGATCCATTGGAACGGCACGTCGCGGAACGAGCCTTGGCGGAGATTGTCGCGCCAGCTCATGCTAACGTGCCTCCCAAAAGGGAGGGATCGATGCAGGCTGGACCCGAAGCAAAATGTCTCGCCGTGTTCACGCTCACGATGGCGTTGGCGCGAAGCCTCGCCAAATCGGGAGCGCTGGATCGAAATATCTGGTTGAACGAGCTCATGGCCGCACGCTCGTGGCTCGGCGCCCAAGAAGAGGCCGAAGCCGCATTAGCATTCGAGCAAATAATGGAGATGGCAGCCGACGTTTAGCGGACCAGCCTGTCGGCGAAGGATGCTTCGTCCACCAGCTCATCGGCCGCGCTCCAGGTCGAAGGAGCGCAGCGCGGAGAGCGTCGCGACGGTGCTCTCCAGCGCGGCGATGCGGTGCTCAGCGGTTGATGCGGCAAGCCGCCCCTCGCCGACGAAACGCGCGTAGTAGTTCTTGCGCAGCGCGATCTCCCGGCGGAGCTCGATGATCTGCGCGTCGAGCAAAACCTTCGCGGGCTTCGCCGGAGGCGCCCAGTTGACGGGATTGCTTTCGGCCAGCGCGCGCATCACGGCACCATCATCAGGCCGTAGCCCATGTTCACGTCGAGATCGACGTTGGGGTTGTCGCTCTCGGTTTTCTTCACAGCGAGGTTGGAAGGCGCGTTCTCGAAGGTGACAGTCACCTGGCCGTTGACCTGGTTATTCGCCGCTGCGCCCGGCGCAGGCGCGCCGCCGAACGCCGGAAGCCGATCGGAACGCTGCGGCGCGAGCTCGCTGCGCGAAGGCGCGGCCGGAGCGCCACCGAACATGTTCGCGGGGTTTATGACGCGCCACCAATCGTCCCAGCTCGACGTCTGCGGCACGCCTGCCGGCGATACCACCTGGCCCGTGAAAGGATTGATCGAGCCGCCGTCAGGGAGCTTCAGCGCATCCGCCATTTCCTTTGCATGCGTCAGGCTGTAAATGACGGCGGTGATTGCAGTAGCGACTGCGGCGATGCCCCCGAGGATCGCGACGAAGGGCATCTCGAGCATCGCGGCCGATGCGGTGGCGATGACTTCGGCGACCGTCGAAACCGTGCCGATGACGGCCGGTATTGCAACAGTCGCTCCCCACACGAGCAAATTCCAGAAAGTTTGAAAGCCACCACGAACCCACGGGAGCACATTACCGAGGATCGCGATCGCGCCGCCGACGGCAACGATCGCGCCGACAAGACCGTGCCACGCACTCAGCGCCCAGGCCATCCATCTGAAAGGTTGAGCGAACCAGCTATTGCCGATTTCGTCGATCGTGGTCTTAAGCTGGTTGAGGCTACCCGTGAGCGACTTTGCGGCTTCTGACGCGTCGCCGAAGAATTTCTTCGGATCGCCGGCTACATCGAGTTTCTGATTGAGCAACTCCGGACGCGCGAAGCCGGTCATGAGGTCGCGCATCAGGTCGGGGCCGAGCAAGTGCGCCATGAGACCTGCATTCGTGTCGCTTTTGGCGCTGAACGCGACCATGCCCTTCACGATGTCGGAAATCGAGGCATGCATCTTCTGCTTGTCGAAGCCGAAATCCTCGGAGCTAATCACGCCCATGGACAAAAGCCTGCCACGGAGCTCGCCGACGGGATCGCTGAGCGCGGAGAGCAAGCCTTTCATCTCCGTGCCGGCCTCGCGCGCCGTTCCGCGTGTGCCTTCGGAGATGACCGCATAGACGGCGCCAAGCTCACGCGCGGCGTCGGTGCCCGTATGCCCGAGCGCGTGGTACATCGCAGCAAGCTCGTTGATGTTCTTCGCCGCCGCGCCGAATCCTCCCTGCACGTTCTTCGTCTGCTCGTAGAGGGTCGCAACGGAACGCGTGACGTCGTCGACATTGAGCTGATTGCGAAGCGCCGCGATCGTGCGCCCGACGTCATCGCCTTGGCCGCCCAGAAGCTGGATCATGGCAGCGGCTGTTTTCGCGTCCTCGCCGAATTTGGCAACGTCGCCGCCCGCCAGGCTGAACGCGCTCACAGCGCCGAGCATGTCGTGAAGATTGATCTTCGCATCCTTTGCCGTGCTGACGATCGTTTCATGCAGCTTCTCGATCGCGCCTTCGGTCATGTCGTTTTGCACGCGCAAGCGGTTGAACATGTCCTCCTGGCCGATGAGATCGCGGATCTCCAAGCCGCCGCCGATCGCTGTCGCGATGCCGGCGTAAGACCTGCTGAAGCCTTCCGTCGCGCGGGTGATGCCGGCGAATTCACCGACGACATTGCGCGCCATGCTCTTGACGCCGCCGAGCACGCCGTTCGCGATCCCACGCACGCCGTCGACCGCTTCGATGATGAATTGGAGCTTGAGCGGATCGGACATCGCTCAGCTCTCGCGCTTCGACGCCATAGCATCGAGAATGGCTTTCGCCTCTCCATGCCAGCGCTCCAACGCATCTAGGCTCATGTCGTCGTAGTCCCTTAACCCGAAATGCAAGACGAAGGACGTCTCGGCGATCAGTTGCCGCCAGCGACCCGCGTCTTTCGCGTAAAACCCTTGATGACTTCTCCCGCGGCCCGGCAGTCGGCCGCATCCAGATCGTCGACGCTGGACGGCGGGATATTGGCCAGGGCTGCCACGAATTTGAGCGTTGCGCTCATAACGCCGGGATCAGAATCGAGCCCGCGCATCTGCTTACCGCGCGGCCGCTTGAGGGTGATTTCGTCGACGTCGCGGTTCATCACCTTGATCGGCGTCTCGAGGAAAATCGTGACGGTGCCGTCATCGTTCTTTCGCGTGCCGTCGATCGGCTGGCCGTCGCCATTTAATGCGCGCTTGTCTTCGTCCTCGGATACGGCTGTGCCTTCGCCTTCGCTCATCTCTCACTCCTCAAAAAGGAAAACCGAAACGGTCTTAAGCGCTCGTGCTGTCGGCCGCGCCGGCTTCCTGGCTGTCCATCGCGCCGAAGGTGCAATCGACCTTATGACCGGCGACATCGAGATCGGCCGTCATGTTGAAAGCATCGGTCAGCGTGAAGATCGGGCCGCTGTCGCACTCGAACTGGACCACGCCATCGGTGATCGCGTTCAGCGCCTCGACGGAGATGCCGGGACCGTGCGCGAAAGAGCACGTGAGCTTTATATCGCTCACCTCTTCGGAATAGCCGTAGCGCTGTGTCCCTTTGACGAGCTCGCGCGTCGAGCCGCCGACGCCATCGAGCTTCGCGCCGGCCATCGCCTCCTGCAGCACGCCGTTGATGTAGATGTAGGCTTTGCCGGTTCGGGCAGCCATCGCGGGTCTCCGTTACAGCGTGAAGGCGATCTGGCCGGCGAAGCGGCGCAGATTGCCGATGATGTTGGGCGGCAGCAGCGCGTTGACGCGATCCGGATCGTCGTTGTCGCGAACGACGTTGATCGCCGCCTTGAAGGCGTCGAGATCGTCCATGACGAAACCGTCCCAATCGCGCGCCGCAAGCGCGACGATGCCGGCCCTGACCTTCGACGGCGTCGTTACCGGCGCGCCGGGGCGGATCACGGTGCCATCGTCGGCGAGCTTGTAACGCGGCCATTGATTGGCGACGAAGACGCGCAGGCTGAAGCGCATATAGAACAGCGCGAACATCGTCTCGATTTCGAGATAGGACGGATCGGGCAGGCCCGCCGGGTTGTTGCGGTACATCGTGATGAGGTTGTTGATCGTCACGTTGCCGCCGTCGTCGACATCGAAGGTTGAGATGCCGTCGAAGAGGAGGTTGTTCTTGTCGCTGTCGATGAAGCGATCGGCCATTGCCGGCGCGAGGATGCCGGGCAATTGGAGCTGCGCGACCTGGCGCGCCGGATCGATGCCAAGGCTCGCGGCGCAGACGCCGGCGAGCACAGCCGTCCAGAGATAGGGCGGCGTCGGGCTCTTGTTGACGCCCATGCACGAATGCTCGTTGGTGTTGAACGTCTGCCCGAAGGTGGCGAGCGTTCCGACGCTGCCGGTTGACGTGATGTAGGAGTGGCCTTCCTGCTGGACGAGCGGCCCGAGGCGGCGATCGAGCTCCGTCTGAAGCGCCGTGAGGTTGGTGCCGTCCGTGTAAGGCATCACCCAATGCACGAACCAGGTATTGCCGAGATTGGCGATCGCGGTCGCGATCAGCGGATTGCCCGCGCCGCCCGACAATTGCACGATCGTCATGCCGAGCCCCTGCACATTCGCGTCGTTCGCGAAGTACGTGGTGCGGATGTCGATATTGCCGACGTCCACGCCCTTGTGGATGCAGGTGAGATCGACCTTGGTCGTGTCGACGCCGTCGACTTGTGCCGTGACCGGCAGATCGAGATCGGCGTTGATGGCAGCCGCGAGCGCCGTCGCTATTTGCGCCAGGGTCATCCCCGTGGGCGCGACAGCGATCTGCACGAGCTGGCCGGCGATATAGAAATTCTGCGTGCCGGCGACGGCGGGGAGCGCCGTGAACTTGATCGAACCGGTCGCGGCCGTCCCGGCGCCGTTGTCGGCCTGCGCGATTGCCCAGCACTCATCGAAGGAATTCGCCGCGCGCAGCTTGTTGAGTATCGTCGTGAGCTGCGAGCCACGGCCGAAGAGCGTGGTCCAATTGGACTGGCCGCCGCTGATGAGAATCGGCGTGTTCGCCGGCGCCGAGCCGGCGGCAAGCATCTGGCCGAACACGAGGATGCGGTTCGGCTTCGGCGGCGTGCCGCGAAGCGCGCCGGCGTTGTTGAATTCGACGAATTGACCCGGGATGCGGAGGTTGACCGGGACCTGGAGGAAATCGCCCGCTTGCATGCGTCAGTTACTCCTTGCTCGCGCCGTTAGCGGCGGCCGCCGGCGCGGCGGCGCTAACGGGCTTCTTCTCTTCCGGCTCGGGCACGAGCTCGGCATCGCCGCGCTCCAGCGCCAGGCGCCAGTGATCGTCGAGCGCGGAGATCTCCGCGACCGTTCCTTCCTTGAGCTGGCGCGGCTCGGCGCCTTCCTGCTCGGCCGGCAACGTCACGGTGCGGCCCTTTGCGACACGCGCCTTCCGCAGCACTTCCTCGACGTCGCCGTCGCGCAGGCGGCGCAGCCAATGGATATTGTGGATCGACGCGTCGAAGACGGTGCCGGTCGCAATCACCGGCCGCTTGGGCTGCGTCGGATCGCGCATGCGGCGCCCTTCGATCGTGCGGAGGCGGATCGTGTGCATCATCACTCCTGAGGAAGCGAAACGTCGTCTTGCGCCGCGACATCCTGCGCCGGCGCCGGCAGCGTGCCGGTGTAGGATTGCGTCGGTTTCAAAATCCAATCGGCATGGAACGTCTCGAACGGCGTCACCTCACCGATCGGCGGATCGGCCGTATCGAAAACCATCGGGATCGTGAAGGCCGCCGAATAGAGCGAGATGCCTTGCGCATCGAGATTTTCGGCAAAGAGGTTCGCGATGCTCTTGAAGGTGAGCGAGCCGACATCCTTGATGCGCAACCCATTGATCGCGGGCACCACGAGCTTCATCAGTTCGTAGGCGCCGATCGCGGTCGCGTCGCCGGTGCGGCGCTGCTTCTCGCTGCCGGCATTGCGGGTGAGGAAATAGAGAACGTACTCAGCGTCGATCGCCGCTTCAGTCTCCTGGATCGCGGCGCCGCCGAGGAACGCGACATAGACGCCAGGCACATTGCGCAGCCGGCGCTGAAGCTCCTGCTCGGTGAGGTTCGTGGGAAGGCTGTCGCAATCGCGGATGAGCGATCGGCCATCGACCGTAACGGCTTCTTGCACGCGCGCGATGATTGCCTTCTCGACGCTTTCGATCATCGCCGAGGTCCAATGCCGTCGCGCGGATGGATGAAGTCGTCGAGCATCTCGCGCGTGAAGACGCGCCGATCGCCGGAGATCTGAACGCCGCTCGTCTCGGCAGGCACTTGGCCTTCGGCATCGACGCCGAGCCCATATTCGCCGGTTGCGACCTTGCCGAGCCAGCGCAACGCGTCTTCATAGCGCCGGCGCATCTCGTCGGCTGGAAGCCGCGCCAGGCGATAGCGCGAGACGTCGCAAGCGATGAGATTGAGCGCCGCGGGGATCGTGCTCAGCGGCAGCGTGTAGCGCGTGCCGAGAAAGCCATCGATCTGCGCGTTGGCGTCCGCAAGCGCTTGCGCGACGCGACCCGTGTCGAGCGTGCCGCTGCCGGTCTCATCCGAGATCTGTGTGATCTCGTCCAAGCCGAAGCGGTCGATCAGGTCCTGTTGCGTCGCGTAGGTCACGGGGTTACAAGCGCGCGATTACTTCGCGGCTTTTTCCTTCGGGAGCTCGACGGTGCCTTCCGGGAGCGCCTTCGCCTGGCGTTCGGTGAGCGTCACCTTGTCGCCGACGTCATAGAGCTCGCCGTCGTGATGCAGCGGCGATAGCACCGGGTATTCGCCCTTCGGGCTCGTGTCCTTCTCGACTTTTGCCATGTCTTCCTCTGGTTAAGCGATCTGGGTGCGGAGGCGAGATTCGAACTCGCGACCTCCAGGTTATGAGCCTGACGAGCTACCGGGCTGCTCTACTCCGCGCGCAAATCAATTCGGGTTCTGGAGCAGGTAGCCGGCGGTGATGCCGGTGAGCTGCGGCGCGCGCTCCATGGTGGTGCCGTATACCCAGGACTTCGCCTTCGGGTCCCAGTAGGGCGTCTCGACCATCGGATGGCCGGCCATGGTGTAGGTGTAGCCGTAGCTCGGATTGATCATCGAGACGTTCTGCTGCGGGACGTAGGCGATGATCGCGTTGTTGCCCCAGATGTCCGAGAAATTGCCGGCATCGTCCGACGTCACCGCCGGCGCCGCCACGACTTTGTCGAAGCTGTAATACTGCGCGATCATCTGCTCGGTGATCGAAGCAGCCGTCGTGTATTGGAAGTGCGCCTTGAGCGTCGCGTTGCGGCGCAGCGCCTTGAAGGCGACAGCCGAAAGCACCATGACGTTCGGATAGCGGCCGATCGAAGTGCGAACGGCTTCGCGCGCCGTATCGATGATTGGATCCGGATCGCAAGCGGCGTTCGAGAATTGCGACGTGCCCGAGAGCGTGATCTTGTGGCTGCCGTCGTAATTGGCGGCATTGACCGCGAGCGCGGCCTGGTCGCGCTCGAGCTGCAGCGAGATGACGTCCATGCCCATGTTGATCGCGATCGACGCGACATCGATGCCCGGCACTTGCTGCGCATCGCGGATGAGCTCGCGCGGCAGCGGGATCTCGATCGAGTCCTCGACCAGGGCGTATTTCGCACCCTGATAGCCGAAGCTGATGCGACCGGTATCGGAGCCCCACGCACGGCGCGTCGCGTATTGCTTGAACGCTTCCTTGCCGAACTGCAGCACCTGGCCGCCGCTGACGAGCACCGGAACGCGCGGGAAGAGCGTCTCGCCGATGAGCTGGGCGTTCTTGTAGCCAAGCGCGATATTGGAAAGGATCGGATCGATGACCCTCGTCTGCGAGGGCGAGAGCTGCGAAGTGATGATGTCGGCCATAGCCGCTTATCTCCCGAGGATGATTTCGACGAACTGGCCAGCAGCGCTCGACGACTGCCCTGGCGCGACGCGCCCGCAAATGAACTCCGGCAAGTCGGAGCCCTGCAGATCGCCGGCGCCATTCGCCGCATTCGACGTAACGGCCACGGCGCCCGCCTTGATCGCGAGCGGGCCCGTGGTCGCGATCGCGCGGCCCTGATTGTCGCTGATGACGGTGTCGCCCGGATTGAGCGCTGCGCCCGCCTCTACGATCGCAGTCCCGATGACGTCGATAGGAATGTAGTCGCCGCCGGCGACGGAAGCGGCGCGCGCAACGCCCGAGACCTTCTGGCCCTGCACGCTGGCCTGATTGCCGTCGAAGCCGACGAAGCGGCGAGTAGTGATGGCGCCGCCGGCGAGAACCGACAGGGCCATGATTGAACGCATCTGTTGCGACAAAGGATTCGTCTCCTGCGGTTTAGGCTTTTTCGACCGCGCGCACCGCGGTCATGTAATCGACCTTGTTCTTCTCGGCGTAGGCGAGCGCCTTCTGATGGAGCTCCAACCGACCGCGATCGACTTGCGCGCCAGGCGGCGCAACGAAATCTGTCGCGACCGCGTCGCTGCCTTCCTTCTTTGCCGCCTCGCCGAAGGTGATGACCTTCGACGCGGTGCCGAGGAATTGCTTGAGCCAATCGAGCGGCGCGATCTTCGCCGTCTTGCCGTCGCCTTCCGCGAATTCGAGAGGCTCGGCGCCGAGCTTCTCGGCGAAAGCAACGAGGCCGGGCTTCAGCGCCGGCAGCATCTTGCCATCCTTGACGAGCCCGTCGATGAAGCCGCCGAACGCGGCGACACGCTGCTTGCGCTCGCCCTCAGCGAAAGCGACAGCCTGCGCGGTGGCAGTGTCTTCCTTGGCCTTCAGCTCACCCTCACGCTTGGCGAGCGCCTTTTCCTTTTCGTCGAGCTCGCGTTGCCGCTCAGCGAAATTCGTATCCATGTCGTCATCGTCCTCAGGTTGGGCGGCGACATGCGCCGCATGGTCGAGCTCGTCCGCGGGCAGCACGCGATCGGCGGCATCCATGCCGTCGCGGCTCGCGATGTATTCGCGCATGCGCCGGAAGCAGCGCACGATGAAGCTGTCGCTGACTTCACCAAATTGGGGCTCGCCGAATTCGATGAAGCGATCGCCGGCGGCGAACTCGGCTTGCTTCAAGCCTTTGATCGCTGGCGGCTGCGCGCCGAGAAAACCGACATGGCGGAGGTAGTACGCGCCGGGCTTCGGATTGCCGGCATCGTCGGGGCGATAAAACGCCGCCGAGACTTTCTTGAAGCGGCCGGCCTTGAGCAGCTCGCCGAATTGCGGCTCGATCTGATGCGGATCGGCGAGCAGCCGATCGCCTTCGACCGTGAGGCCCTTGATCCAGCCGTAAGCCGGTGCGTCCAGCTTGGGGTGACCGACGACGACGGGCGCTTCATGCGCCGCCGGGTCGTAGCCGCCGGCGATCGCCGCGAGATCGGCAGCCGAGAAGGCGATCGTCTCACCGGACGTCGCCTCGTGCTTGCCGCTGCGGAAAATCTCGATTGCCGTCACGCCGTCCCCGAGCCCACGAAAGGACCGGCGCGAAATCGCCGGCCGAAAGGATGGCCGACACTGACGGCTTGAGGCGCGGCGCGTTACCCGGAAGGATTTCCGGGGAACGGGCGGCCAAGGCGATCGGGAGGGCCTGCCGGGATGCCGATTTCGGGACCGGCAGGCGGGGTCGAGCCTGCCCGATTTCCGGGGGCGAAGTCCAGCGGGGCGGAATCCGGGACGTGACCTCGGCCGCACGATCGATTTCTAAAGGGTTTAATGGGGGGTTACAGCGCCAAGTGCCCCCAGGGGGGTAGGGTGATAGGGGTCCGGCGCTTCGTGGCCCTTCTGTGGCGATTTCTGGACGAAACCCAGATTTAGGGGCGACTCGCAAAACCGGCCACCAAATCGCGGCCGGATGGCAACCCTTACGGCCGGCCGGTCCAAACCGCGGCGAGAAAGTCATCCGCCATCTGGCCCATGACCTCGCGGTCCTCGGCCGAGACGCCGAGGTAAGGCCGCGCCGGAATCGTGACCTTCCGGGCGAACACCGTCTCGTTGCCGAGGCGGAAGACGAGCGCGTCGGCCGAACGCGGGACGATCGTGCCGCCCTTTTGGTGGATCGCGGCATAGACTTTGGGCGATCCCCAGGCGAGCTGGTTGGCGGTCACCTGATAAACCAGCGAGCCCATGAGCTGGCCGCTTTCGCGCAGGATGCCGGGCCCGCGCTTGCCGGCGGCATAGACGCGATTGAGCGGCGTCCAGGGCTTGCCGTCCGGGCCGCGCGCCGCGAGGAAGCGCGCCCGTGTCGCCTTCAACTGGTACTCGCCCCAATTCTTGAAGAGCGGCGGGATGAGGTTGCGATCGACGGCCGTCACGCGCGCGATCGCGTCGCTGACGCCTTGGTCCTTTACCGTTACCTTGATCGAAACCTGTGCCATGCCTATTCTCACATCACCGAAGGCGACGGTCGGGATGCAGCTCCGTCAACCGTCGCCAGGTGATACGGCGGCTGCATCGCCGATGTCCCCACCAGCGCAGCGCGAAGATGAGACATAGCAGATATCGAACCTTCGCGCCGACACGCCTCAATCCGCTGCTGAGACGTCAATTCGCGGCGATCTTCAGCGAATACAAACTTCCGAGCAAGCCGAGGCCGGTGACGTTCAGCGCCGATCGCGCGCTTTATCGCGAATGGACCCGTCAAGCGCGCATCACAGCGGCACTCGCCGAGCAATCGACGCCCGTGCGACAGTCGTCGCCTGCCGCGACGGAATCGCCGACGATGCGCATCAAGGAAATCGACCCGCGCGGCGCGCGCGAGCTCTAAGGCTCTCACCGCGTGAGATGCTTAATTGACCACATCACGGCTTCCTTGATCTTCGTCTTCGCGATTTCTCCTTCGCGGCTTTGACCTGCGTAATCGAGCAATAGCATGATCGCGTCTCCGCCCGCCTTGACGACGGCGATGAGCTTCTCCTGTTCAGCGGTCAATTCTAGGTGATGTTTCACCATCCCTACCTCTCCGTCGAAATATCGCGCGCCCACATCAAGCGACCGACGCGCTGCGCGTTGAGATAGTCTAGCCGATCGGTCGGTAACAGCGTCCAGGCTTCCATCACGCCACGCGAGGCTTGCGCCACGAGCAGCATGCCGCGGGCTCGATTGCGC
>DASXCX010000228.1:0-53926 GCA_036490955.1 Allostellaceae bacterium | reverse complement strand
GCGCCGCGGCGCTCAAGCTGGCCGATACCGTCGAGATAGCGTTTGACGTTTGAAGTCTGAGCGAATTTCGGATACATCTTTTCCTCGTTAAGTTCTGAGTGATGGTTTCTTGGACGGGCGCCGCTCCAACGGCGCCCGTTTTCGTTTCAAGGCTTCAGAAGCTCAGGGGGCAGGCGCTTCTCGAACTCATAGAGCGCAACGAAGCTCGGGCTTTCCTTCATCAAGCGCGCAAGCTCTGCGCGCGATACATTAAAATCGGGATCCTCGGGCGCATTTCGGTCCATCAGCAGCCGAATGAATTCATCGCTGCAAAATTCGATGAAAAAATGAAGGCGCAGACGCCGGAAGACGGGTTCAAGATCGTGAAGCGAGATGCCGCTCGACACTATTTTATCGAGACGGCAATACTCATCGGGCGTGATACGCGTCACGATAAAATGCTGGTCGTCGACAGACATTCGGTCTGGCAATTCGGCGTAGAAGCGAATTAGCGCTTCAAACTGACGGTCTTCTAATTCGAGAATTTGAGCGGTTGCGGCCGTTGTCATAGAACGATCTCTCCTTCTGAAATCTCGGAAATGTCTTTGTGGGTAAGACTGTGTTGTTGGCGCCAGGTGCCCTTCATCGTCTCCTCGCGGAACACTTTCCGATCGCATTCCGCCGCGCCGTGCCAACCGAGTTCGCGCAAGCGCGCAATCATCAGATCATCCATCTCGCGAAGTGCCTCTTCGGCGGATCGCGGTTTCTCCTCCGGCATCGCCGCAATCGCGGCCTGATAAGTCGCCTCGATTTCCGGCGTGATCTCCGTGGTGCGCGAAAGCGTCGCTTCGATCTGAGGAGTCAGCTCCGCATCGGCGAGAGCAATTTTCTTTTGGAGCAACGCCTGCTTCTGGCGGACGCGCTTTTCTTTGACCGTCTCCGCAAAGCTCTTGCCCATATAAGGAATGGCGTGGCCGTCGCGGATCGCAGTGCAGATATATCTTCCATCGGCATCAGCAACCCAAACGCGCTCCGGGTCGTGTACGTCGAAACGGACAATCACGCGCCGGCCGCCATGCTCTTCGAGAGCAGCGTGGAAGTAGTGATTGTTCCAGAGGCGCACGAGCCCGCGAATGCAGGTCACTTCGCGCTGCGGCTTGACCAGAAATTCCGCCTGCTTGCTGTCGATCCGCGTGGGCGCCCAGCCGCTGTCGATGGCGGCCTGCCACTCTTCGTTCGGGCTGCGGTGACGCCGCTTGCCCGTCACTGGGTCGACAATCCACGGCAATGCCGTATGGGGGGCGGCGTTGTATTCGTCGACCTGACGCTGGCACCACGGAACCAGCTCGCCCCATGGCATCAGAAGGTGCGACTCACCGTTTGCGTCGATGTCCTTATCGATCTGCTTGGCGATTTTTTTCGCGGCCGTCGCATCCATATCGCGACCGCAATAGCCGGGCAGAACGCGCGCAGGCTCGATCCACAATGTCCGATGAGAACGCTCAACCAAGCCGCGGGCCTGGGAATTGTAAGGGATCGATGTAGGGTGCTCGATTTCGAACGCGGCAAGAATGCCTAGGTAGGGATGATCGAGCTCTTTGTTCCGATAGCCCGGACCGTTGTCCGTGTAGAAACATTGCGGCACACCGAAGGTTTCGATGCAATGCCTCAGCGCATCCGCAACGGTGATCGTATTTTCTTTCAACGATACGGAAAAGCCGACATTTCTCCTCGTACGCGCGTCCATTATCGACGTGATCTCGGGACGAAACGGACGCCCGTGATCGGGGTGCTGCACCATCCAGTCGGCCGTGTGACCATCAGCGACGATGATTTCGAGGGGATCGTGACCGCTGGCATCGCGCTTATGCCAAGATTTATTCTTCTTGAGCTCTTTCGCGCTCTCGCGGCCTTTGTTTTTTTTGACCTGCGATAGCGCGGCCAAGTAGCGCCGCACTTGATGCAGGGTCGGTATTTGAAGGTCGGGAGGAAGCTTGTCGCATTTGATGAAACATTCGTAGGCCAACGTGATCTTTGGCTTCTGCGGCTGCTGATAAAATTGCATGAACCAGCGGACCCAATCAGGCTCTGGATCTTTCGCGCGTTCGAGCGGTGCGAGTGCCGCTCCCCCGCGCTTACGGAGCTTCAGCCAACGCTTGATCGTCTGCACGGAAACCACGCGCCCTCCCTCGCCGGCGCGTGCATTGGCGATGGGCACCAATTGCTGCAGCTCGGGAGGGAGGGACTTCTCCGCAGCGGCGGCGATGAAAAGCCCGATCGCGGTCTTGCGGTTCGTCGTCGCTGCGAGCGCATCGATTGCCTGCAGGATCACGAGCCGCGCGTCCATTGATGCGCGCTGCCGATCCGAGAGCTTCGCGACGGCGAGCGGTGCTTCGTCGCTTGGCCGCAGCGGCACGACTTCGTGCACGGTCGACGCCGCAGCCGCCTTCACCTGCGCACTGGTGATTTTCGGCATCAACTGCAGGCGCGCTTCTTCGAGGCGCTTCAGCTTGATCGCTTCGCGCGCGGCAGCGGGAAGAGACGAGATGTGGAATTCATAGCCGCCGCCACGCGCCCGGCGCGGACGTCGTTGCCAATTTTCTTTTATAGCCTTCTCGGCGATCCTGAAGCGTGTCGTCGGCAATCCTGGAAGCTCAAGCTCTTCGAGCTCGGCTGCAGTGAACCATTCCCCCGAATCGTCCTTCATGATGCGATTCGACGGTGTCCCGACGCGTTGTTAGAATTTCCACGGAGGGGATGGATGCGAATGCCGTGTTCGTCGTACCGCTCGGGGAAAAGCGCCTCGACGGTCAGGTCGAGTGCGGCAGCGATCGCCACCTCTTGCGGGTAGGAAGGCAGCTTCATCGCGAGCGCGACGGTCTGCCGTTTCCAACCATTGTCCCGCGCAATCGTCGAGAAGCTTTGATTTCTGAGCCGGAGATACATCTGGACCCAGAGGGTCCGTTCCAGGGGGTTCGTGGGAATGACGTTAGTATTCATGACAGTTGGGGGTACAGCATTTATTCCGCCTATTCAACAGAATAAATGCTTGCAAAGCGCGCACGCTGAAGAAACGCGGCGAGTCATTGAAACTTATCTGTATTTATGACAGATATTTCGGAACGTCTGCGTGCGATCCGAGCTGAGTTGCGGCAGGATCAGCCCGGAATCTCGACCCTCCTCGGCCTTGGCAAGGGGACCTGGCAGCGACTCGAACTCGAAGGGCGTCTCCCCAAGACCGAGGCACTCGCTAAGCTCATGGAGATGGGTTTTTCGCCCGATTGGCTTCTCGCGGGCACTGGCGAGATGCGTCGCGAGGATCCGGAACTCACGAAGCGGCTGAGCGAAATCCGCGCGACGCTGGACGTCGAGGAGGAAGCACCAATTCCATCTGATGCGCTGGAAAGACGGCCAGCGCTACGCGTGCTTCGTGACGAGCTGCGCGCGATTGCACATGATGAAAGCGCCCCTTCGCGCAATCGCCATTATGCGTTGCTCCTTCTGTCTTTGGCTTACGGTGATGAAGAATCCGGCGCTGTGCTCGATGAAAACAACGCGCGCTTCGAGCTGGGCTTTGCGCTAGGTGCGCGCTCGAACGTCGCGCCTCGATTGCCGCCCCATCTCACATTGCTGCCGCGCTATGACGTGCAAGCCGGCGCCGGCGCCGGGGTTGTAGTTCACGCTGAGCCGATCGTCGATTTTATAGCCTTTGACACGAGCTGGCTCCGACAGACGCTCAACGTCGACCCAAAACGTGCGGCGGTCATCACGGCGATCGGCGATTCCATGTATCCGACGATTGCAAGCGGCGATCTGTTGATCGTCGATCTCTCCGTCGATCGCGTGCTCGACAATGCGATCTATGCATTGCGCTTCGGCGACGCGCTCTCGGTTAAGCGTGTGCAATTGCGTCCGAGCGGAGGCTTGCGCATTATCAGCGACAATACGAAATATGCTCCCGATGAGCTCGGCCCCGATGCGGTCGCGGATTTACATGTGATCGGCCGAATCATCTGGCACGGTGGCGTTATGTGATAGGAGAAAGTTTCATGCCGGTTGGTCAAGACGTCGCGAAAGCGCGCATCAAAGAGATCGACAACGACGCCGGTAAATGGGGTGCGATTGTCTTCTTCGTATGCGTCCCGGTTTTCCTGTTCGCGGGGGGCTTGTCTTGGTGGGCTGTCTTCTGGGCCTTCGCCATCGGAGCTGGCGTGATGAGCACGCGCCGAAAGCATCTCATGGATAAAGAACGCGAGCTCGCCGCGGTGCGTGTCGCGCGGGAACCCGCCGGCTTCAAATAGACGTGCACCTTACGTGCACCTTCGCCTTACCCAGCGCCCGCATCATCGCGCATTTTCTTTTAGGCGAATCAATCATTTACCGCGAAGGTGCACGTCTCATCGAGCGCTTGTGCCCGACGTGCACCTTTCGGTCGGACTTAGGTGCACTCAACTCTGACGCTCTAGGCCGTTCAAAACCCTTGCGGCATCCGGCTTTCTTTTGATCGGAAGGCGATCGGAGAGTCTCAAATCCGCGCGCAAAATTTCGCGCGCTGCACTCGATTTAGCGCGAAAAGTCTCAAATCCGCCACGGCGCCGATTTTCCCCGGAAATGCCTGGAGTTCCGCCACATTTCAGCCGTCCCCACTGCCACGGCCGAGTCTCAAATAGATCACCTCCCCACAGAAATCGGCGGATCCAAAGTCACGCCGCTGGGAGTTTGGCAATGATGGTGCCCAGGGCTGGAATTGAACCAGCGACACCGTAATTTTCAGTCACGTGCTCTACCAACTGAGCTACCTGGGCGCCGTGCCGCCTCGACCGATTAAAAGGGGCGCGGGCTTATCGCAAAAATCGCCGGTTGTGTCCAGCCTCGACGCCCGCGGCCCCGCTGCCGCCCCGTTCCGGGGCCGTTATTTAAAGACGTGTCCCGCGACATCGATGTCGGTCTTGAGCAAGCCGTTTTCCTTCATCAGCGCGGCGACGCGCTCGATCTGTTTGGGATCGATGTCGAGCGGCTGCTTGTTGAGGGCCATCTTGGCGAGGAGCGTCGGGTCGGTTTTGGTAAAGCTCGCGACGAGCTTCATGTATTCGGGATCGCCGAGATGCTCGTCGACCCATTCGGCGCCCTTATAGAAGCCACGCAAATAAGCGCGGATCAGATCGCCTTTGGTCTTGGCCGTCTCGCCGGTGATCACCCAGAGCGAACTCGGCATACCGGGCATCACGTCCGATTGCGCCCAAGACAGCAGCTCGAAACGTGGATCGCCGAGGCCGACGGCGAGGAAAGGATCGACCGCGACGACGGCGTCGACCTGGTTGGTGGCGAGCGCATCGAGCATCGAGGGCAGGGGCATTTCGCGATAATTGACCTTGCCCGGATCGCCGCCCTTCAGCTTGACCCACGCTTGCGCGATCAGCCATTGAATGTCGAACTTGGTCGCGACGCCGATCGTCTTGCCCTCAAGGTCCTTGCCGGTGTGCATGCCGCCGTCCTTGCGTTGCATCAATGCGGCGGCGACCGGCGGTTTCTCGGCAATCCGCGTGCCTTCGGCGATGATGCGCAGATCGATGCCGCGCTCGAGCGCCGTCAGCACCGCGACCGAGTTCGAATAGAGAATATCGAAGCTGCCGCTGACCAAGCCCGGGATACCGACATTCCCGCTTTGCACCGGCTGGGTCGTGACGGCGATGCCCTCGGCGGCGAAAAAGCCCATGCGGTCTGCCACGACATGCGGCGCGACGACGAAGATCGGTACCATGCTGACATGCAGCAACGGCAGATCGGCGGCAAAAGCCTTCGGCATGTGCAGCGCGGCCAGCGTGCCACCCGCGGCGGCGAGCGCCGCGCGTCTCGTGATGGATTCTGTCATCGAAATTTTCCGTTCACTTAAAGCCGCAGCAGTTTCTCGGCGTTGCCATGCGCGATCTTTTCGCGATCGCCGTCGTTGAGGCTGAGTTTGTTCCAGAAGCCCATGCCGACGTTGTTGGCCTCATAAGGCCAATCGATCGCCCAAAGGATACGGTCGGCGCCCATTGCCAGGAGTGTGCAGACGAAAGCCGGCTCGTACCAATTGCCGCTGGTCGCGACGTAAAGATGGTCGCGGATATAGTCGAGTGGCGTCTTCCGCAAGCCGCGGCGTTTGGCGACGAGATTCGTGTGGTCGTTGAGGCGATGCATGGCGAAGGGCAGGCCTTCGCCGAGATGGCCCATGATGAATTGCAGCTTGGGAAAGACGTCGAAGACACCGGAAAACAGCACGCGCAGAAAATGGATGCTGGTGTCGACGGCAAAGCCCCACCCGGGGCGCGCGATCAGATCCTCGAAGCCCTGGAAATAGCCCTTCATTACATCGGGATTGGGCAAAGCCGGATGCAGGAAGATCGGCACGCCGAGCTGCTCGGCGCGCGCGAAGATCGGCCAGAAGCTCTTATCGTCGAGGAAGCGGCCGCCGCTGTGGCCATGGATCATCGCGCCGACGAAGCGGTGATCTTTGACGCAGCGCTCGAGCTCATCGGCAGCGGCCTCGGGCGCATTCATCGGCAGGGCGGCGAAGCCCGCGAAGCGCGTCGGATGCGCCTTGATCGCGGCGCCGACGCGCTCGTTGAGGCTTTTGGCCATCGCGATCGCTTCCTCGGCGGTGAAGCCCTGTGCGACCGGCGCATTGAAGGACAGCACTTGGACATCGATGCCGTTCGCGTCCATCTGCTTCAAGCGGCTTGTCCCGAGATCGTCGATCTCTTTTGCGATGTCGTGGCCGAGCTTTTCGCTGCGCGAGCTCATGTAATAGCTGCGCGCCTCGTTGGCGCCGGTCTTCTGGCGATAGGCCGGGTCGGAGAAATGCTCTTCGATCGCGATGATGCGCATGGTTGGCCGGACTAGTTCTTCCAATAGGCGAAGCCGAGTCCGGTGACGGCGTGACGCGCCGGGAGGTAATCGACCACCGTCGCTTTGACGCCGTCATAAGCGCCGGCGACCGCGACCCAGTTGCGGATCTCGCCGGTGCCCGCACCGAAGCTGGCGATCTCCGGCGTGAACAACCGCTTGAGCGCGCTGCCGTCGCCTTGCGCGATGCGATCGAGCACGAAGCGGTCGAGCTTTTCGTCGACTTCGCCGGCGCGCGGCCCGCGCGGATCGTGCGACAGCCCACCCGAGCCATAAATCGCGACACGCTCGGGCCGGTGGGCAAAAACATCGCGCAGCGCCTGACCCAGCGCATAGCAGCGCGCCGCGCTGGGCTGCGGCGGGTGATAGGCGTTGGTGAAGATCGGGATGATCGGAACGCCGCTCTCGACGAGGCGCATGACCTGGCCGATGCGCGTGAAAGCATGGCCCAGGCCGATCTCCGGCCGCGCAAGCGGCGTCATCTTCTCGACGAAGCCGAAATCGAAACCGCGCTCGACCAGACCGGCGAGCGCGATCTTCGCGATCGCGGGCTGGCACGGCAGGGTGATGCGCTTGTCCTGCACCTTCTCGCCGATCCAGGTGATCGCGGTCGTGCCTTCAGCTTCATCGCCCATGAACATAGCGAAGCTGGGGATGAGCGCTTTCGAGAACAGCTCGTTCTGATCGTCGCCGATGATAAAGAGCGCATCGGGCTTGGCGGCTTCGAGCTGGCCGCGTAGAGCCGCGAATCCCTGGCTCACGCGGCGCGCGTAATCTTCCAGCACCGCCGGCGTTTCCTGCGCCAGCTCGGGCGGCGCCGGCGCTTTGCCGGCCAGGCCGCGATAGACCTCCGGCCAATGCTCGGCGCCGACGAACATCGACGGCGCGTGCGAGGAGGCGAGGCCGAGAACGAGAGGCAACGGTGCGTCCTATTTCGCGGGTTGTAAAGCGCGGTAGTGATTGCCCTTCGTGACCGGCGCGAGACCGCCGGCGATGCGCGCCCAGGCCTCGGCGTTGTCGTCGCTCGCATAGACGCTGCCGTCGGTGTCGCCGGCAAAGAGGGTGAAGCCGCCGGGATAAGAGGCCATGCTCATCGCCTCGATATTGGGGCGGCGATCGGCGGCCAAGCCCTTGCTCGCATCGCTCCAGGTGACGCCGCGATCCTTCGAGCGTGCGACCGCCGCGCGCGCACTCTTCGACTCGCGCCAAGTGCCCGGATTCTCGCCGGCGCCCGCCATGAACATGGTGTTGCCGTCGCGCGGCGAGACAATGAGGTGATCGGGATATCCGATGGCGAAGCTGTTATCGACGATCAGCTTCCAAGTGGCGCCGGCGTCGGTGCTGCGATAGAGCCCCATCCCGGTCGTCATATAGAGCTCGGCGGAATTCTCGGGATGGACGACGACGAGGTGGATGTCGCGATACGTCCAATCCGTTGGCTTCGAGAAATCATCGAGCACGAACCAGCTCGAGCCGCCGTCGACGGTCTTCAGAAGATCGCCTTGCTCGACGCCGGCATAGATAACGTTCGGATCGCGCGGATCGATCGTCATCGTCTTCACATGCGCGTCATGCGGTGGGCTCGGAAAGGACCATTTATCGCGGCCCTTGGTCTCTTTGACGCCGGGCTGCTCGACCCAACTCTTGCCGTAATCGTCGCTGCGGAACATCGAGGCAGGCTCGGTGCCGGCATAGAGCGCGATCTTGTCGCCGTGATGCGCATAGCCGACGCAAAACACCTGGTTGATGGTGATGCCGTCGCTGCGCTTCTCCCAGGTCTGGCCGTCATCGCCGCTGTAATAGAGACCGCCCGAATGCATGCCGGCGAAGACGCCGCCGCGTTTCGGCTCGATCATGATTGAGCTGCAATGATGACCGTCCATGACGCGGCCGCGATCGGTCCAAGCGGCGCTGGGGCCGCTGCGCTCCAGCACGTTGATGCCGCGCAGTGTCGCGACGAGCAGGCGGGTCGGCGCGGCGTCGCCGCGATTGAGATTCTGGCCGTTGGGCGAGAGGCAGGCGATCATGGTCACCTCGCTTAATGCTTTAGCGGCTCACCGCCGAAATTGCTCGCGGCGACGACAGATTTATGCTCCGCGTCCCACCGCACCATCACAACGTTGTCGCCGCCGACGCCGCGTTGCGGATTGGCGACGTAATCATAGGGCCCGTTGGCGCCGACCCAACCCTTAAGTTGTAGCAGGTAATCCCGCAGCTTTTGCGCGGTTGCATCGGGGCCGAGTTGCTGCAAGACGGAAACCAGCACCAGCGCCGGATCCCAAGAACTGATCGTGATCATATCTGGATGTGCGTCGACGGCGGCAAGCGCCTTCGCCATTACCGCGACCGCTTTCGTTGTGGCCGCGTCTGTCGGTGCGCCGCTCGCGTAATAGGGAACGGCTGGGTAGAGCAACTCCGTCGGCAGCACCGGCCCGTATTGCTTGAAGAAAGCATCGGTGAGATTGCCGGGCGAGGTCATCGTTGGGATGTCGAGCCCGATATCCTTTTCGCCGCGCATGAGATTGCCGGCCGCGCCACCCGTCGCCCAGGCGATCATCGCGTTGGGGTTGGCCCCCTTGATCACCGCCATCTGTGCAGCGACACTGGCATCGCCCGGCGCGAAATGTTGCGGCGCCACAAGCTGCATCGATTTGTTCTCGGGCAAAGCGAGCGCGGCTTGCAGTGCTTTCTCCGACGTCTGACCACCGGAATCGGTCGCGAAGATCGTGGCGAGGCGGGTCAAACCGCGCTCGCGAAAATAGCGCACCGTTACCGCCATCAGGTCGTCATAGGACATTTCGGTGAAGAACTCGTAGCTGCCAGGCACCGCCGTGCCGCCATTGGCTAGGCAGTAAAGCAGCGGTCCGTTCTGCTGCAGCAGGGGTGCCATCGCGCCGCAGGCATTGGGGCTCGATGAGCCGAGGATGATCGGCACGTTCTTGGCGATCAGGTTGTGCGCGAGCTGCACGGCAGTTTGCGGGCTCGATTCATCGTCGGAAACGACGAAGGACAGCGGGCGGCCCTTGATGCCGCCATCGGCATTCACCATCGTCTCGATTGCTTTCAGCGACTTGAGCTGGGTCTGGCCGACGAACGCAATGTTGCCGGTCAGCGAGAGGATGGTGTTGATCTCATAGGGCTCGGCCGCGCGCAAAGGCGATGCGGCGATCAAGCCGATGGCCATGATGGGGAGAGCCAAGCAACGCGCGTATTTCACCGCCGAATCCTCCGTTCAAATTCGCGTTCTTGTTTGCCGGGGACGCTAGACGCCGGTGATCCGGCTGTCAATCGGAATAGCCCTGTTTACTGGACTTATCCGCATAGGTGTTATACACTGCGTAACATATGCGCCTATCCGATCTGATCGATGCCGATGCCGGAACGTTGAGCCGCGAAAGCTTCGCGAGCGAGGAGATTTTCCGTCGTGAGCTGGAGCGCGTTTTCGCGCGGGGCTGGAATTTCGTCGGCCACACCAGCCAGTTGCCGAAGAACGGCGATTTCTTTCTATCGCGCTGCGGCACCGAGACGGTGATCGTCGCGCGCGACGGGAAAGGCGCGATCAACGTGCTGCTCAATAGCTGCCGCCATCGCGGCATGCCGGCGTGCCGCTATGATTCGGGGAACGCCACCGATTTCATCTGCTCGTACCACGGCTGGTCCTATGGGCTCGACGGATCGCTGGTTGGCGTGCCAAAATTCCGCGAGCGCTATCAAGGCAAGCTCGAACGCGAGAAATGGGGCCTCGTTCGCGCGCGTACGACGGAATTCTACGGCTCGATCTGGGCGACCTTCGACGAGGCCGCGCCGTCCTTCGAGGATTACCTCGGCGCCGACATGCAATTCTATCTGCGCGCGCTGCTGCAGGGGCCGGATGGCGAAGACGACGGCTACGAGGTAATCGGCGGCACCGTCAAATGGCAGGTGCCGTGCAACTGGAAGTTCGGCGCCGAGAATTTTGCCGGCGATCATTATCATGGCTACAGCCATATCTCGGTCGAGCGGCTGTCGGTCGGGCTTTCCGGCAAGACCTCGCGGCATAATTTCGCCGGCGTGAAGGTGAAACAGCAGCCGACGTTTCTCGCCGACCCGCAGCGCGGTCATACAATCCGCGCCAGTGTCTTCGCCGCGCTTGCGCCTTACGACGATCAGGAGGCCGCGTCGGCCGAGGTCAACGACTACTATCGCCAATGCCACGAGAAGCGCCAGCAACGGCTCGGCGACAAGTCGCGGCTGTTGATCCGAGGCGGCGTGATTTTCCCGAATACGCATTTCAACAGCGCCGGCCGCACGACGATCGGTCTTTGGCTGCCGCTCAGCGCCGGCAAGACGGAAGTGTGGCGCTGGCTCTTCGTGCCGCGCAGCGCGCCGAACGCGGTGAAGGACACGCTGCGCGAATATTATCTGCGTTATGCCGGTCCGGCCGGCATGGTCGAGCAGGACGATATGGAGAATTGGACTGCGGCGCAGCGCGGCGCCGAAAGCCTCGTCTCGCGCCGTTATCCGTTCAACTACCAACTTGCGATGGGGCTGGAGCGGAAGGCGCGTCCCGACGAGTGGCTCGGCAAGGACGTCGTCATTACCGAGGACGTCACCGAGCACAATCAGCGCGCTTTCTACGCCCACTGGGCGAAGCTTGTCGCCGACGAAGCATGAGCGCGGATCGTGACAGCGCTCTCGACCGGCTACTGCTGGAAGCCGAGGTGGAACGCTTCCTCAGCGCCGAAGCCGAGCTGCTCGACGAGCGGCGCTTCGATGACTGGCTGGCTCTCCTCCATGACGACATTCATTATTGGATGCCGATCGCGCGCAATGTGCGTTTCAACCAGCCCGAGCTCGAATATACGCGCGAAGCCGTCGAGGCGAATTGGTTCGACGAGGGCAAAGACACGCTGAAGAAGCGCGTGCTGCAGATCCAGGGCGGCGATCATTGGGCCGAGGAGCCCCGCTCGCGCACGACGCATCTCGTCGCCAATGTGCGCGTCGAGAAGGTCGAGGGCGACGATATCACGGTGAAGAGCCGCTTTATCGTCTGCGGTTTTCGCCTAGAGCACGATGTCGATCTCTTCATCGGCAAACGCATCGATATATTGCGCCGCGAGCAGGGCCCGTTGAAAGTGCTCCGCCGCACGATCTATCTCGATCAAAGCGTGCTGCTGTCGCGCAATCTGACGACGTTCTTCTAGATGCCGACGACGACGAAGCACGCCGCGCCGGTGGCGGATGAGCTGACGATGAGCCTCGACTTCCTCATCCGCGATACGCGCCTGCGGCTCTACAAATACATCGAGGCCCGGATCGCTAAGCAAGGAATCCCGCTGCGCGTGTGGTTTCCGCTGCGCGCGCTTTATCGCAACGAAGGCATCACGCAGCGCGAGCTAGGCCTGTTGCTCGGTTTCGGCGATGCGCATGCCGGTGTGATCGTCGGCGTCATGCAACGCCATCAGCTCGTCTCGCGCAAGCCAAGCCGTATCGACAAACGCCGCATTGATCTTTATTTGACGCCCGAGGGACGCAAGAAGACGCAGCGGACGCTGCGCGAGATGCGCCGCATCAATGCCAAGATCACGGCGGGTTTCAACGCGGCCGAGCGGCAGTCTTTCCATGCGTTGCTGAGCCGCGCCCATGAAAACTTGGCCGAGCCCTAAGCATTGCGCGAAGGCCGAAAAGGGAAGGATAAGCTGATGACCAGTACGCACCAATCCCGTTTTGTCATGGTCGACGGCGTCAAGACGCACTACACGGAAAGCGGTGGCGACGGTCCGGTCATCCTCGCGATGCATGGCGGCGGCCACGGCTCGTCGGGCGAGGCGGGACTTGGCCGGCTGCTCGAGTTGCTCGGCGACCGCTACCGCCTCATCGGCCTCGATTCGATCGGCGGCTATGGCGAGACCGATACCGTGGCGATGCGTCATGGGCTGCAAAGCCGCGTCGATCATGCGGCAGCGTTCGCCGACGCGCTCTGCCTCGATCGCTTCACTGTCATGGGCAATTCGCAGGGCGCGTGGTGCGCCGCGCGCTATGCGATGACCTATCCGGAGCGCGTCGACAATGTCGTGCTGCTCAGCAGCATCACCATCGGCGGCGCGATGGGGCTGAAGGCGCCGCGTGGCGAGGGGCACAAGCTGCTGAGCTCCTACGACGGCACGCGCGAATCGATGGTGCGGCTGATGCAGGGCCTGGCGGCGCGGCCGGAGGTTATCACCGACGCGCTGGTCGATTTGCGGCAGAAAGCGGCGACGCGGCCCGGTGCCATGGAAGCCTTCGCTGCTTCGGAGAAGTCGATCGCCGCGATACGGACGGATGCGCTGGCGACAGCCCTCTTCGATATGCGCGAGAGCCTGCCGGCGCTGGCGAAGAAGATTCCGACGGTCTTTATCTGGGGCGAAAGCGACATTTTCGCCGCGCCTTCGCATGGCCGCGAGGTCGAAGCGCTCTTGCCCGACGTCAAATTCCATTGGGTCAAGAATGCCGGCCACCAGGTCCAGACTGATCAGCCGGAAATCGTCGCCGAGATCGTCGACAACCTCATCAAGCAAAAACAGGTACGGTAGCTGCTTCGGCGGATGAGAATTTGTCGTGGCAGAATCGATGTCTTAGTATTTGAGATTGCAGGAAATTATCCCGAGGCCTCGTCAAAGCCGGCGGACATCCTGACTTACAACGGCAACTTCGCGTGCCTTATCGGGCCCCGCACTCCGGAAAGATAATATTTTGTATTTTCAATTAGATAATTGATATATATAATGTATTTTATTAAATATGTGTACATGCTGCGCCGAAACGCCGCAACACGAAAATATGAGCCGGAATCCGCCGAGAAATTGGCGAGACCGGGGGAAAAGCGCGTCACTGTCATTTTTCCGAAAAATTGCCGCAATAGCGTGGCGCGGCTGAAGGACCGGCAAGGCGTCCCTGACTAAGTCTCGATCCGAGGTGTGTCCCCTGTCACGTTATCGCTGCTCCACCATCGTACTCTGGGCTTGCCGCGCTGCGGTCGGGGCGATGTCGCTCGCCGGCGTCGCTTGCACGAATCCGCAAGACGCTTCCTCCGTCACCGACCAGAAGCCGGTATCGGCGACCGCAGCATCGAGTACCGCTGCGCCGACCCGTTTGGCGGGGTCGCCGGTGCAAGAACCGGAGGTTGCCAACCCGACCCAGGCTGTGCCTGCCGAGCGCGCGCAGATCATCGGCGGCACCGGGACCCTCATCGGGACGGTGTCACGCCCGAGCAGCGGCGCGGCTGCCGCCGTTTCAACGGGTGATATCACGCTCAATTTCGTCAATGCCGATGTGCGCGAAGTCTTGCCGCGCGTCCTCGGCGACATCCTCCATCTCAACTACACGATCGATCCCAAGGTCCAGGCGAACGTCACCATCCAGACCAGCCGCCCGATCCGGCAGCAGGATGTGCTGCCGGTGCTCGAAGAGACGCTGCGTGCGAGCGGCCTTGCTTTGGTCGAGACGAACGGCGTCTATCGCGTGACTCCCTCGGAAGAGGCGGTGCATCTTGGCACGGCGCCGGTGAGTGTGGGCGGCGGCGCCCCGAATTCCGCCTACAACGTGCAGATCTTGCCGCTGCGCTACGTTTCGGCCGCCGATTTGCAGCGCACGCTCCAGCCCTTCGTACCGAAGGACGCGACGCTTCAGATCGATACGACGCGCAACGTGATCATCCTCTCCGGCTCCGGTGTCGATCTTTCGACCATCACCGACATGGTGAAAGCTTTCGATGTCGATTGGATCGCCGGCATGTCTTTCGGCATCGTGCCCCTGCAAATCGCGCCGCCGAAAGAGATCGCCGATGAGCTCACCACCATTTTCGGGCCGAAAGGCAGCGTGCCGCTGCCCGGCATGCTGAGCTTTGCGCCGCTCGAGCGCATGAATGCGATCCTCGTCGTCTCGCCGCAGCGCGCCTATGTCGAGCAGGCGCGGATGTGGATCGAGCGTCTCGATCGCGGCGAAGCGGCGAATAAGCCCCAGATCTACGAATATCACGTGCAAAACAGCCGCGCGGCCGACGTCGCGCGCGTCCTGACTCAGCTTTTCTCGAACGGGCAGGTGAGCACCGTGCAGGCCCAAACCGCGCCGGGCACGAGCGCGGTATCGATCGGCAGTTCTGGCTTCGGCGGCCTCGGCGGAAGCAGCGGTGCGGGGAGCACGGCACCGCCCGGGCTCGGTACCGGTCTTTCCGCCGGGGGGCAGTCTTCCGGCATGCTCGGCAGCGGCAATTACGCGCCCAGCTCGCCGCTTGCCAACGGGTCGCAACAGCAGCAATCCGGTCCGCCGCAAGTCGCCGAAGAATCGCCGCTCGACCAGAATTCGTCGCCGTCATCGGGCCAAGGCGCGACGGGGGCAGCGCTGCCCAACGGGATGGATTTGCCGCCGATCCGGGTCGTGGCTGATGAAAAGAACAACACGCTCGTCATATACGCGCGGCCGCGCGACTATCAGATGGTGGAAGAGGCACTGAAACGCATCGATGTCGCGCCGCTCGAAGTGCTGATCGAGGCGACGATCGCCGAAGTCACGCTCGGCAACGATCTGCAATACGGGTTGCAGTATTTCTTCCATCAGCACGAGAACCAATTCATTTTCGGGGGTACGGCGACGCCGATATCCGCCGCCGCCTCGACGATCGCGGGAACCTTCCCCGGCTTCAACTACATTCTCGGCAGCGCGAACGCCAATGTGGTTCTGAACCTGCTTTCGGGCATCACCAATGTTCATGTGATCTCATCGCCCGAGTTGCTGGTGCTCGATCATCAATCGGCCTCGCTGCTCGTCGGTAACGCGATCCCGATCCCCACGGCACAGATTCAGAGCACCGTCACGACCGGCGCGCCGATCGTGAACACGGTCCAATATGTCGATACCGGCGTCATCCTGAAGGTAACGCCGCGCATCAACGCGAATGGGCTGGTCACGCTGGAAGTGGGGCAAGAGGTCAGCGCCGTCGCCGCGACCAACGCTTCGACCAATACCAGCCTTGGCCCGACCATCACCGAGCGCCGGCTCCAGAGCAGCATCACCGTGCAGGATGGCGAGACCGTCGCGCTCGGCGGCCTCATTCAGGATACGAACAGCCTGACCAAGAACGGCCTGCCGCTGCTATCCGATATTCCGGTAATCGGCGCGGCTTTCGGCACGACGGATCGCAACGTCCAGCGCACCGAGCTGCTGGTCCTGCTGTCGCCGAGGATCGTGCACAACGCTGCCGACGCACGCGCGGCAACCGAGGAGTTGCGCAGCCGGCTGCACTCGCTGCAAGGCAGCGATCCGCACGCCCCGTGAAAGCGAATGAGGAAGCGATCCGCAGCAGCAGCGCCGCTGCGGGTAATGGCTCCTCATGACCGGATCATGCGCGATGGAGCTATGCCCGCCTGACTCGGCGGCAGACCGACCGGTCGTCGCCGCGTCAGCGCCGGCGTCTCGCGTGCCGGACCGCGAGATTGGTGAACCGCGCATTGCCGAGACCGGTGCCGATCGTGAGGATTCCCCAACGGGCCGCGTCGAGCATTTGCGGCACCTGACTTAAACCCTGTAGCACGGCGTCATTGTGGACGATGATCAGGGGGGCTTCGCCGTTGATCGTCGGCAATGCCTTCCCCAGCTCGCTCGCGAGGTTGAAATTATCGCTTTCCCAATTGCCGGGGAGATTCTGTCCGCCCGCCTTGATCGAGCCATCGCTGTTGATGATTCCAGGACAGCCGATACCGATGAAGGGCGCCAATCGTAAGCGCCGCTTCTGCGCGCGCCGGGCCAGGTCCTGCAAAGCTCCGACGATCCGCTCGACAGCGCGCGTCCGGGAAGGCGTCTTGTCGTCGGCATGACGCCATTTTTGGGACAAGACGACCTTACCCTGGGAAAGGGCGCCCTCCTTATTGCCGAAATGGAATGTAACCACGCCCACGCGCACATTCGTGCCGCCGATATCGGCGGCGAGGATCGCATCGTGACCAGCGAGCATCCAATTCGGCACGAGTTGCAAGGCGCCGATCATGGCGGCCTCGTCGACATGCTCGCGGATCGGACGGATGTCGACGCGCGTGCCTTCTAGCTTCAACTGAATTGCGGCGCGACCGATCACCAGCTCGCCGACGCGGCTGGCACGGAAGCCGCCGCCGATGGCGATACGTTCCGTGCCTTTCCAATCTTTGAGTCGGAGAAAGCGCGTAATAACCGAGGCGAACTCGAGCGCGAACGATTCGATCACCCCCTGCACCAGTCCCGCGGCTTCGAGGTCGTCGGAAGCGAGGAAGTTCGCGAGATTCTTCCTGCTCAGCGCTTCATCCGGCACATCGGCAAGCGGATCGCCGCCGCTTTTGGCCGCGCGCTTGCGCCAATCATCGAGAATCGCTGCGAAAGCACCTTTGTTCGCGCGGTCGCCATATTGCTCATCGCCATCGCGGAGCTGCGCGCCATAGGTATCGACATGCACTCGCGGCAACGTGGCCATGCCGTGCACGGGTACGCGGGTTTCCGACGATTTTTTGCTCTTCTTTTTCTCGGCGCGCGCCATGGCGCGGAAAAAACGGTCCCGCTTGAGAAAGGTTGCGCTGCGGGGCGCAACCGATTGTCAGCGCCTATGATTGAACCGCACAGCCGGCGCCGCGCGGAAGCGATCCGCACACGCCTTAAGGCCCTCTTAGACGGGCTAAGCCGCTACCATTTGCAGCGAAGCCCCTCGGCGAAGGCGTCTTGCCAATTGGCGTCCGGCGGCACGATGCCGTCATAGGGGCGGATTTGCGCATGCGTCTTAGGCTCGACGCCAGGCGGGGTCTCGCCGCGCTCGACCGCGTGCGTCGCCTCGAGCAGCATGCGCCGCATCGTCACGATCGCGCGGTCGGTGGTGCCGAGATATTCCTGCGAGCGATCGACGATCGGGCCCATGCCTTCCTGGATGGCAAAATCCTGCGTGTTCACACCTTCGATGCCGGTAAAGGTGCGTGTCTTCTGGATCTGGCGATCGATCAGATAATCGTTCGACGGATTGCGCTTCACCTTGAACGTACCGGGAATCATGTCCTGCTGGCCGCGGCCGGAATGATGCTCATGCGCTTCAAAATATTCGGGCGACATCGGGGACGCAGGATCCGCGCTGTAACACCAATTATAGACATTGGTCTGCTCGTCATCGATCGGCACCCAGAGATGCCCGTCGAGCTGCGGCACCTGGTTGCGGCCTTCCACGCCATTGATACCGCCGCGCATCTGTTGGGCGGGCATCATGTAGTGATAGACGCGAACGTAGTTTCCGTCTTCGCCGAGCCGGCGCGTCGAAATGTAGGAATAGCCGTAATCGCTGCGCAGCACCTCGAGTTGCGGCGCGCGGTCGCGCTGTCGCGGCAGCGATTTGTTGGCAAGGTTGAGGTTGTGCAGGTAGGAGGAATGCGCGGTGTCGAGCCCACCTTCGAGGCCCTGCAGATAGTTGCAGGCCTCATAGGTCTTCGAGATATGGCCATGGGTCGTCGGGCAGCGCATCCACTCGTAATCCGGCTGTGCGGGCACCATCTCCTGTGGACCGAGATAGGCCCAGACCACCCCGCCGCGCTCGAAGGTCGGGTAATGCTTGACCATGATGTTGTTCTTCATCGGGCTGGTCGCGGGCTCGCTCGGCAGATCGACGCAATTCCCGTCGACGTCGAATTTCCAACCATGATAGACGCAGCGCAGCCCGCATTCCTCGTTGCGGCCGAAGAACAGCGGCGCGCGGCGATGCGGGCAGTAAGCATCGACCAAACCGACGCGCCCTTGGGTGTCCCTAAAGGCGATCAGATCCTCGCCAAGCAGACGCACGCGGATCGGCGCACCGTCGTTCTCGGGCAGTTCGACCGACAGGCAGGTGGGCTGCCAGTAGCGGCGGAAGAGTTCGCCGGCTGGCGTGCCGCGACCGACCCGGACCAGGCGCTCGTTATCCTCACGGCTCAACATCGTCCGCCTCCACGTTTTTTCGTTGCGTGCCTTATCGTAGGCCCGCGATCCGAGAGGACGCAAGATCAGGTCAGGGCGCGATCGCTTGCTGGGCGCGGTCGAGCAGCGCGGGCGAGAGATTCATCAGCCGGGACATCAGGCTCGCCAACTCCTCGCCGGAAACCGGCGCCACCTCGATGCCGAGCTTTTTCGCATCTGCGAGAAAAGCCGGGTCCTGCATCGTCGCGGCATAGGCCGCGCGCAGCGCCGCCACGCGCTCGACGGGCACTTTCGGCCCAACAGCCGTCGGCTTGCCGATTGTGTAAGGCGCCGAGAACAGCTCCAGCAACGATTTATCATCGCTGTTGCCGGCGAGATCGACGAGCAGCGGCACGTCCGGCAGATCGGGTGTGCGGTTGCCTATCTGGACGAGCACCCGGATTTTGCCGGCCTTGTACCAATCATAAGTATTGCCCTGACCGCTGAACCAGGTGTCGCCGGCGTCGCCCTCGACCTCGCCTTGTTCCATCGCATGCTCGACGCCCGCGGCGCCGTCGTAACCCATAACGACGCGGAACTTCGTCTTCAGCACATAGTTCATGACACGCGGATAGATCGCGCCCAACGCCATGGGCGAGGGCGCGCCGATAACCGCGGTTGTGTGCGTCGCGTCGTCGATCGTCTTCACCGGCGACTTTGTCGTGACAATCACATCGCCGACTTCGCGCGCCATATTGCCGATCCAATTGAAGCGCGCCGGATCGACTTTCACGTCGCTTTGACCAAGAGCTTTGATCAGCGGCAGCATGTTGTGGAGATTGGCGAGGACCGTGCCGTCTTGCGGCCCGATATTGTAGACGTAATTTGCCGCCAGCATGCCGGTCGCGCCGGCGAGATTCTCGACCACGATCGTCGGATGGCCGGGAATATGGTCGCCGAGATGGCGTGCCAGCAGCCGCGCATGATTGTCGTAGGGACCACCCGCCGGCGTCGCGACGATCAGGCGGATCGTGTGGCTGCCATAGAAGTCGCTGATCGCATCCGCCTGCGCGAGCGACGCCAGGCCGAGCCAGGCAAATATGGTTGGCAGGGCAATGAGAAGGCGCTTCATTCTAGCCTCGCACACCCAACCTTATGCCGCAGAGCCGCGCCAGGAAGGCGGCGCCGGTCGTCACCACCATGACGACGACCGATACGACCGCCGCGTCTTCCCAGCGGCCATCGACCATATAGTCGAGTTGCAGCAACGACAGGGTCTTCGATGTGTTGGACGCAAGCAAGGCGACGCTCGCGATATCGCGTGACGCGGCGATGAAATTGATGACTCCGACCAGCACCAAAGTCGGCATCAGGATCGGCACGATGATGTGACGGAAGCCATACCACCATGACGCGCCGCAGGTTCTGGCCGCCTCTTCGAGCGCCGCGCCGAGTTGGAGGATCGTCGTTTTCAGGATTTGCGTGCCGAGCGTCATGCCGGCGATCACCATGGCGAGGATCATCAGCGCGACGCTGCCGTAGAGCAATTTGAGCAACGGGTTGCCGAGGAAGACGTAGAGCAGGCCCACGCCGAGCAGGATGCCGGGAATGGCAAAAGGCAGCCAGGAGAGGAAGTCGAGGAGGTTGCGGCCGAGATAGCGCGAGCGCACGGTGAAATAGGCGGCAAGCGAGCACAGCACGATCGCGCCCAGCGCCGTGCCCGCGGCGAGGATCAGGGTATTCATCAGCGAATGCGTGAAGAAGTCGTCGTTCAGCACCGAGCCCCAATGCGCCGTCGTCCACGGCGAGGCGATGTTGAAAAAGCCGAACAGCTTCATGAACGACGCCACAACGAGGAAAGTGATCGGCAAGAGGGTGATCGTCAGCGTCAGCAGCGCGACGAGGCAGAAGATGGGCCACCGCCAGCGTCCCAAGGGCGTTGGTTGGCTGCGCTCGCGTCCCGTGATCGATGTGTAGTCCGTGCGGGTCGTCAGCCAGCGATGCAACGCGATCAGCGGCGTGATGACGACGAATCCGACCACGGCAAGCGCGGTCGCCGATGCGAATTCGGGCGGCACTTGCGCGACGAGGACATAGATCTTCGTGCCGAAGACCCAGAAATTGAAAGGCGGGCCGAGCACCATCTCGATCTCGAAGGTCTGCATCGCGCGGATGAGCGAGAGCACGAGCACGGTGAGAATGCCCGGCGCGACCGCGGGAATGACGATGCGCGTCAGCGTCATCCAGCGCCCCGCGCCGGAGCAGCGCGCCGCTTCCTCGAATGCGGCGTCGAGATTGCGGAAAAGCGGCGTCAGCAGCATCACCTTGATAGCGAGCGAGCTGGTGCTGATATGTGCCCAGACGATCCCCCAGAAGGAATAGATGTCGAACGGCGCCTTGCCGATAAAAGGCAGCGCCAGCGCGAGTTGATTGAGGAGCCCGTTTTGCGGACCGAGCAGCACGATCCAGCCGAGGGTCACTGAAAGCGACGGTAGGAAGAAAGTGATCCAGAAGGCGAATTCAAAGGTGCCGCGCAACGGCAAATCGGTGCGCGCGAGCAGCCAAGCCAGCAACACCGCGCTGGGCAGCGAGATCGATTCATTCGCGGCGAGGACTTTGACAGTGTTGATCACCGCTTTGAGCATGGTCGGATCGGTGAAAGCGGCGCGCCAACCGTCGAGGCCCCACTGGCGCGCACCGCCGATCGGTCCGACCACGAAGCTGTCGATGAGGATCACCAGCACCGGATAGAGGACGAACAGCCCGACGATGCCGAGCACGACGAGGAACACCGCATATTGCGGATCGATCGTCCGTAGCGGTTGCCGCAGGGCGGGTTGCGGTAAGACCGGTGCGGTGCTCGCCATTACGCGGCTCCGCTGGATTTCGCCCAGAGCCGCGCGGCGCCTGGCTCGATCGCTAGCGAGATCTTGTCGCCCGGTGCGGCGGTGTGGCCGGAGGGCAGATAAACACAGAGCGCGCTGGCGCCGATCTTCACCTCGCATTCGGAGCGCTCGCCCTGATAAAGCACCGCTTCGACCACGCCGTGGAGGACGCTGGCTTGGCCGTTGGCGAGATGGATCGCTTCCGGCCGCAGCGAGACCTCGACCTCGCGATCGGCGGCGAGATCGAGTCCGGTCGGCACCGGGCATTCGATCAAAGTCTTATCCTCGCCCACCAGCTCGATCGCGGCGTGCCCGGCGGCGAGCGATTTGACGCGCCCGGGCAGGGTCACGGATTTGCCGAGAAAGTCGCGCACGAACGGCGTTGCCGGCTGCTCGTACAGCGCGCGCGGCGCGCCGATTTGCTCGACGCGGCCGCGATTGAGCACGGCGATGCGGTCGGACAGGCTCAGCGCTTCGCTTTGGTCATGCGTTACATAGATCAGCGTGAGGCCGAGCCGGGCCTGCAGCAGCTTCAACTCGACGCGCATCTGCTCGCGTAGCTTCACATCGAGGTTGCTGAGCGGCTCGTCGAGGAGAAGCAGCGCCGGCTCGTGGATCAAAGCGCGCGCGAGCGCGACGCGTTGCTGCTGCCCGCCGCTCAGACGCGTCGCCGGCCTGTCTTCCATCCCGCCGAGGCCGATCATCGTCAGCGCGGCGCGCACGCGCTCGCGGATCGTCGCTGCGTCGATGCGGCGTACTCTCAGCGGGAAGGCGACGTTCTGCGCGACGGTCATATGCGGCCAGATCGCATAGGATTGGAATACCATGCCGATATTCCGCTTCTCGGGTGGCAGGTTGATGCGATCGGCGATCGAGACCACGGGCCGCCCGTCAAAGCGGATCGCGCCCACGTCCGGCTTCTCGAGACCCGCGACCATGCGCAACGTCGTGGTCTTGCCGCAGCCCGAGGGACCGAGCAGCGTCAACGCCTCACCCTTGGCGATCTCGAGCGACAGTTCAGCAACCGCGGGTACCGGGCCGTAGCTCTTGCTGAGCCGCTCGAGTTGAACGAAAGCCTGCGCCAACGCGCCTCCCTGCCGTCCCGATCTATTGGCCGCGCCATGCGGGATCGCCATGCGAAACTCTATCGTCGCCGCCGCGCAACCGTCAACGCGGCAGCCCCGAAGCGCGCGGCAAGAAAAGCTGCTAGAGTTGCGCCAACATTATCGCGGTCTATCGACCGCGCGGTTCATTTGTGGGAGGAGAACGATGGGCCGAGGCGATCGCCGCCGGCGCGCTACCCTGATGCGCGGCATGACGGCTTTGGCTGGCCTCGGAGCGATGATCGCCGCGCCGTTGGCCTTTGCCGGCGAAGCATCCTGGGACGATGTCGTTAAAGCGGCGAACGCCGAGGGCGAGGTCGATGTGCATGGCGGGCCGGGCGAGATGTTCCGTCACATTCTGGTCGACGGTTTTCACGCGGCCTATCCGCAGATCAAGGTGAATTTTAACGGTCTCAGCGGCCGCGATGCGATTCCAAAGATCGTGCGCGAGCGCGAGGCCGGCATTTATAGCCTCGATGTTTATAACGGCGGCACCTCGTCGATCTTGCAGGCTCTCAAGCCGATCGGCGCGTTCGAGCCGCTGCGCGAGGCTTTCATCCTGCCCGAGGTGCTCGACGACAAGGCCTGGCTCGGCGGGCTCGACGCCGGCTGGATCGACAGGGAAAAGAAATATGTGATGGGCTTCGAGGCGACGGTCACGCCGATGCTGTCCGTCAATTGGGATTTCATCCCGCATGACAAGCTAAAGACTTTCGACGATCTCTTTCGGCCCGAATTCGCCGGCAAGATCGTCTGGGACGATCCGCCCCTGCCTGGTCAGGGGGTCTCGACGGCGCAGCGCTTCCTCGTCAATTACGGCGCCGATTGGCTAAAGAAGCTCTTTGCCGAGCAGAAGATCACCTATATCGCCAATCCGCGGCAGCTCGCCGAATGGGTGATCAGCGGCAAATATCCGATCGGCATCGGCGTCGCGCCGCAGGAACTGAAAATCTTCCAGCAGCAGGGGCTGGGCAAGAACGTGACCGACTTCCTTTATCCGCTCGAGCACCCGTCGCTGGAATACGGCTACGGCACGATATCGATGATTTCGCATGCGCCGCACCCCAACGCGGCCAAGGTCTATATCAATTGGCTCATGTCGAAAGCAGGACAGATCGAGTGGACCAAGACGGGCGAGAACAGCCGGCGGCTCGACGTGCCCGTAGCGACGCCCGAAACCGCTGCGCAGCCCGGTGTGACCTATGTCGGCGAACAAAATGAAGAGAATTTGCCGACGCGGCAGCAGGCCGAGCAGATCGCCAAACAGAACATCCCGGCAGGGCCGTGACCATGCATGATAAGCTGAACCGCGCGCGCTTTGCTTTGCTGGGCGTGCTGTCGCTGGCTGCGACGGCCGTTGTATCGGAGGCTCGTGCCGATCCGTGGGACGATACGGTAAAAGCCGCCATCGCCGAAGGCGAGGTGGATGTGCATGGCGGTCCCGGCGAAGTTTTCCATCACATTCTAACCGACGGATTCCGTCAGGCCTTCCCGCAGATCAAGGTCAATTTCAGCGGGCTGAGCGGCCGCGACGCAATCCCCAAGATCGTGCGCGAGCGCGCCGCCGGCGTTTATACCGTCGACGTTTATGTCGGCGGTTCGTCGTCGACGCTGCAGAGCCTCAAGCCGATCAACGCTTTCGCGCCGATCGAGCCTGCGCTCATGTTGCCCGAGGTGCTCGACGACAAGGCGTGGTACGGCGGTCGCGACGGCGGCTGGGTCGACCGGGACAAGAAATTCATTTTTGGCTTCGAGGCGACGGTGACCGAGACGACGGCGGTCAACCGCGACTTTGTCTCGCGCGACGTCCTCAGCAGCTACGACGATCTGCAAAGTCCGAAAGTCGCGGGCAAGATCGTGTTCGACGATCCGCGGCTGCCGGGCCCTGGCCTCGGCGCGGCACAGCGCTATCTGCTCAATTTTGGCGAGGATTGGCTAAAGCGCCTCTATAGCCAGCAAAAGATCGTCTATATCGCCAATCCGCACCAGGAAGCCGAATGGCTCGTTAGCGGCAAATATCCAATCGCCATCGGCGCCTCTTCCGACGAGATCGAGCGCTTTCAGCAGCTCGGGCTGGGCAAGAACGTCGTCTCTTTCGAGGCGCCGATGCCTCGCCCAACCTTGGATTTTGCTTACGGCAGCGTGTCGCTGATGGCGAACGCGCCGCATCCCAACGCGGCCAAGGTCTATATCAACTGGCTGCTCTCGAAAGCGGGACAGAAAGATTGGGGCAAGATCGGGGGCAATAGCCGGCGCGTCGACATCCCTTATGCGGTACCGCGGCTCGCGCCTCAGAAGGGTGTCACCTATATCGCGGAACAGACCGAGGAAAACCTTGCCAATCGCCAGGAGGCGGGGAATCTCGCCAAGCAATATATTCCAGCCGGCCCGTGATCGGCTCTAACAGGTTGTTTGGTTGTTTCGGGCGAGGCGCCTTTCTATCATGTCGGGCGCAATGAGTAATAAAGACGAAGATATGCACGACACCGAGTTCGAGCACGAGCATTTCGGCGAAACATTGTCGGAAGAGCAGCGCGCCCAGCTCGCCGCTTTCATCTGGAGCCAGGAACACGTCGAGCTCAAAACCGTTGGGATCGATATCGGCAGTTCGACCTCGCACCTGCTTTTCGCCAAAGTCGTCCTGCAGCGCCAGAGCGAAGGTCTTTCGGCGCGTTTCGTGGTCGTCGATCGGCAGGTGCTGTGGCGCTCGCCGATCATGCTCACCCCCTTCCTGCCCGATGGCTTGATCGACGCGCAGGCGCTGAAGGTTTTCATCGACAAATCCTATAAGGAAGCCGGCTTCGAGCGGACCGATGTCGATAGCGGTGCGGTGATCCTGACGGGTGAGGCGATCAAGCGGAAGAATGCGCGCGCGATCGACGAACTTTTCGCCGACGAGGCGGGGAAATTCGTTTGCGCCACCGCGGGCCATATTCTCGAATGCCGCTTGGCGGCGCATGGTTCAGGCGCGGTGAAGCTATCGCGCGATCGCAGCCAATGCGTGCTCCACGTCGATATCGGTGGCGGCACCACCAAGCTGACCCTGATCGAAAAGGGTACGCCGGTAAGCTCGGCCGCTTTCGCCGTCGGAGGACGCCTTGTTGCGACGGATGACCAAGGCAAGTGGACGCGCATCGATGATTCGGCGCGGCTGACCGCCGAGGATCTCGGCTTCGCAGCCGCGCCGGAATCGTTTGCCGATCCGGAGAAGCGCGAGGCCACGGCGCAGCGGCTCGCGAAGGTGGCAGCCGATTATGTGCTCGGCGCCAAGCTCGATCCGCTCGGTCAGAAGCTCCTATTGACCGAGCCACTGCGGCGCACCGTCGAGCCGACCGCGCTGACCTTCTCGGGCGGCGTTTCGGAATACATCTTCGGCACCGAGCCGCAGGAATACGGCGACATCGCCATGCCGCTGGCGCGCGCGATGATCAAGCAGCTGACGACGCGCGCCAAGCTGCCGCTGATCGATCCGGGGCAGCGCATCCGCGCGACCGTGATCGGCGCCTCGCAATTCACCATCCAGGTCAGCGGCAAGACGATCTATCTCTCCGATCCGTCGATCCTGCCGGTGCATGGCGTACCGGTGATGCATGTCGGCCGCATCGCCGAGGACCATCCCGAGAAGCTCGCGGAGGCGATTCGCCAGGGCTTCATCGGCCTCGATCTCGAGGCCGATGGCCGTGCCGCGATCGCTTTCTCGTGGCAGGGCGATCCGAGCTACGAGCGCCTCGCCGCGACCGGCAACGCCATCGTCGCGGCCGTGTCGCGCAAGCGCAGCGAGCCGCTTTTTCTCATGATCGATGGCGATATCGGCCGTACCATGGGCCGGCTGCTGCACGAAGAGCTCGGTCTGCCCGGTCCGCTCGTCTCGATCGACGGTGTGCAATTGCAGGATCTCGACTATGTCGATGTCGGCGAGCTGATGTCGCCACCGGGCGTCGTGCCGGTCGTGATCAAATCGCTACTGTTCTCTTAAGAGGATTGCCCAGGAGGAAACGATGTCAGACGATCGAGTGCCTCGGTTACGCGTCGACTCTTATCAAGAGTGGATCAACAAAGAAGGCGTCCTGGTCCATGAGGACTATGCGATCGATACCTTTGCGGTCGAGACCAAGCCCTGGGCGCGCTACGGCATGAAGGGCGCGGCCCTTCATCTCAAGGGCCGCGGCGATTTCACCAGCATGTTCCTGTTCGAGCTGCCGCCCGGCGGGAGCTCCGCGCCGCAGCATCATATCTACGAGCAGGTGACCTATATCCTCGAAGGTACGGGCAGCACGCAGCTCGAATTCCCCGACGGTGCCAAGCGCAGCTTCGAATGGGGCCCGCGCAGCATGTTCGCGATCCCGCTCAACGCGAAATATCGCCATTTCAACGGCAGCGGCCAGAAGCGCGCGTTGATGGTCTGCACGACCAACATGCCGATGATCATGAACGTCTTCCACAACGAGAATTTCATCTTCAACAACGCCGCGGTCTTCGCCGATCGCATGGGCAAGGACGAGTATTACAACGGCGAGGGCGATCTCACGATGGTGCGCCCCGGCAACCATATGTGGGAGACGAATTTCGTTCCCGACCTCGAGAATCTCGAGCTGCATTCCTGGGAAGATCGCGGCGCCGGCAGCTCGAACATCATGTTCGTGCTCGCCGACAGCTCGATGCATGCGCATATCTCGGAGATGGTGCCCGGCACCTATAAGAAGGCGCATCGCCACGGGCCCGGCGCGCATGTCATGTGCGTCGTCGGTACCGGCTTCTCTTTGCTCTGGTTCGAGGGCCAGAAAGACTGGCTGCGCGTTGATTGGAAGCACGGCGTCCTCTTCCCGCCGGCCGATCGGCAGCTCCATCAGCATTTCAACACCAGTAACCGCAATGCGCGTTATCTCGCGACCAATGTCGGCGGCATCCGCTATCCGTTGACGGCGGCGAGCCGGCGCTCGGGCGGCGGCGAGAACGGCAAGAAACAAGCAGTGTCGCTGAGCATCAAGGAAGGCGGCGATCAGATCGAATACGAGGATCAGGATCCGCGCATTCATTCGCTATGGGTGTCGGAGATGAAAAAGCACGGCTCCCGAATCGATCCGAAGATGTTCAAATGGTTCCCGCAAGATCAATACGAGGCCGCCGAGTAATTTCGGCATATTGTCGAAGATGCAGCGGCCCGGCTTTTGCCGGGCCGTTTGCTTTTTGTGCGATCACATCTTGTATTCTCGCTCGATCGCGAATCCGTCGCTGCGCCCCGGCTCGGCAGCGCCGTTCAGTTCGGCGTCACGCCCGTTTGCGTCGTCAGCGCGTTCGGCACCTGCCAATTCTTCAACGGCCGGCCGTCGGCCAGCGCATTGAGTTCGCGCAGCCACATATTGCGATAGAGGATCACGCCGCGATCGGAACGACCGAGATTCTCGTAAGGCCCTTCCGCGACTTTGGGCTGGCCCATCTGCGCGACGCAATCCTGGATGTTGACGAGATCCGGACGCGCGAGAATGTCTTCGTCCTCGAGGCTACGGCGGCCGGTCAAGATCTGCCGCGCCACCTCGTCGACCGGCTCGAGCTTCAGCGCCTTCATCCGTGCGCGCTCTTGCGCTTGCGCGTCGCGATAGCGTTTCGCTGCGTCGCCTTTGAGATGGCGGAGATCGATACCGAAGCTCAGATGGGTGTCGTCGTCCTGCGGCACGCGCCAGGCGGCACGATCGGAAAAGCCCTGATCGCCTGCGGTCGGAGAGGATTTGAACATGATGATGTTTGGCATCAGCAACTGATTGGCGCGTGGGTTGCCGTTGGGGTAACGCGCGACCACGCGTAGCCCGTAATCGGTCTCCTCGGCTTCGATCGTCGGCACTTCCTTGAGACCGGCGCGCGAGAAATTCGTGTTGCGGTGGGTGAAAACGACGTGGACTTCATCGCTGTGATTGTCGAGCGTGTAGAAATAATTCGAGTAGCGGAGATAGGTATCCGCCTCGAGCACGCCTTCTTCTTCGAACCAGGGATAACGCGGCAGGGGCGGCGGCGCGCCTTCGCCGAGCCAAGCGAAGATCAGGCCGAGATATTCCTGCGTCGGGAAACCGGGGATCTTGATGCGTTCTTTGAACGCCGGCGGTTCGGCGGGCTGGTCGGCGCATTGCCCAGTCCCGTCGAACATCCAGCCGTGATACATGCAGCGAATGCAATCATCCTCGACCCAGCCCGCGGAAAGCTGCGCGCCGCGATGCGGGCAGCGTGCGCCGACGAGATGCGCCTTGCCCGAGAGGCCGCGATAGAGCGTGTAATTCTCGCCCATGACACGGACCGGCTTGGCCTTGCTCTTCTCGAGATCGGCGGCGAGACAGATGGGCTGCCAGAAGGTCTTGAGATAGCGGCCTGCAAGTGTTCCCGGCCCGGTGTTCAGCAGGTCTTTTTCGGTCATTTCCGGCATCAGCGATAGCCCTTCCTATCCCCATCACAGGTCGAGGATGCGGGCTCGGCAGCATGCGGGCAAGGGCAAAATTGGCCCGCGTCTGTGCCGGATCGTCAGGCTGCGAACAGCTTCGATTTGAAATCGAAATCCGTCTTCAGCAGGTCGTTGTCTTTCATCAGCGCGATCAACTGCACCGCCGGGTCGACGCCGATACTGAGGGGCTGCTCGGAGGCGACCATCTTTGCGATCAGCGCCGGGTCGGTCTTTGTGTAGGCGGCGACGAGCTGATTATAGGCGTCGTTGCGCAGATTGGCGTTGATCCATTGGCCGCCTTTGAGGAAGGCGGTCTGGTAACGGTGGATCAGGTCCTTCTTCTGCTCGGCGACGCTCGCCGAGACGATCCAGAATGAGGTCGGCAGGCCCGGCATCGCAGTCGAGAGCGGCCAGCCGGCTCGCTCGAAATCCGGCTGGCTGAGGCCGACGGTCATGAACGGATCGAGCACCAGGGCGCCATCGACCTGCTTGCTCTTGATCGCATCAAGCATCGACGGCAGGGGCACTTCGCGATAGGTGATCTTGTTGATGTTCCCGCCGGTCTTCTTTACCCAGCCCTGCATCACCAGCCACTGGATATCGTATTTGGCGTTGACGCCGATGGTCTTGCCTTCGAAATCCCTGCCGCTTTTGAGGTTCTCGCCCTTGCGGATGAGCAGTGCGCCGGGATCGGGCGGCTGCAACGGGATCGGCGCGCCCTCGGCGATGAAACGCAGATCGATGCCGCGCTCTAGCGCCGTCATGCAGGAGATCGAATTGGCATAGAGGACGTCGAAGCTGCCGCTGACGAGGCCGGGAATACCCACCGCGCCGCCCTGCACTGGCTGGGTCGAGACGGCGATGCCTTGCTCGGTGAAATAGCCCTGCTTTTCGGCGGCGAAATGCGCGGCCACCGCGAAGATCGGCACGATGCTGACGCGCACCAGCGGCAGATCGGCGGCTCGGGCCGGCGCGATCTGCGAGGCGATGAGACCCGCCCCTAAACCCGCTAGCGCATCGCGCCGTGAGATCGAAAAATCCATTTTTCTTCCCCACTTTTCGTCGCCGCCGGCGTCTTCGAGCGCCGCTGCGGCGTCTGCATCAAACCTGTCCGGCTGCCTCCGCGGCTTTGTATTCCGGCGAAACTTCGGTTTGGGTCATTTCAGACGCGACGTAATCGCGCGTCGGCGAATGGATGAACGCCATCCACAGCGCCGGCTTTTCGGGATTTGAGTTGAAATGTTGATGCTCGACGCCTTTCTCGCGCAGCGGCAGCAGCACGAGATCACCCTTTTCCCAATCGTAACGGACGCCGTCGACCACCGAATAGCCATTGCCGTCGATGACGTAGATGATCAGCCCGCCTTGGTGGCGATGCCTGCCAGAGACGGTGCGGATCTCATGCGTGAAGACGATCCAATCCTGTAACGGTGTGTCCTCGATCATGAGGCCGAGGTAATTGCGCAGCCGGCCTTGGCGGGTGAGGTTTTGCGGACATTCGGCGAGCTTGCAGACGATGCGGCCGGTCATCTGCCGCTCTCCGCGCTCCCTGTCCTGTTGTATCGCCAGCTCGTAAGAGCTCTGTTTGGGCGCTTCCTTTTCCCGGACGCGCGTACGTTCGAATTCGGCCATGGCTTTCAACCCTCACGAACGAAATTCAATCTACAAATCGTCATTCCGGCCATCAAGCGATAACGGCAAAGCGTCCGACGATTTCATCGGACGCAAAAAGCGCGATCAGGCGGAGAAGAACGTATCCGGCGCGTCCATGATGACGACGGCCGAATTCTGGATGTGCTGGCGCATCGCGCTCTCGGCGCCCGGCGCATCGCCTTTGAGGATCGCCTTGACGATACGCCTGTGCTCGAGCCGAGAGCGCCGCGTCGCGATCGGCGTTTGCAGGATGCTATGGAATTGCAGGCGGAAGATCGAGAGCTGTGCCTGCTGCACGAAATTCGGCAGTTGCTTGTGCCGGCTCGCTTCGACGATCAGAGTGTGGAATTGCTCGTTATATTGCGCATAGGCGAGGTTCTGCGTGCCGCGATCCCAGAGCTGCTCCAATTCGAGGAGTTTCTTGCGTTCGGCCTTGCTCATGCGCTGTGCCGCGAGCGAGGCGGCATAGCCTTCGAGGAGCGCACGGATCTCGTTGAGCTCGACGAATTCGCCACGCGACATCTTGCGGATGCTGGCGCCGCGATAGAGCTCGATGGAAACGAACCCCTCGGCCGCCAAACGGCGCAGGGCCTCGCGCACGGTGCCGCGGCTGACGTCGAAATCGCGCATCATGTCCGGCTCGACCAGTCGCTGGCCTGGCACGTAGCGCGCGTTGCGGATGCCCGCCTTGATTGCTTCCATGACCTGATCGACCGCGGAGACGCCGGCGTCTAGATCGCGTGGCTCTTCTGCGCGGGCTTTGGTCGCGGTTTTCGGGGCTGCCATGGGCTCGATTCATGGCAGATGCGGCAAGTCGCCACAAGCACCTAAAACGGCAGCAGGGCCGGACGTTTGACGATTTCATCGAACGATGACTATTCTAGCCGATCGGCAAAGGAGCGGTGGTGATGTCGGAAGAGCGGACGAAACGCTTGGCGCAGATGAATTTCTGGGACGAGATCCTGAAGCTGCGCGACCAGCAGCGCGACCAGCGCAAGAACGGCCTGATGGTCATTAAAGGCTCCGAGTTGCCGCAGGAGATCAATCGCCAGGGCCTGATGCGCTGGTACCTCCATCCTGCGATCACCGATACCGTCCTCAACACCCATATCTTCTTCGAGCAGGAGATCCCGCCCGGCAGCCGCTCCGGCATGCTGAAATTCCAGGGCGAGCAGGTGATCTATATCCTCGAAGGCAAGGGATACACGCTGATCGACGGCGTGAAGCATCATTGGGAAGCCGGCGACGTGCTCAATCTGCCGCTGCGCAAGCAGGGCATCATCGTCCAGCATGTGAACGAGGACCCGGATAAGCCGGCCAAATTCGTCGCCGCCGAGCCGAACCTTTATGCCTGCACCAGCGTCGATCGCGGCTCGGGCTTCGAGCAGATCGAGGACGCGCCGGAATACCGGCGCTGATTTTTTCGCGATCGATATAGGTAGACGCCGTGCCGCATGAGGGACACGAACATGGCCATGACCAGGGCCACGTTCACACACATCCGCGCCGCAAATTCAAGGCGACGGTCGACCATCTCGCCAATGATTACGCGACCGCGAGCAAGCTGCTCGTCGCCATCGACGAAGAGCTGATGCATCACTCCGGCCTCAAGCCGGACGAGATCGTGCGCGTTGCGACCGAGCGCGGCCGCGCCGTGCTGGTGCGGATCGACAAGCCCGTCACCGGCGACAAGGGCCGCGGCGTCATCCGCATGGATCGGTTCCTGCGTCAGGCGCTGAAGGCGCATTTGAACGAGACGGTCGATATCGAGCCGGCCGAGATCGGCCCGGCGAAGATCGTCGAGCTCAATCCCGCGATCGATGTCTCGACCGCGCATAACCTCGCACCGCATCTCAAGAAGATCCTAGTCGAAAACCGCACGCCGCTTAGCATCGGCGCGGTGCTTTATATCTCTTTTCCCGATACCCAGGCCGGCACAACCTACGACGTCAATCGCCTGCCGGACGGTGTCGGCTATGTCACCGAGGAGACGGACGTCCGGCTGCATTTCCACGACGAGCATGTACCGCAAGGCGTCTTCGACGTCACCTTCGAGGATGTCGGCGGGCTGGGGCGCCAGATCAAGCTGGTGCGAGAGCTTGTCCAGCTGCCGCTCAAATTCCCGCATGTCTATCGCCAGCTCGGAATCAACCCGCCGCGCGGCATCATCCTTTACGGCCCGCCGGGCGCGGGCAAGACGCATCTCGCGCGTGCCGTCGCCAACGAGGTCGAGGCGCGGTTCTATTATATCAACGGTCCCGACATCATCGGTACTTACGCCGGTGAGACCGAGGGCAATCTCCGCCGCATTTTCGGCGAGGCGGCGCATCACGCGCCCTCGATCGTCTTCATCGACGAGCTCGACGCGCTCGCGCCGAAGCGCGGCGAGACCGGCGCGCATTCTGATATCCGCGCGGTGACGCAGCTCCTCTCGCTGATGGACGGTTTGACGCGCGTCGATTCCGTCATCGTCATCGGCACCACCAACCGCGTCGATTCCGTCGATCCCGCCTTCCGCCGGCCCGGCCGCTTCGATCGCGAGATCTTCGTCGGCCCGCCAGATGCGCAGGGGCGGCAGGAGATTCTCGAGATCCAGACGCGCGAGATGCCGCTCACCGAAGACGCGCAGGACGGACTCATCGATGTTGCCAAGCGCACGCATGGCTTCGTCGGCGCCGATTTGATGGAGCTGTGCCGCAACGCCGGCCTCAATGCGCTGCGCCGGTCGACGCTCAACCTCGAAGATCCGAAAGCCGCCTTCCGCATCGACATGACCAATCTGCGCGTCGATCGCCAGGATTTCGACAATGCGGTGGCGCAGGTTCGGCCTTCGGCGATGCGCGAGACATTGATCAGCGTGCCAGACGTCAAATGGGAGGACATCGGCGGGCTCGATGCGGTCAAAGAGCGCCTCAAGGAGATGATGGAGCAACCGCTCCACAATCCGCAGGTGCTGCAGGAAATGGGTCTTGCGACCCATGTCGGCGCGCTGCTCTACGGTCCGCCCGGCACCGGCAAGACGCTGCTCGCCAAGGCGCTCGCCAACGAATGCGGCGTCAACTTCATTGCCGTCGACGGGCCGGAGATTTTCTCGAAATGGCTCGGCGAGTCCGAAGAAGGCGTGCGGCAGATTTTCCGCATCGCGCGCCAGGTCGCGCCAACCTTGATCTTCTTCGATCAGCTCGATTCGATCACGCCGGTCCGCGGCGCCCATGACGGCTCGATGACGACCGAGCGGGTCGTCAACCAACTGCTCGCCGAACTCGACGGGGTCGAGCAGCTCAGCCGCGTCATCGTGATCGGCGCGACCAACCGCATCGATCTCGTCGATCCGTCGATCCTCCGGCCCGGGCGCTTTGGCATGCATATCCATGTGCCGCTGCCCGACGCCAATGATCGCCGCGCGATCTTGCGCATCCATCTTGGCGGGCGAGTCAAGGCGAACGCCGCCATCGAGCCGATCGTCGAGACGCTCGCCACACGCACCGAGGGCTTCTCCGGCGCGCGGCTGCGTCAGCTTTGTCACGAAGCGAAGCGTCTCGCTCTGCGCGACACCGGCTTCACACATGCGGTGACGCCGACGCTCGCCCACGCGCTCGAAGCGCTCAGCATCGAGGAGCAGCGCAAGGAATAGGCTCCGCCGTCGGGACAAGCGTTGCGATCGTCGGACGAAATGGTAGAGTGGTTTCGGGGAGAAACCACTGGCAAAGCGTGAGGCGATGGCACAAGCGCACCGTATCGACGTTCATCATCATCCATCGCCGCCGAGTTATCTCGCGTCGCGCTTCGAGCGCGACAAACAATACGAGCCGCAAAAGAATTGGAGCGTCGCCAAGTCGCTCGACGACATGGATCGCGGCGGTGTCGCGACGACGCTGCTCTCGCTGCCACATTCCGTGCAGATCTGGCCAGGCAACAATCAGGAGGCGCGCGCGCTGGCGCGCGGCTGGAACGAGTTCATGGCGCAGATGGCGGCCGATCATCCCGGCCGCTTCGGGATTTTTGCCGCCCTGCCGATCCTCGATATCGATGGCAGCCTCAAGGAGATCGAATACGCGCTTGATACGCTGAAGGCTGACGGCGTCGCGCTGATGACCAATATCGGCGACAAATGGCTCGGCGATGACCATTACGCGCCGGTCTTCGAGGAGCTCAATCGGCGCGGCACGATCGTCTACACACATCCCGTAGCGCCGAATTGCTGCCGCGATTTGCTGCCGGAGCTCAATGACTCCGTGATCGAGTACGGCGCCGACACCTCGCGCGCCATCGCCAAGATGATCTATGGCGGCGCGGCGGCGCGCTATCCGAAGATGCGCGTCATCTTCTCGCATGCCGGCGGCAGTTTGCCGTATTCGGCGTTTCGCTTCATCCGGCATTCCGGTCGGCTGAGCCCCGAGCTCAAAAAGAATATGCCGGAGGGCTTCGCCGCCATGCTCAACAAGTTTTATTACGACACCGCGAACACCTCGAACCGCTACGCGATGGGCTCGTTCCGCGAGCTGATCGCGATTTCGCAGCTCATGTTCGGCACCGATTTTCCCTTCGGCAACGCTGCACATGACGCGAAGGCATTGCGCGACTGCGGCTTCAGTGACGCCGAGCTGCGCGCGATCGAATGCGAGAACGCCTATCGTTTATGGCCACGGCTCAAGCCGGCTGGATAAGAAAATAAAGCTCAGGGGACGGGGATTGATGAAGCACGGTCGTTGGCGGCTGTTTCTTTTGGGTGCCGTTGCCGCATGGGCGACGGTCTCGGCTTCGGCTGCGCTTGCCGACGACGATTGGCAGGCCGGCGCGCCGCCCGAATGGGCGAAGATCCTCGCCGATGCCAAAAAGGAGGGCCACGTCGCCGTGGTTGGCCCGTCGGAGCTCGCCGTGCCAATGGCCGAAGGTTTTCTCAAGGATACCGGCATCCAGGTCGATTTCCTCGGCGGCGTGGCGGCGGTCAATCAGAGCCGTGTCGCGCGCGAAGTGCGCTCGGGCAACGTCACCGTCGATTTCATGTTCACCGGCACCGCCGAGCTGCCGCTGATCAAGGAAGGCTTTTTCGAGGACGAGAAGGCGAAGCTGCTGCTGCCCGGCACCGCCGACCCCAAAAACTGGCTGGACAACAAGCTCACCTGGGTCGACAACACGCAGAAATTCATGCTGCGCACGCAAGCGACCGTGCAGTCGATTCCATTCTTCAATCCGGATACCGTAAAGCCGCCGCTGACGAGTTGGAAGCAACTGCTCGAGCCGCAATTCAAAGGCAAGATCGTCGCCTACGATCCGCGCGCCGGCGGTCCCGGCCAGCAGATGGTCGGCTATATCGGCGCGAAATTCGGCATGGATTTCCTGAAGCAACTTTATGTCGGCCAGCAAGCCGTGTTCTCGCAGGACAGCCGGCAGATGTCGGAGTGGATCGTGCGCGGCGTCTATTCGGTGGGGCTCGGTGTGTTGCTCCCGGACTACGTGACCTTGCACAATGCCGGCATCACCAATCTCGTGCCGGCGGATTTGAGCGACGGACCCGGAACTTTGTCCGGCGGCTTCAGCGTCTTCATCATGCCGAAAAATCCGCCGCATCCCAACGCGCAGACGGTGTTCCTGAACTGGGCCGCGAGCCAGCACGGGCAGGCGGTCTATTCGCATGTCGAGCATCAGCTCAGTCGCCGTGTTGATGTGCACGAGCCGACGGTGCTCGATTTCACCGTGCCGAAATCCGGTGTCGACTATCTCGATCAGTACACCGAGGATTGGGCGCTCAATCAGCGCAAGAAGATCATCGACGAAGTCCTGGACGCGCTGGGCGGACGGTAAGCCCTGCGCGATCGCCGATCGCTAGCTGCGGATGCCGATCCGTCCGCCAAGACGGAAGGAAATCGCCGTCACAATCAGGCACAGCACGGCGATCACCACACCGATCACCGAAGCCGATTCGAGCTGTCCCGAAAGCGTCAGGTCAAACATGAGTAACGACATGGTGCGAACGCCGGGCGCGGCGATGAGGACTGTCGTGCTGATGTCCTTGAGCGTCGCGGCGAAAACCAGGAGGAAGACCGAGATCAGCATCGGCATCACCAGCGGCAGCGTGATGCGGCAAAAGATCGTCGCGAAGCTCGCGCCGCACATCATAGCCGCTTCCTCGAGCTGAGCGGAGATCTGCGCGATCGCGGTCCGCAGGAGTTGCACGCCGATCGGCATCTGCTGGATGATCAGGGCGATGATCAGCGGCACGATCGTGCCGTAGAGCGCCGAGAGGCCCGGGGTTTCGAGGATCAGGCTCAGCAGGCTGACGCCGAGCACGATGCCGGGGATCGCCCAGGGCAGCCACACCATCACCGCGATCCAATGCCGGCCTGCGATCCGGCTCCGCACCAACACCCAGCCGAGCAGCCCGAAGAGCAGCGTGCCGATCAACGCGACGGTGAAGCCGAGACCGAGCGAGGTCGAGACGGCATGGACGAAGCGCGTGTCTGCGAGCGCGTCGCGCCAATGCGCTGCCGTCCACGCGTCGTGCAGGAAAAAGAAGCCGAAGAGCTTGGTGAAGGAGCCGAGAACCAGCACGATCACCGGCACGAGCAACGAGAGGCAGAGATACGCGATGATGATCGCCGAGGCGACATAAGCCCACCAGGTCCGGGGCTTCGGTTGCAAACGCACGCCGCGCGCGCCCAAGGTCGCGCGCTCGCCGCTACGCACGAGATAGATCTGATAAATGATCCCGAGCGCCAGGAGCATCGCGAGGAAGAACGCACTCAGCGCCATAGCCTGCGCGAAGAGCGGCGGCTCGAGGCTGACGAAATCGTAGATGCGTGTCGCGTAAACATCGACGTTGACCGGCACGCCGAGCACGCGCTCGACCTCGAAAGCCTCGAGGCTGCGGATGAGTGCGAGGACGAAGGCGGTGAGGATCGATGGCGCGAGCAGGGGAATGGTGACGCGGCGTAGCGTCGCCCAGGTCGAGGCCCCCGATATCTCGGCGGCCTCCTCGAAAGACGAATCCATCTGGCGTAGCGCCGGCGTCAGCAGAATTACCATGATCGGCACGGTGGTCAGCGTCAGATGCACCCAAATGATGCCCGGGATGGAATAGATCGAGAATGGCGCCGCATGCACGAAAGGCAGCGCCTGCAGCGCGAGATTGATCAGCCCGTAATGCGCGTCGAGCAGCAGGATCCATCCCATCATCATCGGGAAGACGGGCAGCAGGAAACCGAACCAAAAAGCAAGCTCGATAAAGCGTTGTCCTGGCAGGCGGACGCGCACCAAAAGCCAGGCGACGGCGAAGGCGATGACCAACGCGATCGGCACGCGGATGACGAGCAGGAAGGAATAACCGATCGCGGCGATCGTCCGAGCGCTGGTGAAGATGTCATGCCAGCCGGTGAGACCGAAGCGGAATTTCGCGCCGAGTTCCGAGACGTCGAAGCTTGCCGCGACGACGTAAAGCACCGGTGCCAACGTGATCGCCCCGATGGCGATCATCAGTACCGCGCCGGCGAGCGTGCGGCGCAGCGGCGCCGTCGAGCGGCTGTCCGGCACGGCGATGGTCAATGACCGAAGGTCGCGCGGACTTGGCCGAGGCCTTCGATGCGCGCTTCGACGACATCGCCGGCGGCCACCGCAACCATCGGGCCGAGCGCGCCGGTCATGATGACGTCGCCGGCCTGCAACGGACGGCCGTATTTCACCATCGTGTCGGCAAGCCAGACCGCGGCGTTGAGCGGATTACCCATGCAGGCGGCGCCGGAGCCCGTCGAGACTGTCTCGCCGCGGCGAACCATGGTCATCGCGCAATTGACCAGGTCTGTATCGGCAAGGCGCACTTTGCGCGCGCCGAGGACGAAATGGCTGCTCGATGCGTTGTCGGCGACGGTATCGGCGAGCTTGATGTCCCAATTGGCGATACGGCTGCCGACAATCTCGATCGCCGCGCAAGCATAGTCGGTGGCGTCGGCGATATCGGCGACGCTGTGTTGCGGTTTGCTCAGCGGCTTCTTCAGGACGATCGCTATTTCGGCCTCGACTTTCGGCTGCATCAGCTCGGCGGCGGGAATGGCATGGCTCTCGGAAACGAGCATGTCATCGAATAGAAGGCCGAAATCCGGCTGATCAACGCCGAGCTGCTTTTGCACCGCAACGGCCGTCAGGCCGATCTTGCGCCCGACCAGCTTGCGGCCGCGGCCGAGCCAGTAGGTCGTGTTGATTTCTTGCACCGCATAGGCGCTGGCGACGTCTGTCGGCGCAATCAGATCGCGGATCGGCGCACAGGGTTGATGTTTTTCGCCGGCTTCGCGCAGCCGCAAAGCCGCTTGCTCGATCGCATCGCTCATTTAAGCCTCCCGTACCCTCACGCCTTCGCGGCGTTGTGCAAATTCAAGAACCTGGCCGCATTGCCGCCGCGCAGCCGCTCGAGCTGTTCGGGCGTGAGCTCGATCCCCTCGAACATCGCCGCCGAATTCCTCTGGCCGGCGGTGAAGGGGTAATCTGAGCCGACGAAGACCTGTGTGTCGCCGTAGGCCTCGATGAGATAGCGCAGCAGCGGCTTGTCGAAGACGACATTGTCGTAATAGAGCTTCCGCGCCGCTTCGGCCGGCGAGGCGAAAGCGTTTTTCAGCGCCTGCAGCTTCTGCCAGCCGGTCTCGAGCCGCGGCAGGAACATCGCCAATGTGCCGCCGCCATGGCTGAGGCCGATGCGCAGCTTAGGGAATTTTTCCAGCACGCGGCCGGTGATCAGCGACGCGCCGGCGAGGCCGATATCGGTCGGGAAAGCGACATAAGGCGCGACCATAGGCGGGCCCGTGAGACGATCGGTCATCGTCGGATGGAGCGCGTGGACGAAGATCGCGAGATCGAGGCGCTCCGCCTCGGCGTAGAACGGATCGAAGAACGGATCGCCCGGCGACTTTCCGTTGATGTTGCTGCCGATCTCGACGCCGACGAGGCCGTCGCCGCGCAGCGCGGCCAACTCCTGGGCGGCAAGCTGCGGGTCCTGCAGCGGCACCATGCCGAGGCCGACGAAACGGTCGGGCGCGGCGCCGACGATCTCGACGATGGTGCGGTTCATGAAGCGCGCCATTGTCAGCGCCGATGGAGCATCGATCCAGTAGGAAAGAATCTCCGGCATCGGCGAAATCGCCTGCATGCCGACTTTCTCGCCATTCATATCCGCGACGCGGCGTGCCGCTTCCCAAGCGCGATGGTCGACAACGCGCATCTCGCGGCCGCCGACCATCATTGCACGCTGACCGTGGGCGCGATCTTCCATCTGCGGCCATTTCCCGGGCGCGCAACTCGACGGTGCGGTGGGGAAATCCGCCGGGACGATATGGCAATGGACGTCGATGACTTTCATGCGCCTGACGTACCTTACGCGATCTGGTCGAGCGAAGCGCCGAGGCGCTGGGAGAGCTTGCGCGCCGTATTGGCAAGCTCGCGCGCCGGCCGGCTCTCGGGATCGAGATCAAGCCGACCCTGCATGCCGACCACGGCGATCGCGGCGACGATGCGGGTGTTGTGGTCGAAGATCGGCGCGGCGAGAGCGGCGCGGCCCGGCGTGCTGAGATTTTCGGCGACCGACATGCGGCGCGCGCGAAATTGCGCAAGCATCGTGTCGACATCGCCGAACGTCTTGAGTCCGGACTGCGCGGCGACGCCCTTGGGATCGGCGAGCTCGGCCTGGATCATGCTTTGGGTGATGCGGCGGTCGAGATAGGCGGCGAAGATGCGGCCGAAAGACGAGGTGAGCAGCGGCATCACCGTGCCGAAACGCACGGTCAGCGACATGATATCCGGCGTTTCGGCGATGCGCATGATCGTCGGTCCGTGATTCGCCCAGAGCGCCAGCGACACGGTGTAGCCGAGCAGGTTGCGCAGCTCGTCCATTGCCGCCTGCGCAATCTCCATCACGTCGATGCGGCGCATCGCGGCGACACCCAGCTCAAGCGCGAAAGGCCCGAGATCGTAGCGGCCGCCGATCTCGCTCTGCGTGACCATGCCGGCGCGGATATAAGAAGCGAGATATTTATGCGCTTTGCCGGGCGCCATGCCGGTTGCGGTCGCGATCGCCGTTAGGCTCATCGGGCCTTTGGCTTGAACCAGAGCGCGTAGAACCGGCGTCCCATTCTCGATCGATTGGATGCCGGTACTGGCCGGACGCTCGAAGATGTCGACCTCGTTGACATCAACCGCCAAGCGTGTTCTCCTAACGAAACTCGTTACGTAATCCGTAACAGATTTTTCTTATCGCGTAAAGTTCGGTCCGAAGGGGAGTCGAAATGCTGCATGAGATCAGGTCGCGCTATGTGATGGCGAATGGCGTGCGCACGCATTACTGGGAATCCGGCAATGGCGGGCCCACGGTCGTTGCGCTTCATGGCGGCGGTGCCGGCTCATCGGGCATGGCGGGGATGGGGCCGCTGCTCGAGCGTTTGGGCGGCGACGCGCGTTGCCTCGCGCCGGACTCCGTCGGCGGGTTCGGTCTGACCGATCCTTACGCGCCGGTGCCCTACGGTTTGATGAGCCGCGTTCAGCACCTGGCGGATTTCATGGACGCCCTCTGCCTCGACAAGGTCTCGCTGATCGGCAATTCGCAAGGCGCCTGGACGGGGGCGCAATATGCGATCATGCATCCCGACCGTGTCGAGAAGATCGTGCTGATCTCGTCGCTCACCATCGCCAACTCGCTCAACATACCGCAACGACCGACCGAAGCGCTGAAAGCGCTCAACGACTACGACGGCACCCGCGAAGGCATGCGCCGCATCCTGCAGGCGCTGATCATCGACCCGAAGCGCATCACCGATAAACTGATCGACGATCGGCAGGCGGCGGCGATGCGGCCCGGCGCGCTCGAATCCTTCAAGGCTTTCGGCCGCGGCACAGCGGCGCTGCGCCAGAACCCGCTTTTCGCGCTGCAGAACGACATGACGCGCAGTTTGCCCGTGATGGTGAAGACCATTCCGACGATCTTCATCTGGGGCGACAGCGACACGTTTGCCCTGCCCGAGACGGGAAAGAAGATCGGCGAGTTCGTACCGGAGGCGAAATTCCACTGGGTGCCGGGCGCCGGCCATCAGGTGCAGACCGATAAGCCCGACGAGGCGTCGGCAATCATCCGCGAATTCTTCGGCTTCAAATAGCGGCTAAGCGAGGGCGTTGCCATGCTGACAAAGGAGCAGAACGAGCGCCTCACTCAGGTGGGGCCGGGTACGCCAGGCGGCGAGCTTCTGCGCCGCTACTGGCAGGCGCTGTGCCCCGCGGGCGAGATTACCGAGGCCAATCCGAAGAAGCGCGTGCGTCTTCTCGGCGAGAATCTTCTCGTCTATCGCGGTTCCGATGGGGCGATCTATTGCATCGAGGAACATTGCCTCCACCGCCGCGCGTCGTTGTTCTACGGCTTCATCGAGCCCGGTGGCATCCGGTGCTGTTATCACGGCTGGAAGTTCGATTGCGCCGGCAAATGCACCGAGCGGCCTTTCGAGAAACAGACGCCCGACAATCTGGGACTGAAAGCTTATCCGGTGCAGGAGCTCGGCGGCCTGCTCTTTGCCTATATGGGTCCCGATCCGGCGCGCGCGCCGCTGCTGCCGCGTTGGGATGTGCTGGCGCGCAACGATCGCCGCCGCACGATTATCGTGCTGCCGGTGCATACGTGCAATTGGCTGCAGATTCAGGAGAACACGGTCGACTCCGTGCACACCTATTATCTCCACGGCCATATGTCGGTGGTAAAGAACCTCCCGACCTTAGGGCAGGGCGCCTATTTCTATCGCCCGATCGAGGGCTATGACTGGGATGTCTGCGAGTGGGGCATCGAGAAGACGCTCGAATACGGCGGCGACAAGCCTGAGATGGAGATCCGTCCGCCGCTGATCTTCCCGAACATCCTGCGCATTCCCGAAGGACCGGTCGAGGCCCTGCATTTCCGCGTGCCGATCGACGACATGCATACCCGTATCTTCTGGGTCGGCTTGCTGCCCTATCGCGGCGAGGGTACCGATCCGGGCGCCGGCAAGACGAGCTATGAATACGCGCCCGACAAGCCGCTGACCGAGAGTGACGAAGAGCTGATGACCTTTTACGGTCAGGATCGCGTCGTCTGGGAGACGCAGGGCCAGGTGTTCGATCGCAGCACCGAGACGCTGGGCGCTTCCGATCGCGGCATCGTCATGTTCCGCCGCATGCTCGAAGAGCAGATCGAGCGCGTCGAGCGCGGCGAGGAGCCGAACGTCGCGGTGGTGCGCGATCCGGCTAAGAACTCGATCATCACCTTCGAGAGCGCGACCAAGCCGCGCGCCGGCAGCGACGAGCAGCACGTTTTCGCGGCCAATTAACGCGCCGCGCCCCGGCGACGGCGAGACAAGGGAGAGATGCGATGGCCGAAATTATGGGGATGGGCTTAAGCCACTACCCCGGCCCGCTGGTGGCGGTGGAGCATTGGCCGAGCATGCTGCAGCGCTGGGTCGAGCTCGGCCGCGTCAGGGCCGAGGATTTCGCGGCACGCGATCGTTGGCCCGACGCGATGCGCCGCGAATGGGGCAATGACGACGGCGTCAGCGCGGCCCGCGAGCATCGCGAGCGACTGCTTGCGGGCTATGCAAGGCTGCGCGAGGAGCTCGATGCTTTCAAGCCCGATATCGTCCTCATCTGGGGCGACGATCAGTACGAGAATTTCAAGCGCGATTGCATTCCGGCTTTCTGCGTCGGCATTTACGACAAGGTCATCAGCAAGCCGTATGGCGGCGGTCTCGCGGTCTTCAAGACCGATCAGAATGTCTGGGGCTTGTCGAAAGAGACCGAACTGCCGATCGCCTGCCATTCCAAGGGCGCGCGGGGCCTGACACAGACGCTGATCGAAAGCGGCTTCGATGTCGCCTATTCGCAAGCCGTGCGTCACCCGGGCGGGCTCGCGCATTCTTTCAACAACACCGTGATCTATCTCGATTACGAGCAGAAGGGCTTCGGCTTCAACTATCCGATCATTCCTTTCCATGTGAACTGCTATGGCAGTCAGCTGATCAAGACCAGCGCCAGCGTGGTGGGCGAGGGTGCGGACGAGATATCGCCGCCATCGCCGAGCCCCAAGCGCTGTTTCGAGCTCGGCCGCGCGACGGCGCGCTATTTTGCCAATTCGCCGTGGCGTGTCGCGCTGATCGGTTCGGCGAGCTGGTCCCATGGCTCGCTCACGCAAAAGCATGGCCGGCTCTATCCTGATCTTGTCACCGATCGCACCCGCTTCGATCAACTGCGCGGCAACCGCTTCGGCGATTGGGGCAAGCTGACGCAAGAGGAGATGGAGGATTCAGGCCAGCATGAGGTGCTGAACTGGATCTGCCTCGCCGGCGCGATGACCGAACTCGGCCAGAAGGCCGAGGTCGTCGATTACGTCGAGACGCACATCTTCAATTCGGCCAAGTGCTTTGCGCTTTTCCCGCCGCAGATGGCCGGCGCGGTGGGCGGTGGAGAGCGGCGAGCCGTTTCGTGACGCAAGCGGTACTGGACCCGGGCGCGCGCAGCCTGCCGCGGCCGCGCGTATCGCGCTGGCGCGATACGCGCGCGACCGGAGTCCTTCTGGTTCTCGCGCTATTCGCGCTCTGGGAAGCGAGCGCTCGCTTTGGCATCGTGCAAAGCACGAATTGGCCGCCTTTCAGCACGGTAATGATGACGCTTGTCGCCGGGCTTGGCGATGGCGAGCTGACGCCGCTGGTGCTCTCGACGCTCTGGCGCATGGCGCGCGGATATGCCATCGGTTGCGCGCTCGGCGTGACGATCGGTTTCGCCATTGCGCTCTATCGCCCGGTCCACCGGCTCCTGCTGCCAACGATTGAGCTGCTGCGGCCGATTCCGATCCCGGCAATCATCCCGCCGCTGATCTTCCTGCTCGGTCTCGGCGACGCGCTGCGGCTCTTCGCGATTGCTTTTGCCTGCTTCTTTCCGGTCGTGCTCAACACCATCGCCGGCGTGAGTTCGGTCGAGCCGGTTTATCACCAAGTAGCCGAGACTTTCGGGATACCGCGCGTGACGGCGTTGCGGCGTGTCATCTTTCCGGCATCGCTGCCTTTCATTCTCGCGGGGCTGCGCACCAGCCTCGGTATCGCTTTCGTCGTGACGGTGATTGCCGAGATGATCGTTGGTAACGAGGGCCTCGGCAATTACCTCGTTACGATGCAATTCGCGATGAAAACCTCGGAGATGTATGCCGGCATCATTCTGCTGACCGCGATCGCCTATCTGCTCAATCGTGCGTTCGTCGCCTGGGAGGCACGCGCCATCCGCTGGGCGCGGCTGGTCGAGGCAATGCGCGGCGATCCGCGATGAGCATCGCGACCAATCGGCGATCGGCCAAGACCGGCGGCGCGAGCGGCGCGCCGGTCGCGGGTGGCCGCTTGTTGGTCGATAAGATCGGTAAGAGTTTCATTGGTCCCGACGGCGCCGCCGTCGCTGCGATCGGCAGTGTGAGCCTCGACGTCGCACCGGGCGAGTTCCTGGCCATTGTCGGGCCGAGCGGCTGCGGGAAATCGACGCTGCTGCAAGTGATAGCCGGGCTGATGACGCCGTCCTCCGGCGAGGTGCGCTTGGGCGAGCAGGACGTGACCGGCGAGCCGGCGCATATGGTCTATCTCTTCCAGCAATACAGCAAATCGCTGCTCCCCTGGATGACGGTCGCGAACAACGTGATGTTTGCCTTCAGCCATCGTTTCAAGCTGAGCAATGCTGCAGCCCATTCGCGCTGTCGCGATTATCTCGCGATGGTCGGTCTGGCCGATTTTGCCAGTCATTATCCGTGGCAGCTTTCCGGCGGCATGCAGCAGCGCGTCGCGATCGCTCGCGCGCTGGCGGCGGAGCCGCAAGTGCTGCTGATGGACGAGCCCTTCTCCTCGATCGACGCTTTGACGCGGCTCGACCTTCACTCTTTGATCCTCGACCTCTGGACGGAGAAGCGCTTCACCGCGGTGCTGGTGACGCATGATGTCGATGAGGCGATTTTTCTCGCCGATCGGGTTGCGGTTCTGACGCATCGGCCAGCTGCAATATCGGAAGTGATCGAAACCAAGCTGCCGCGGCCGCGCCATTCGATCGAGACGCGCGAATCGCCCGAATTCCTCGCGCTGCGCCATCGCCTGCTCAAATATCTGCTGGCGCGCAATTATGAGGGCGCGCATGGTTAGCCGGCGCGAGCGCGCGATGGCTGTGGTGCTCGGCATCGCCCTGCCGCTCGCCGGGCTTATCGCGTTGGAGGTCGCCTCGCGCGCCGCCTGGGTCAACCCGATCTTCCTCCCGCCACCGAGTGCGATTCTCGCGACCTTCTGGGCCATCATCGCCTCAGGCGGTTTCGTCGCGCCGCTGGCGCAGACTTTGCTGCTGCTCTTTATCGGCTACGGCATCGGTTGTGTCGCGGCGATCGTGCTCGGAATCTTGATGGGCTCATCGCGGCCGGTGTTCAATCTCTTCGAGCCGCTGACCGAGTTGCTGCGCCCGCTGCCGAAGCCCGCGCTATTGCCGGCGCTGATCCTGTTCCTCGGCCTCGGCGCGCGGATGGAGATCACCATCGTCGCGCTCGGCTGCTTCTTTCCTGTCCTGATCAACACGATCCAAGGCGTGCGCGCGGTCGAGCCGACGATGATCAACACCGCGCGTACTTTCGGCCACGGCACGATGGCGATCTGGCGGCGCATCCTGCTGCCGGCGAGCGCGCCTTATATCCTCGCCGGCATGCGCATCAGCCTCGGCCTCGGCCTGATCCTCGTCGTGACGGCGGAGATGATCGCGGGCAGCGGCGGTCTCGGCGATTCGATCCTCAGTGCGCAGCGGACCTTCCTGGTGAAGGAATCCTATGCCTGGCTGGTGATCTTGGCTTTGCTCGGCCTGCTGCTCACCTGGCTTTTCACCTGGGTCGAGCGGCGTTTGGCTTTTTGGAACGCGCCGCAAACGCAATAGCGTCATGAGGATGGCATGAATCAGATCGACCTTCGCGGCCGGGGCGCCGTCGTTACCGGCGGCGCGCGCGGCATCGGCTATGCTTGCGCCGAGCGGCTCGGCGCGTCCGGCGCGAAAGTCTCGCTCTGGGATATGGATCGCGCCGCGCTCGCCGAGGCCGCCAAGAAACTCGGAGGCGCGCATAGCGTCACCATCGACATCACCAGCGAGCAGTCGGTCGCGGCGGCGGCGAAGGCCGCGACCGAGACGCTCGGCCAGGTCGACATTCTCGTCAACAACGCCGGTATCACTGGCTCCAATAAAAAGACTTGGGAATACGATCCGGCCGAATGGCGCCGTGTCATCGACGTCGATTTGACCGGTGCGTTCCTGTGCTCTCGCGCGCTCGTGCCGGGCATGCTCGCGCGGCGCTATGGCCGCATCGTCAACATGGCCTCGGTCGCCGGCAAAGAAGGCAATCCCAACGCCGCGGCTTACAGCTCCGCCAAAGCCGGACTGATCGGACTCACCAAATCGCTCGGCAAGGAGCTCGCGACCGAGAACGTCATCGTCAATTGCGTGACGCCGGCGGCGGCCGAGACCGATCTCTTCAAGCAGATGACGGAAGAGCACATCGCCTATATGCGCTCGAAAATCCCGATGAACCGCTTCGTGCAGCCTGCCGAGATCGCGGCCCTGGTCGCCTGGCTGTGCTCGGAAGAATGCGGCTTCAGCACGGGCGGCGTGTTCGATATCTCCGGCGGCCGCGCCACTTACTAAGCGCCTTGTCTCGTTCTGCCGGAACCGCCTTCTGCCGGGACGCATTGTCCTAGCGTTGCAGAAAGGCAAAGTGCATGGATACCGCTGGTCTCGATCCTAAGGCGGCCGGAGCGCGAGGTGAGACGATCGGTCTGCGCTCCGGCATGATCGGCTACATGCTCGCGCACGAGCAATTCACCGTGCCGCGGTTGGTGGAAATCGGCGCCGCAGCGGAAAAGGCGGGATTCGATTTCCTCGCCCACAGCGATCATTTCCAGCCTTGGCAAGCGAATGAAGGCCATTCGGGCGCGGCCTGGGTGACGATGGCCGCGCTCGGCGCACGGGCACAGAACGCTTGGCTGGGCAGTTTCGTGACCTGTCCGATCTTGCGCTACAGCCCGGCGGTGGTCGCCGAAGCCTTCGCATCGCTGAGCCTGCTCTATCCGGGTCGGATTTTCCTCGGCGTTGGCTCAGGCGAGGCGCTGAACGAGCAGGCGGCGACCGGCCAATGGCCCGATTGGGACGAGCGCTGGCAGCGGCTGATCGAGGCCATCGGCATCATCCGCCGCCTCTGGACCGGCCAGCATGTTGGCCACAACGGCAACTACTACAAGGTCGATGCGCGGCTCTACGACGCGCCGCCCGAACCGATCCCGATCCTCACTGCCGCGAACGGCAAAAAATCGATGCGCCTCGCCGGCGAGCATGGCGACGGGCTCATCGCCGATCCGGCCACTTGGAAAGAATTCCGCAGCGAATGGGAAGCCGGTGCACGAGCTGCCGGGAAAGATCCGGCGACGATGCCGGTGATCGCCGAGATATTCGTTGTCGTTGGCGGCAAGGAGGAAGCCGAGAAAGCGGCCGAGCTTTGGCGCTTCATCCCGAAAGCTTTCGAGAGTTATTTCGGCATCGGTGATCCGGCCGAAATCCAGCGCCGGGCCGAAGCCGAAGTACCGATCGAGAAAGTCTGCAGCGAATGGGCGATCGGAACCGATCCGAAGGTGCATATCGATGCCGTGCGGGAACTCTTCGACAGTGGCATCAAGCTGGTCAACATCCATGTTGGCCAGATGGATCAGCAGCGCGCCATCGATTTCTACGCGAAAGAAGTGTTACCCGCGCTGCGGCGGCGCAACGGTTGATGCGCAATACCCGCGATCCGCGCAAGCCCGCCTACGATAATCCGACAGGCGACAAGGGCGGGCTCACCGATCTATCGCATGGCGGCGCGCCCGCCTCCGGCCAGAACGAAAAAGATGCGAAGCGGGCGCGGGGGCGTCGCTCCGATCGTCCGATCGGCCATGACAGCGACAAGAAGCTTGGCGAGAAACCGCCGGGCGGTAAGCCGACGATCGGCTCGGGTTGACGATCAGTCGAAATCGACCGGCTTGAGTTCGATCGGCGTACCATGCGGCGTGCGGCGGGCGGCGTGGCCCCAGGCATCGCTGTAGCGGCGCAACGTCGGCGCGTCGCTAAGCTGCTTCATCGTAACGATACGCTCGAGCGCGGCGAGCCAATGCCGATAATAGGTATCGCCGCGATCGGGATCGCCCGCGGCCTGCGCACGCTTGATCTCGGCACCGAGCGTTTCGGCCCATTCGCTCCAGGTGAAAATGCCGCGATCATGCAGCGCGACGGCCATGGCAAAGGCTTGGGCTTCCCAGGGCTCGCGGAAGACCGGCCCTTCGGCGTCGTGCGGCAGGCCCGGGACCGCTTCAGCGATCGCATCGACTGTCGCCGGATCGCGCTCGCTCATGCCGGCTCCAGATAAGGCTCGAAAGCTTCGATCGAGACTTTGAGGCCCGCAGCGGCATCGGGACCCCAGAGCTCTTTCCCGTCGAAAACGACGGTGTAAAGCCATTGCGGGTCTTCGCCTTTGCCGAGCACGACTGAATCCGGATAGACGTGACAGCCGCGGATTGCTTCGACCATGCCGACACGATCGCGGGCATAGCGCGGCAGCCGTGTGTGCGAGGTCGGGTTGATGTTCTTGGTGCGCACCTTATCGCCTGGCTTGAAGCACGCCGGGGCTTGCTCTTGGCGGTAGTAGGAGCCCCGCTGCATCGCGTTGTCGACGTCGGTGGAGGCGAGTCTGCGCTTGATCGGCTTTGCCGGATGGAGCGCGTGCCCAGCCTGCAATTCGTCATCGCTCACGAGGCCGAAAGACAAAAGCCGCGCCTCGAGGCCGCGGTGCCATTTCTCGTAATAGGTGACGCCGAGATAGATATGCGGCGGCAGCTTCTCGACCGCGGCACGGCCGATATCGATGTTCCAATAACCGAACAAGCCGGAGATGCGTTGCATGGCGAAGACGCGGCCCTCCCAGGCGGCGTGGAAGACCGGCTCGTCTTTCTCGGGCGTCACCGGCCCAAAGCCATGCATGCCGCCCATGTCGTGGACGCCATTCATTGCGGCTTGTCCGTTTGCGCCGGCCGCAACGGCTCGCCGGTGCCGACCATGGAGTCGCGCGTGACCAGCTCGGCGAGCTGCTCTTCGTCCCAGCTTTCGGTGCCGGCGGGGCGCATCGGGATGACGATGAAGCGCGTCTCGGCGGTCGAATCCCAAACCCGGATCTCGGTCTCGGCGGGCGGCGCGACGCCGAAATCCTTCAACACGCCGCGTGGATCGATGACCGAGCGCGAGCGATAGGCGGCGGATTTGTACCAGACCGGCGGCAGGCCGAGCACCTCCCAGGGGTAACATGAGCACAGCGTGCAGACGATCATGTGGCGTTGCTTCGGCGTATTCTCGACCGCGATCAGATGATCCGACACACGGCCGAGCGTGCCGTCCTCGTTGATCGCCTTGGTCGCGTCATCGAGCAGGCGCTGCTTGAAGGCGGGATCGGCCCAGGCTTTGGCGACGACACGCGCGCCGATATGCGGCCCGATCTTGGTCTCGAAAGCCTGCACGATACGGTCGAGCGCCGTCGGATCGATATAGCCTTTCTCGGTCAGTACGGTCTCGAGCGCGCGGACGCGGGCCTGCTGTTCGGTCAGCTCGGAATTGCCCGAATGATCATGATCGTGTCCGTGATCATGCCCATGTTCGTGACCATGCGAATGGCCGTGGTCGTGTTCATGATCGTGCGGTTCGTTCGCCATGACCGTCTCCTATTACTATCCGCGCGGCTTCAACAGCCATTCGCCATTGTTGCCGCGGCCCAGGATGCCATCGTGCTGTAGCTGGTCGAGCTCAAGGGTTAGCGTGCGGCCGTCATCGGTACCGATCCCTTCCATCAACTCGATGAAATGTTTGGGGCCGCTCTCGAGCGCCTGCTGCACATTCTGCCAGCGTGGATTGAGCTTCAAGCTTGGCGTCTGCGATATCCGGTTCTCGATGATGTCGGGCGCACCGAACGGCTGGGTCAGATCGAATCCGGCCTTCACCATCTTGCCGTTCTCGCGCGTCGGATCCATCGATAGCGTGAAATGGCCGCTTTCGGTGACGATATCGCGATCGGCGCGGAAGCGTGTGACGAAGGCGAGGTCCATCGCGTCGGATGAACGCAGATCGACATCGTCGTCGGTGACGATGATATGCTTGACCAGCGGCAGCTTCATCACCGCGGCGATCGCCTTGCGTGCTTGCCCGTCTTCTTTTTGGCGGATGGCGATGCGTGCATGATGCAGCCCTGTTCCAGCCGGCGATACATAGACATCCGTGATATCGATACCGGCCTCTTTCACAGCGCGCCACACCATCACCGAGAAATTCAACCCGCTGAGATTGGCGGCGTCGGTGCGGGCGCTGTTCGGCCCGCCGTGCAGCAAAGTTTGATGCAGCACGTCGCGGCGCATGGTGATGGCAGTAACGTGAAAGATCGGATCGGGATGCATCGGGCCGTAAAGACTATAGAGTTCGCCGTAGGGCCCCTCGATCTCGGAATAGCCGGCTTTATCGAAATAGCCCTCGATGACCAGCTCGGCATCGGCCGGTACGGGGATGTTGTTGGTGACGCCGCGCACCATGGGCAAAGTCTCGCCCCGGATGCGCGCGATCAGCTCGAATTCGTCGAAGGGTGCTTGCGAGGTCGCGGCGAGGAAGTCGCACGGATGGACGCCGATGACAAAGCTCGCTGGCAATGGCTCTTGGCGCTCGACACAGCCGAGATAGATGCGTCGCAAATCCGAGGGCTGCGTCAGGTTCGAGCGCAGTGTCGTCCGGCTTTTGAGCATCAGTCGACGGCAGCCGACATTCGGCTTCTTCGTCGCTGGATCGACGGTGAAATCGAGCGCCGCCGAAATATAAGGCGCGCCGTCGAACTCGTGCTGCAAATAGAAGGGCAGGCGGGTGAGGTCGATCTGCTCGCCGGTCAGGATCACCTGATGCACCGGAGCGTCGGCGGAAGGGATTTCCACCACTTCCTGCTTCTGCTGCAAGCGGCGGATATATTCCGTCAGGATTTGCTTTTCGCCGACACCGAATGCGGCGGCCAGGCGCTCCGGCCCGGCATTGACGCCGGCAACCATTTCGAAACGCTCTGGCCCGACGGCATGGAAATGCGCGAGCTTGGTCGCATTCTCGACCCGGCCGGCGAGCGCTCCGAATGGGACCGGTGCGCTATGTTCCTCGACCTCGCCCAAAGCGGATAGTTTATCGACGAAGCGCCGCAGGCGGAATTTCTCTGTATCGAAAGCCATCGATCCTCCCGGCGCCATCTTATCGCCGAGCTTGATTGCGCGCCAAGCACCCGGCGGCTAGGGTTTTGCGCAACAGGGGAGGAATTTTATGCCGGGCATCGTCGACGTCCATCATCACATCATGGAGCCGAAATTCCTCGAGCTCCAGCAAGCCCGTATCGCGGCCAGCGGTTATGCCGGCGCCGAACTGCAGAAATGGACGCCGTCCTGGTCGATCGAGGAGATGGACAAGGCAGGTGCCGATGTCGCCTTTCTGTCGATCTCGACGCCCGGCTCTTGGACCGGCGATGTGCAGACGAGCCGTAAGCTCGCGCGCAGTATCAACGACTACAAGGCGCAGATCGTGCGCGACCACCCGAAGCGCTTCGGCTTCTTCGCGACGCTGCCGTTGCCGGATGTCGAAGGTAGTCTTCGGGAGATCGAATACGCGCTCGATACCCTGAAAGCCGATGGCGTCTGCCTGTTGACGAATTACGATGGCCGCTATCCCGGGGACCCGGCTTTCGCGCCGGTCTATGACGAGCTCAACCGCCGCAAGACGGTGGTTTATTCGCACGCGACCTCGGCCAATTGCTGCTTCAACGTCCAGCCGAGCATCCCGCCCGCGATCCTCGAATTCATGTTCGACAACACGCGCGCGATCGTCAGTCTGCTGCAAAGCGGCACCTTCACGCGCTGCCCGGACATCACCTTCATCTTCTCGCATTGTGGCGGCGCGCTGGCGGGCATGGCCGGCCGCATCGCCGGCTGGTCGCGCTCTTTCGCCGACAAGGCGCCGGGCGGTGCGATTCCGGCGCTGAAGAAGCTCAATTACGACACGGCCAGCATGAACAATCCCTTCAGCTTTGCCGCGATGATGAAGCTCGCCGGTCCGGAAAAGCTGATGTTCGGCAGCGACTATCCGTGGGGCACTCTGACCGCGAGCCGGGACCCGCTACGCGCGCTGGGCCTCGGCGCCGACGATCTGCACAAGATCGAAGAGGGCAATGCGCGGCTGCTCTTCCCGCGGCTGAACGGCTGAAAATCCATCGCCCACGCATGCGTGGGCAGAGATGCGGTTGACAGCTTTGCGGGGTCGTCCGAAAACTTGATGCTAATTGCGCGGCATTGCGGCGTACCGGCAACAAAGGGGGCGGGCTTTATGGCATCGGGCAATCGAATTCGTGTGACGCATGCCGGGGCGCTCCCGCGCTCGCCGGAACTGGCGAAGCTCGTTTGGGCGAAGGGCAACGGTGCGCCGCATGATGAGGCGGAACTAGAGCGGCGGCTCGGCGATGAGCTTGCCCAGACCATCCGCCGCCAGGTCGATATCGGTATCGACAGCATCAACGATGGCGAACTGAGCAAGACCTCCTTCACTCAATACTGCGCCAGCCGCATATCGGGCTATGAGGCGCATCCCTACGATCCGGCGCGCGATCCCGAGCCGCTCTCGATCGGCGCGCGCGATATCCGCAAGTTCCGCGAATATTTCGCGAATGGCCATGCGAAATTCGTGACGCTCGATCCGCCGAAGACGACCTATGTTTGCACCGGGCCGCTCAGCTATACCGGTCAGGCTGAATTGCAGGCCGATCTGCAGCGCTTCAAGGAGGCGCTGTCGGGTGTCGATTACGGCGAGGCTTATGTGCCGGCGAACTCTCCCGGCACGATCGAACACTGGCTGCGCAACCAGTATTACGCGACCGAAGAGGAATTCGTCGAAGCCGTCGCCGAGACGATGCGCACGGAATATAAGGCGATCGTCGAAGCCGGTTTCCGCTTACAGATCGATGATCCGGATATGCCGGACGGATG
>DASXCX010000227.1:0-18363 GCA_036490955.1 Allostellaceae bacterium | reverse complement strand
ACGAGATGCTGCGCAAAGCGCCCTGGCATCCCACCATCGTCAGTGTCGGCCATCGCAGCACCCTGGCCCCGTTCCACGACGAGCAGCGTGATATCTCGACCTTCCGTGCCGCGCCTTAGCCTGTTAAAAGCGCGCCATGGCTGACGAACGCGACGAAGAAAACCCGTTCCGCCTGGCACGTATCGAGAAGCTCAAAGCGCTGCGCGCGATGGGCATCGACCCCTACCCTTATGGCTTCGCCGTCACCGCGACGGCAAAGGAGCTGGAGCAGCGCTATGCGGACCTTGCCACGGGCGCCGAGACGAAGGACCGCGTCGCCGTCGCAGGGCGCATCCGCGCGATCCGCAACAACGGCATGTTCATCGATCTTCACGATGCCAGCGGCAAGATTCAGATCTTCAGCCACAAGGACCATCTCGCTCCGGAGCAGCTCGCGGCGGTGAAGCTCTTGGATTTGGGCGATCTCATTGGCGTCGCAGGCATCGTGCGACGCACGCCGCGCGGCGAGTTGACGATCAACAGCACCGAGGTGACGGTGCTGGCCAAGGCGCTGCTGCCGCTGCCGGAAAAATTCCACGGCCTCGCCGATATCGAGCTGCGCTATCGCCAGCGCTATCTCGACCTCATCATGAGCGAGGAAAGCCGCGAGACGCTGCGTCGCCGCAGCCGCATCGTCGCCTGCATTCGCCGCATCCTGATCGAGCGCGGCTTTCTCGAGGTCGAGACGCCGATGCTACACACGATCCCCGGCGGCGCCTCGGCCAAGCCCTTCAATACGCATCACAACGCGCTCGATCTCGAGCTCTATCTACGCATCGCGCCCGAGCTGCATCTGAAGCGATTGCTGGTGGGCGGCCTGTCCGACAAGCTGTTCGAGATCAATCGAAACTTTCGCAACGAGGGCATCTCGCCGCGGCATAATCCGGAATTCACCTCGCTCGAGCTCTATCAGGCCTTCGTCGATTACCACGAGATGATGAATGTCGCCGAGTTGCTGATCAGCGAGGCGGCCAAGGAAGTGCTCGGCGACACCAAGGCACAATTCGGCGACAAGGTGATCGATCTCGCGCCGCCTTGGCCGCGCAAGACCATGGCCGAGCTGGTGCAGCAGGCGACCGGGGTCGATTTCCTTGCGCTGAGCGACGACGCGGCGGCGCGCGATGCGGCTCGGCGGCTCGGCGCCGATTGCCCGGCGAGCGCCGGCTGGGGCCGTGCTCTCGAAGCGGCTTTCGCCGCGAAGGTCGAGGACACGCTGATTCAGCCGACGCACGTCACCGGCTTCCCGCGCGAGATCTCGCCGCTCGCCAAGGCCGATCGCAACGATCCGCGCCTCACCGAGCGGTTCGAGACCTATGTGAATGGCTGGGAGGTGGCGAATGCCTTCTCCGAGCTCACCGATCCGTTGGATCAACTCGATCGCTTCAAGCAGCAGATGAAAGAGCGCGAGAAAGGCGACGAGGAAGCCCAGCATCTCGATGCCGATTTCGTGCGCGCGCTCGAATACGGCATGCCGCCGGCCGGCGGTCTCGGCATCGGCATCGATCGGCTGGTGATGCTCTTGACCAATAGTCCGTCGATTCGCGACGTCATCGCCTTCCCGACGATGCGGCCGCGTGGCTAGCTAGTCCCTGGAGGCGCTCGTCTTACGTCGGCTCCCATAGCAGCGGAGGTTAGGGTTCATTACTCCGCGGCGGCGGATAGGTTGGCCTTATCGCGAGCCAGGCCGATGCGCTCGGCGAATTTCGGGAACAGCGGCAGCACGTTCGTGCCGAGAGCTTCGCGCTGCGCCTCGCTGAGGCGCGGATAGCTGCGCAGCGCTTCGCGATGCAGATCCAAGATTTCGGTGTTCGTGCAAGGTGCGCCGAAATCGGTGCCATAGAGCACGTGGTCCGGCGTCGTCACGGCGAGCACCGGCTCGAGCGAATGCACGGTGCCGGCGAGGCCGGTGTCGTAATAGAACCGCGCGAGGGCGTCCCGCATCTCCGCCTCGGTGATCTTGTGCGGATTGACCGTCCGGCCCCGCGGATAGGGGCCCATCGACATGAGGCGGCCGGCCAGCGCCGGAAGCGCTCCGCCGCCATGCGCGAGAATGATCTTGAAGCGCGGATAGCGCCGAAAGACGCCGGCAAAAATCATGTCGACAACGGTACGGGCCGTATCGAACGGCCCCTCGATCAGCCCGCCGTTGCGCCCCAGGCGCGTCGCTTCGAAGCCTCTTGTGGTCGGATGAATGAAGAGCGTCGCCTCATTCCGGTCCAGCTCGTTCCACACCGGCTCGTAGCGCGGATCGCCGAGATAGATCCCGCCGCGATTGCTCAACACGGCGAAGCCTTCCGCGCCGAGCTCGTTGATACCACGGCCGATCTCCGCGACGGCACCGGCCGGATCGCTCATCGGCAATTGCGCGAGAAACCCGAAGCGTTTGGGATAGGCTTCGACCAGCGTGGCCCCGTAGGTGTTAGCGGCGGCAATCCTTTCGCCATCGCCGAGCTGGCCGGGGTAAGAAATGATCTGCGCCGCGACGCCGGTGCGGTCCATATAGGCAATATTGGTTTCGGGCGAGAAGGCCCAGCTTCTGTCCGGATCGGTTCCGGGCGAACGGCTCAACTCTTGATTGGGCGGGAGGAAATGACCGTGAACGTCGATCCAGGGCCTTGCCATGATTAACCTCGGCGAGTAACTCCCGCGAATTATATCGCCATGGATGCGCACGGCAAAGTCACCGCGGCGCCCACCGGGGAGAAGAGCGCGATGGATCCGGCAAGCCGCGTATTGACGTATGCGCTCGTGGCGTTGTTGCTCGCCCTTGCCGGCCACGGAGCATCGGCCGAGCCGGTGAAAATCACCATCGGATGGAGCGTCACGCCCTCCGATTTGGCTCCGCTGATGCTCGCGCCCGGCGTCGCGAAGTACGACGGCGTGACCTACACCGCCGAACCCGTGCATTTCCGCGGCACGACCGTGCAGATAACGGCGCTTCAATCCGGCGATCTCGACATTGCCTCCTTGGGCTCGAACTCGTTTCCGATCGCGGTCGAGAATGCGAAGTTGGCCGATCTCAGGATCATCGCCGATGAGGTCCGGGACATGCCCGGTTGGGCCGGGGTCGAGTACAGGGTGCTCGAGAACTCCCCAATCAAGGCAATCGAGGACCTGAAAGGCAAAGTGATCGCGGTGAACGTATACGGTGGCGTTTCCGACATCTCGGTGAAAGCGATGCTGCGGAACCACAACATGTTCGCCGGGAAGGATTACACCGAGATCGAAGTTCAAATATCGGATATGAGTGCCGTCCTGTCCGAGCATAAAGCCGATCTCGTCAACTCGGTTCACCCGTTCGACCTCGACCCAAAATTCCGGGCGCAGTCACGCGTGCTGTTCACGACGCCGGACGCGGTCGGGCCCTTCGCGCTTGGTATGTTGGCGGCGCGCACCGGGTTCATCGCCGAGCATCGCGCGGCGCTGATCGACTTCTTGCAGGATTATGTGTGCGCCATCCGCTGGTACCAGGATCCTGCGAACCGCGCCAAGGCGCTCGACATCGTTTCCGGCTTCACGAAGCAGCCCCGGAACATCTTCGAAAGCTGGCTCTTCGTGCCGGGCAAGGATTATTACCGCGATCAGGATGGCATGCCCGATTTGGACATGGTGACCGCCAATATTCACGTGGAGCAGGAGCTGGGTCTGGTGAAGAAAGACCTCGACGCAAATGACTATGCCGATCTCGGCCCCCTCAAGGAAGCGCTTGCCGGGCTTAAATAGCGGCAGGCTGCGTTTCGCAGCTTGGCACGCCGATAAACGGCGAATTTCTGTCGGTCCCTGCGAGATTGGAAAATCACGACCTCTGCCTTCGGAGGGCAGCGCTTCTTTGTCCGGGTGCGCAACGCTTCCGACGGCGCGCGAGCGTGTCCGAGGTTTAGACTGGGACGCCCGGCCGATTGCGCCGCGCGATCAGCCAATAAAAGATGGTCGCGCCGATCGCGGCGCTTGCCATGCCGATGCCCATCGGGGTGCCGGTGCCGTCGAAGAACAGATCGACGATGAAGCCGCCGATCGCGGCGCATGCCATCTGGATCGCGCCCATCAGCGACGCCCCGGTTCCGGCCATGTGGGGTACGGGCTCCATCGCGGCAGCGATGGCGTTCGACTGCACCAGGCTGATGGCGAAGCAATAAATGACATAGGGCCCCATGATGCCAGCGACGCCGCCCCACATCTTCGCGGCGAAGACCAGCATGGCCAGCGCGGCGGCGATGAGGATGACGAGACCCCAGCGCAGCAGCGTCTCGCTCTGCACCGCGCTGCGCAAGAGCCGACGATTGCCGAAGGAGCCGACCATATAGCCGAGCACCGACGCGCCGAAGAAAAAGCCGTAAGCCTCGCTCGAGAGGCCATAGACTCCGATCAGCACGAAAGGCGACGCCGACAGCACGATGAACAGGCCGCCGAAGACGCAGGCGCTTACCAGCGCGAAACCGATGCAGCGCGGATTGCTGAAGAAGGTCCAATAATTCGCCAGCAAGCGGCCAGGGCGGATGGCGTGCAGATCGCGCTGCTGCAGCGATTCGCCGAAGCCGGCCCAGGTCGCGATCAGCATCGCGCCGGCAAAGCTGCCTTGGACGAGAAAGATCATCCACCAGTCGAAATGCGTTGCGAGCACGCCGCCGATCACCGGTGCCAGCAGCGGGCCGAACGCCTGCACTGCGGTGATCGAGGAGAGGGTCTGCGCCAATTCCGAGCCGTGGAAATAGTCACGCGCCGCGGCACGCGTTACCACCACGCCAGCCGCGCCGCCGAAGCCTTGCAGGAGCCGCAGCGCGATCATCGAATCGATCGTCGGCGCCAGCGCGCAGAAAAAGCCGCTTAGTGTGTAGATCGTCATGCCGATCAACAATATCGGCCGGCGGCCGAAGCGATCGGAAAGCGGCCCATAGAAGAGCTGTCCCGAGGCATAGCCGAGAAGATAGAAACCGATCGTCAGCTGCGCGCGCGCGGCGCTGGTCGCGAAGCTGGCCGTGATCGCCGGCAGCGCCGGCAGGCTCATATCGACGGCGAGCGACGACACCATCGATTGCGCGCCGAGCAACACCCGGAACGCGCGCCCGTGCGGATTGAGCATTGCTACTGCGGGTTTTCGAGACTCAGCACGCCGCGATCGTAATCATAGGCAAAGAGCTCGGCATAGCGGCCCCAGTTGATCACGGTCTCGAGCACGCGCTGCGCTTCTTCCTCGCTCAGATGATCTTCGAGCTCGCCGAGGAAACGCGCTTCCGGCGCGGCATGGCCGGGCCGCTCGTCGAGCACACGGCGGATATGGGCGATAAAGCCGATATTGCGGATCAGCGAGTCGGAGAAGATTTGCTTGCGGCCTTGCAGATCGGCTTCGGCGAAGGCGCGGCCGATCGGCGTCACGTCGATATCGCCGCCACCGACCTGGGCGAAGCCCATGAGCTGCAGCGCTTCGAGCAGCACGACCAGGTCGTCGGTGCTGATATGCTCGGTTTCGGCGAGATGAGGCAGATCGGCGCGGCCGTTGAAGGGCTCGGCGACGAGCAGATCGAGCAAGCCGACGAGTTGCTGAATCGACGCATCCGGCAAGCGGTATTGCATGCTCAGCGTGTCGGCGCGGCCGCCGCGGCGGCCGCCTTCGCGGCCCGGCACGGTGGTGAGCAGCGTGTAAACCTCGTCGACGATGCGACGGAAGGCGGGCGCCGCCCAATCGCGCGGCCGCGACAACGGCACGGGGATCTCGGCGCGGATGCAGCCGGGATCGCTCCCGAAAATGATGATGCGGTCGGCGATATCGACCGCTTCCTCGATGTTGTGCGAGACGAAGAGGATGCCTTTGGTCGGCACCCGCCGATCGAGCCATAGATCCATGATATCGCCGCGCAGTGTCTCGGCGGTCAGCACGTCGAGCGCGGAGAACGGCTCGTCGAGCAGCAGCACATCGGGATTGACGACGAGCGCGCGCGCGAAGCCGACGCGCTGACGCATCCCGCCCGACAGCTCTTTCGGATAGGCGGACTCGAAACCGTCCAGCCCGATGAGATCGATGGCCGCGATGGCGCGCTGCCGCCGCTCGTCGCGCGGCACGCCTTGCGCCTCGAGGCCGAGCTCGACATTGCCCAGCACCGTCAGCCAGGGGAAAAGCGCGAAGCTCTGGAACACCATCGCAATGCCTTGCGCCGGCCCATAGACCGGCTGGCCGCGATAGCTGACGGTGCCCCCGCTCGGTTGGGTGAGACCGGCGACGACGCGCAGGAAGGTCGATTTGCCCGACCCCGATTTGCCGAGAATGGCGACGATCTCGCCTTCCTTCAGCGCGAAGTCGATATGGTCGAGCACCAGCCGCCCGGCATGGTCCGGCTGCCGATAGGTCTTGCAGATCCCAGTGGCCGAGATGAGGTTGGTATCGGCGGCGGTTGCGAGTGTGTCCATAGGTCGGTCGAACCCGTTCAGTCGAGGCGCAAGCGCTCTTCGGCGAGGTGATAGAGCCGCCGCCACAGCAGGCGGTTGATCATCAGGACGTAAAGGCTCAGCACCGTAATCCCGAGGGCAATCCGAGGGAAGTCACCTTTCGCCGTCATGTCGGCGATATAGGCGCCAATGCCGGTCGCCTGCAGGGTCGTGTCGCCCCATTTCGCGATCTCGGCGACGATCGAGGCGTTCCAAGATCCGCCCGAAGCGGTAACCGCGCCGGTGACATAGGCCGGGAAGATCGCCGGCAGTATGAGTCGTCGCCACCACAGCCAATTCCGCACGCCGAAATTGCCGGCGACATATTGGTAGTCGGTCGGCAATGCCAGGGTGCCGGCAATGACGTTGAACAGGATGTACCACTGCGTGCCCAGGATCATAAGCGGCGAGAGCCAAATCTCGGGATTGACGCGCAAGAAGACGATCGCCGACACGACGATCGGGAAGAAAAGATTGGCCGGGAAAGCGGCGAGGAATTGAATGATCGGCTGGACGCGATGCGCAACGCGCGGCCTGAGCCCGATCCAGACGCCGATCGGCACCCAGACAACCGATGCGAGGAGAATGAGCACCAGCACGCGGATCAGGGTAAGGAAGCCGAGAAAGACGACGTGCAGCACCTCGCCCAGCGTCACTTCGGCATGGACGAATTGCACGATCTCGTAGAGTGCGAATAGTGCGATCAACAAAAGCAAGCCGTTCCACAACGTGTCGAACAGCGCCGAGTGCCGCGGCGCGGACTGTCGCCGCAAGGTCGGGCGCGGCACGCGCCGGGTGATCCGGCTCAAAAACGATGCGCCGGCATTGACGCTGCCGGTCAATAGCCGCACGACTTGCGCGCGCTGCATCATGATGAGGAACCAGGGCGGCTCGACCTCGTCCTCGCCGAGCTCCTCGAATTTGAAGCGCTGCGCCCAGGCGAGTAGCGGCCGGAACAAGAGCTGGTCGTAGAGCAGGATCAGCACGAGCATCGCCAGAATGGCGTAGAGCACGGCGCCAAGATCGCGCTGATCGATGGCGAGGGAGATATAGGAGCCGATGCCGGGCAGCAGCACCTGATGATCGGCGACGCTGATTGCTTCCGAGGCGACGACGAAGAACCAGCCGCCCGAGACCGACATCATCATGTTCCAGATGAGCTGCGGCATCGCGAAAGGAACTTCGAGCTGCCAGAAGCTCTGCCACGGCGAGAGATGATACATGCGCGCGGCTTCGCGCAGATCGTGCGGCACGGCGATGAAGGATTGATACAGGCTGAACGTCATGTTCCAGGCCTGCGAGGTGAAAATCGCGAAGATCGCCGCGCATTCGTAACCGAGAAGGCTGCCCGGGAAGAGCGCGATGAAGCCGGTAACCGTGATCGAGAGGAATCCGAGGATCGGCACCGATTGCAATATATCGAGAATCGGGATCAACAGCTTCTCGGCGCGCTTGCTCTTCGCCGCAATAGCCGCGTAAGCGAGACTGAAGACCAACGAGGCGATCAGCGCCGCGACCATGCGCAGCACCGTGCGCAGGCCGTATTGCGGGAGGTCGCGCGGATCGAGCGAGATCGGCAGCGTCTCGCCGGGATGGTAGGGTACACTCATCTGCCGGCTCGCCCACGCGATCAGGACAATGGCACCGAGCACTAGGGGCAGCGCGATGCCGTCCCAATAGCTGGGCCTGAGGCGCGACGGCCACGCGACGATCGGCAAGCCCCAGCGCTGTTGCATCGTCGCACGCTACCCCGAGAGAGATCGCTTCTTGAGAGCCGCACGGACGCTGATGGGCGACGCGACGGTGAGGCGGGTTTAGCCAAAGATTGTGACGAGGAAAAGACATCGCGCGGCGACCGCAAAGGGTCGCGGGTAGCCGCCGCATGCGCTTGCGTGCTTAAAAGCCAAGACCTAGGCTTTCCGCAACATCGCGGGCAAATCGGCTGCGACGACCTATAGGGGAGAACACGATGCGTGTTTGGCGCCTAGTCCCTGTCCTATCGATCTCTTTCGTTTCGTTGGTGTTGGCTATGCGACCGGCGCCGGCAGCCGATACCCCCGCCAACGCGCACGCTCCCGCCCTCACCGGTGCCGTGACCGCGCCCGACGGCAAACCCCTCGAAGGCGTCGTCGTGACGGCCGGTCGGCCCGATTCGACTATTACTGTCTCCGTCATCACCCAAGCCGATGGCCGCTACAACTTCCCGGCCGGCAAGCTCGCTCCGGGCCGCTATTTCCTCTCGATCCGCGCTGTTGGGTATGAGCTCGATGGCGATGGCGCCGCGCAAGCCGGCGCGAAAACCGCGGTCGCCGATCTGAAGCTGAAGCCGGCGCGCGATCTTGCCGCCCAACTCACCAATGCCGAATGGATCTTGAGCTTCCCCGGTACCGAGCAGCAGAAGAGCACGCTCATCAACTGCGTCGGCTGCCACACGCTGGAGCGCGTCGCGCGCTCGACCCATACCGCGGAGGAGTGGGTTCAGACCATCGATCGGATGAACCACTACGCGCAGGTCAGCCAGCCCATTAAGCCGCAGAAGCGCGTCGGGGCGCCCGAGAACACGCCCAATCCCGATGTCGTCCGGCGCCAGGCGGAATATCTCGCCAGTATCAATCTCAGCGCGACCCCGCAATGGCAATATCAGCTGAAGACCCTGCCGCGCGTCAGCGGTCGCGGCACCCATGTCGTGATCACCGAATACGGCCTGCCGCGCAAGACGGTCGAGCCGCATGACGTGATGCTCGATGGCAATGGCCGCGTCTGGTACTCGGATTTCGGCGAAATGCAGTTCGGCAGCGTCGACCCCAAGACCGGCAAGGTCACCGAATATCCGGTGAAGACGCTGAAGCCCGGCTATCCGGTCGGCATGCTCGATCTCGAGCGCGATCACGATGGCAATTTCTGGCTCGGCGTGATGTTTCAGGGCGCGCTCGCCAAATTCGATCGCAAGACCGACAAATTCCAGTTCTGGCCGCTGCCCAAGGAAGCGAACGACGACGTGGCTCAGATCAACATGGTCACGACCGCATCCAACGTCTCGGGCAAGGTCTGGACCAACAATGTCGGCCACGGCGACATCTATCGGCTCGATCTGAAAACCGGCCAGTACGAGCATTTCATGCCGTACAAGGATCTGCCGGCGGATTCACCCCTGGCGCATCGCCCGCATGCGATCTACGGCCTGGCCTCGGACTCGCACGACAATCTCTTTTTCACGGATTTCGTCGGGCGTTGGATCGGTCGTATCGACGCGCAGACCGGCAAGGCATCGTTCTATACGACGCCGACCGACAATTCGCGGCCGCGGCGCGGCCAGATGGATGCGCAGGACCGGTTCTGGTTCGCGGAATACGGCGCCAATCGCGTCGCGATGCTCGACACCAAGACCGACGCATTCCAGGAATGGGAGATGCCGACGGCGTGGACCGCGCCGTACGACGTGACCATCGACAAGAACGGCGAGGCCTGGACCGGCGGCATGACCACCGACCGGATCGTGCGGCTCGATCCGAAGAGCGGCACGGCCGTCGAATACCCGATGCCGCGCGACACCAATATTCGCCGCGTCTTCGTCGACGAGCGGACGACCCCGGTTACCTTCTGGGCTGGCAGCAATCACGATGCGGCGGTGGTGAAGGTCGAGCCGCTCGATTGAGGTGAGCGCGGCCTCTTAAGCGTGTCGTCGCGCCGGCTCTTCGACAGCCGGCGGCGGCGGGCGCGCGCCGGCCAGATCCGCTGGGACGATGTCGGCGATTCCGACAATGCGCGCGGCCGGGAAACAGGCGCGAGCGGTGGTGCCCTTCCCGACCTCGCTCTCGATTTCGAGTTTGCCGCCATGCAGCTCGGTCATGACCGCGACAAGGGGCAAGCCAAGGCCAGTGCCGTTATGGGCGCGGCTCAAGGCGCTGTCGACCTGGACAAAAGGCTGCAGCACCCGCGGCAGATCGGCTTCGGCGATCCCGATGCCGGTGTCCTTCACTTGGATGATGAAGCCACGTTCCGGGTCGACCTCGATCCTTGCCGAGATGGTCCCGCCGACAGGGGTGAACTTCACGGCGTTGGAAAGGAGATTGAGCAGTATCTGCTTGAGCTTCAGCCGGTCGCAAAAGAGCAGCGGCGGCACGTCGGGTAAATGGGTCTCGAGCGACAGGCCGGCATCGTCGGCCTTGGGGCTGACCAGGCGCACGACGGTGCGCACGACGCTTGCGACGTCGACGGTCTCTTCAAGCAGATCGAGCCGGCCCGCTTCCGCCTTCGAGAGGTCGAGGATCTCGTTGATGATCTTCAGGAGGTCCGTGCCGGCATCGAAGATGTCGTGGATATAAGCGTCGTAGGTCGGATTGTTCACCGTGCCATGCGCGCCGCTGATCATCAGCTCGGAGAAGCCGATGATGGCGTTGAGCGGCGTGCGCAGCTCATGGCTGATATTGGCGAGGAATTCCGATTTCGCGCGATTGGCGGCTTCGGCGCTTTCCTTGGCGACGCGCAGCGTCTCGTATGCGGCGCGCCGCTCGACTTCGAGATTGTGGCGCTCGAAGGCGCGATCGAGGACGGCGCGCAGCTCGTCGGGATCGCAGCTCTTGTCGAAATAATCGTAGGCGCCGCGGCGCAGCGCGGTGATCGCGGTTTGCGTGTCCGCATGCGCGGTCATCATGATGCCGATGAGATCGGGGCGCTCGGCTTTGAGCCTCGCCAGGAGTTCGACGCCGGATAAGCTGCCGAGCCGGACGTCGATGATCGCGATCGGCGGGTTGTAGCGTTTCAGCGCGATCGCAGCCGTCTCCGGCCGGTCGGCGATGATCGGTTCGTAGCCGGCCGGGATCAGAATGTCGGCAATCGACTCGGCGAACTCCTGGTCGTCGTCGACGATCAGGAGCTGCCGCGCCGCATTCGCCTCTGGTTCGGCCATGGTGTCTTTAGGCGGCGTCCTTGCCGCCGACCGGGGCCGTCGCGTTCGCAATGGCGCGCAACAGGTCGCTCGGGTCGAAGGGCTTCATCAGCACGCCGTTGTCCGAATGCAGCTCCGTTACGGCGTTGACGCGCTCCCCCGGCAAGCCGGTTACGAAGATCGTCGGCAGCTCTTTCCCAAGCGCCTTGAGCTTGCGATAGACATCGATGCCCGTCAGCAATGGCATGGAAAGATCGAGCACGAGGCAATCGACGCCGTCTTCCGACGCTTTCGCCAGTGCCTCCGCGCCGGTCGAGGCGGTAACGACGCGATAGCCGTGCTGGGTAAGGATGGGTTCGAGGCTGGCCGAGAAATCCGGATCGTCATCCGCCACCAGGATCATGCCGCGCGGCTTGATCTGATCGAGCACGTGCAACAGGTCTTGAATGGCGAAGGGTTTGCGCAGCACGCCCAGCGCGCCGTTTTCGAGCGCTTGGGTGATCAATTGCTCGAGACTGAAACCCGTCATCATCATGACGCGCGCATCGGGGCGGATCTTCTTGAATTCGAAGAAGGTCTCGACGCCGTTCATGCCCGGCAGCTTCACGTCCATAAAGACGATGTCGAAATCCTCTTTGCGGAAGATCTCGACACCCTGCTCGCCGGAAAACGCGGCTTCGACGCGATGTCCGCGCATCGACAGGATGTCGGCAATGCTTTCTGCGTGATCGCGGTCATCGTCGATGACCAGAACCCGTGCCGTCATGCTGCAATCCCCTTGCTGTCCCGTGCGAGCTGTTTCAGCCGCACACTGACTTTCGTGCCTTTACCGACCTCGCTCGTGATCGAGATCGTGCCGCCGTGCTGCTCGACGATCTGCTTCACCATCGGCAGGCCGAGACCGGTGCCAAAGCTCTTGGTGCTGAAAAGCGGCTCGAACACCCGCGAGAGATTTTCGGGCGCTATGCCGGCGCCGGTGTCGGTGATGGCGAATTCGAAGTGATCGTCATCGACGAGCGCGGTCGTGACGGTGATTTTGCGTTGCTGCGCGTTTTCCGTCATCGCTTGGGCGGCGTTGTCGATGAGGTTGATCAGCACGCGGCGCACGCGCTCAGGATCGACGGCGATCATGCAATCGGCGTCGAGATGGCGCTCCATCTCAATTCCGGCGGACAAGTGCTGCTCGTTCAACACTTCTTCGACCCAAGGATCGGGTGCGAGCTCGGTGAGATGCAGCTCTTTCACGCGGGTGTAGTCGAGAAGATCGTTGATGATCCGGTCGCAACGCGCGACGCTGCGCTCAACGCGACTGATCGGCCGTTCGAGATCGACGCCCTTGCTCGCGGCAGTCTCTTTCGCGGCAAAGAGCGAGTTGCGGATCGCGCTCAGCGGATTGCGCAGCTCATGCGCCATCGTGGCGGTGAGCTGGCCGAGCGCCGAAAGCCGTTCTTTACGGACGAGCTCGCTCTGAGCGGCTTTGAGCTCGGCGGTGCGCTCGTCGACACGGCGCGCCAGCTCGACCTCGACGGCAATCTCCTTCGTGACATCGCGTCCGGAGCCGCGATAGCCGCGGAATTGGCCTTTAACATCGAAGACCGGCTTCCCGCTGATACTGACATGGATGACCCGGCCGTTGGCCAGCGTGCGCTCGAAGCGGAAATTCTGGAACGGACGGCGGCCAGCAAGATCGGCATCGTGCTGGGCCCATTGCTCCGGCGTGACGCCGGCTTTGACCGTCTCATGGCGGGTCTTGCCGATATCGGCGCTGCTCGTGATCTCGCTGGAGCGGCCGTCACCCGAGAAGCGGATGAAGCGCAAATTCTCATCTTGCTCCCAGAACCAATCCGATGTCGCCTCGGCGAAATCGCGGAAGCGTGCCTCGCTTTCGGCGAGCGATAGGCCGGCGGCTTCGGCCTCTTTGCTCTTGCGATAGTGATAAAGCGCGAAGATCAGTCCGGCCGTCGCCATGCACAGGAAGAGCGCGGCGCCAAGCCCGGCGGCCTCAATGAGATTGCTACGCAAAAAGGCGGCCATCGGCACGTCGATGGCGAATGCGCCCATCACGTCGCCGACGTGCCAGCTGGTTTTACCGGCTTGAAGCTGATTGTGGCAATCGACGCAGCTCTGCTGGTTGGCGACGGAAGGATAGATGGTGCGGAAAACCGGCTCGCCTTTGATCGTCACCACTTCCGAGACCGGCTGCGGCGTCGGCGATCCGGCAAAGGAGCTGATCGTTGACGCCATCGACTCATCGAGCGGCGGCGTCTTGATCTCGCGGCCGGGGAAACCGACCATTTGCAGATTGAAGATGCCGTCGTCGCCATGCGCCAGGTTGAACGCGCCAATGGCATCGGCCCGGAAGGTTGCCGGCACCGGCGCATCGTTTGCGGAAAGCTTCGCGCGCTGGGCCGAATAGGTGTTGACGAAAGCGTCAACGAGCTGGAGAGCGGTGATCTTTTCTTCGCTCTTATGCTCTTTGAACCAGCTCAGATTTGAGACGTAAAAGCCGTAGCCAACGCCGGCCGCGAGCAGTTGGCAGAGGCACAGATAGAGAATGAACCACTGTCCCGAACGCGCGCCGAGAAAACGGGCACACCGCGTTAATGGCCCCATTTTTCGCCCCAATCCACTCCGATTTCGGCGGGAATAATGAGCAGGCCATCGTTAAGGGCGCATTAATTGAAATGGCAAAGATACGACGAATAGTAGTTAGCTTCGGGGCGTAAGCCGCGCTAGCGCCAGAACGTGCGACTGGCGAGGCGGGCCCCTTCGGCCATCGCGGCGAGTTTTGCCCAAACCACGTCGGAATCGACCGCAGCCTGACCCACCCACGTCCCGTATCCACAATCGGTGCCGGCAACGACGTTCTCGCGGCCGACCAAACGCGCATAATTGGCGATCCTCTCCGCGACGAGTTCGGGGTGCTCGATGAAATTCGATTTCGATTCGAGGACGCCCGGGATGAGCAGCTTGCCTTCGGGCAGCTTGACGCTCTCGAACACCCGCCACTCATGCGCATGGCGTGGATTGGCCGCCTCGAAGGAAATCGCATTCGGCCGCGCCGTGAAGACGACATCGATGATTGCCTTGATCGGCACGTCGCAATGATGTGGACCTTCGTAGTTGCCCCAGCACAGATGCATGCGCATGCTCTCGGGCGGAATGCGCGCGACGGCATGGTTCAGCGCCTCGACGTGGAGCCGCGCTGCCTTGCGGAAATCCTCGAGGCTGAGATCGGCGTGCTGGATGTGGCGTCCCATGGCGAGATCGGGACAATCGAGCTGCAGGACGAACCCGGCTGCGACGATGGCCTCGTATTCGGGCCGCATCGCGTCTGCAATCGCCTCGAGATAGGTCTCGGTGCTCGGATAGTGGTCGTTGCGGAAAAACAGCGAGATAAGGCCGGGCGAGGCGGCGCTTAGAAATCCCTCTGCGGCAGGGGTTTTTTGCAATGCCGTTTTAAGGTTGGCGATATCGTTTGCAACCGCGCCGCGATCCGCCACCATGATCGGACCGTTGCAAGCCGGCGTCTTGCGGCGGGCGCGGCCCGGATCGCCGAAGACCCGCCGTGCCAGCTCGGGGAAATCGACCAGATCTTGATAAACGAAGCTGTTGCTGGTACCGCCGAAGCCGGCCAAGCGATCCTTGATGTAGGTGGCATAGGATGGCTTGCTCATCTCGCCGTCGTTGACGATATCGATACCGGCCGCGACCTGCCTGCCGACGATCTCATCCACCGCCGTGGCGATGCGCGATTGCAGCGCGTCCCGCTCGACCGGCACGCCCTCTTCCTTGGCGAACATCATGCGGACAAGATCGGCCGGGCGCGGCAGACTGCCGGTGTGGGTGGTGAGGAAGCGCTCGCTGCTGCGTTTCATGATTGACTCCTCCTCCCGCGCTGCTGGAAAAGCGCTGTCATTGTCATTGATGAGGATGATCGCATGAATCGGCTTTCCCTCGCACCGGTGACGATCAACGAGCTCGACCCGCCCGCCCTGATCGAGGCGGCGCACGAAGCGGGATTCGCCTCGACCGATCTACGGGTGCTCGGCGCCCCGGGGGCGGCGCCGGTCGCGCCGGTGATCGGCAATCGGCCCATGATCGCGGCGGTTGCTGCCGCCCTGGCCAATACGGGCGTTACCCTCTTCAGCGCGACCGGGGTTTGGCTGGTGCCGGAATTCGGCCTGGACGGCGTTTTGCCGGCTCTGGAAGTCGCGGCTCGGCTGGGCGCGACCCATTTCCTGGCCGTGGGGAACGATCCCGACGAGGGGCGAATGACCGCCAATCTGGCGCGGCTGGCTGAGGCGGCCGGATATCATCGCTTGCATCTGGCGCTCGAATTGATGCCCTACACGGCCGTCAATTCCCTCGCCAAAGCCCATCGCATGATTCGCGCAGCTCGGGCAGAAAATCTCGGGCTGCTGATCGATGCCCTGCATCTCGCCCGCGCCGGCGGCACGCCGGCGGAGGTCGCGGCGTTACCCCCTGGCCACATTGCCTACCTGCAGCTGTGCGACGCTCCGGCCAAGCTTCCGCCGGGGATGACGCTGCGCCAGGAGTCGCTGGGGGCCCGGCTCTATCCCGGCGAGGGGGATTTGCCGCTTTTCGCCCTGATGGATGCGCTGCCCGCGGACGTCGTGATCGATGTCGAAACCCCCGTCGCGGCCAATCAGGGGTTGTCTCCGGCCGCCCGCGCTCGCCTTGCACTTTCCGCAACCCAGCGTTTCATGGCGGTGAGAGAAGCCCGAAAATCGGATGTAAACAATTGATATAAAAACGTTTTAATTCGCCTATCGCATAGCCACTTAAAACGCGTGCGATTGGCCCCAATATTGTGCCAAGATGCGCGCGGCCGACCATTCAGGCCGGTTCAACCATCACGTCGCTATTTTGTGGGTAGATGACCATGCGGGCCAATTTCGCCGGCGCCGAAGCCGTGGAACAGCCGACTCAGACGGCTGAAACGGCGGAGGGAAACCCGGAGGAAACCAATATCGCCGTTGAGGAGCTGCCGCGGGCCGGCAATGTCGCGACCGACGCGACGTCGGGCGACGCGATGCAGCATTATTTGCGCGAAATTTCGGTCGCGGAACTGCTGACCCGCGAGCAAGAAGTCGAGCTTGCGCAGCGGATTGAGGCTGGACGCGAGGCCATGCTGGTCGCCCTCTGCCGCAGCGAATTGCTGCGCCGGTCGATCAAGGCGTGGCGCGAAGGTCTGGACAAGAACACCGTGTTGCTGCGCGACGTGGTCGATCTGGCCTCGACGCGGCGGCGCCTGCGCGGCGACGCCGAAACGCCGATCGATGAGAGCGGCTCGTCCTCGGTGATCGCCCAGATCGAAGCCGAGCTGATGCCTGACGTGAAGGCGGCGTTCACCCGCGCGATCAACGCCGGCAAGGGCCGGCCGCAGGCGCTGTCCAAGGCGCTGAGCAATATCGTGGTGCAGCCGGCCGAGATCGACAAGCTCGCGCATAGGGTCAAAGAGATGAGCCGCAAGCTGCTTGAGCTTGAGGGCACGCTCGCACGGCTCGCCGACCAGTCGGGCATTGCCCGTGCCGACTTCATCAATACCTATCGCGAGGCGAAGGGCGCGAAACTATGGCTCGAAGCGGCGCGTCGCCGCCGGGTCACGGCGTGGCGCGCGTTCATTACGCGTCACGGCGAGCAGGCGCATCTCCTCGCCGAAGACATCGAGGCGATCGCGAAGCAGTCGGGCCAGAAACTCGACCAATTCCGGGCCGGTGCCAATGATCTGCAGCGTGGTGCTCGCGATGCGGAGCGCGCGAAGGAACAGATGATCGCGGCCAATCTGCGGCTGGTCACCTGGATCGCGCGGCGCCATGTCAATCGCGGCTTGCCGCTGATGGATCTGGTGCAGGAAGGCAATATCGGCCTGATGCGCGCGGTCGAGAAATTCGACTGGCGCCGCGGCTACAAATTCTCGACCTACGCCACGTGGTGGATTCGTCAGGCGTGCTCGCGCGCGTTGGTCGACCAGGGTCACCTGATCCGCATCCCGGCGCATCTGGCGGATGAAGTTCGCCGCGTACTTCGCGCGCAGCGTCGTCTTGCTGGCGAGCTGCGCCGCGAGCCGACGGAGCCCGAGCTTGCCGAGCGGCTGGGCACGCCGGTCGCAAAGCTGCGGACGGTGCTCGAGCTGGTCCGCGATCCGGTCAGCATGGATCAGCCAGTCGGCGAGGATGGTGACGCCACGATCGGCGACTTCCTCGAGGATCAGCAGGCAGTGGTGCCGCTCGAAGCGGCGGCAGCGGCCGAGCTCCGCGAAGCGACCGAAGAGGCGCTCGCCCGTCTGACGCCGCGCGAAGCCGACGTTCTGCGCTTGCGCTTCGGCGTGGGCCAGGCGGCCGAGCACACGCTCGAAGAGGTGGGCAAGAAATATCAAGTGACGCGCGAGCGCATTCGCCAGATCGAGGCGAAAGCGCTGAAGAAACTCAGCCAGCGCGGCCCGGATCGCCGCTTGGCGGGCTTCCTCGATCGCTGATCGCCGACAAGCCGACAATAAGCCAGTCGTTGAGAACGCCCGGACTTCTAGTCCGGGCGTTCTCATTTGCCCGTGAGGAGCTCGCCCCGTGGTTGCCTCGGGGCAACAAGCGCCGCAGAATGCTGCAAGCCCACGAGCAGCAGGGAGGCAACATGGCCGAGCAACGGATCAGCTACGTCGATCCGACGACGATGACCGATCAGAGGATGCTGGCGGAGTTGGATCGGTGCCGCCGCGAAGGCACGCCGCGACCCGAAAGCCAAGCCATCCGCGCGCATGTGCCGGCCACTTTTTGGTCCTTCGCCGATACGTGGGAAGCCGTTTTCCGCAACGGCGTTATGGACCACGCGATCAAAGAGCTGTGCCGCGTCTATGTCTCGCGTTCGGTGAAGTGCGAATATTGCGGCAATCAGCGCTCGATCAAATCGGCCAAGCAGGGGCTGATCGAAGCCGACTACAAGGACCTACTCGATTTTGAGAAATCGACGCGGTACGACGAGCGGCAGAAAGCGGC
>DASXCX010000226.1:0-18438 GCA_036490955.1 Allostellaceae bacterium | reverse complement strand
CCCGGCCATCCACGTCTTGCACGCGCACCACGAGCCCTTCGACTTCGCTCAGGGTGAGGATAGGGAGTGCGCGGCATCTTCCGTTGGGAGAAACCTTACAACGATCGCCTCACCCTGAGCGGAGCGAAGCGTCGTCGAAGGGCACTCGGCAATCCTGCAACGCGATAAAACAAAAGAGCCCGGCTCGCATGAGCCGGGCTCTTTCCTATTTGGTGGAGCCACGGGGAATCGAACCCCGGACCTCTACAATGCCATTGTAGCGCTCTCCCAGCTGAGCTATGACCCCGAAAACCTGGAAATTACGATGCCGGGCGGCGAAAGTAAGAAGATCGCGCGGCCCGGCATCAACAGCGCGATCGATCTGGTCCTCAAGAAATGGCTGCTCGATCACGGCGTCGCGCTCAACCAGGTGACCCTGGTCGAGACGCCGTTCACGCAGATGGGCGATCTCATGAAAGCGGGCCAGATCGATGCCGCTTTCGAATTGGAGCCGCTGCGCACGCGCATCATCGAGGCCGGCGCCGGACAAAAATCGGTCGATATCTTCAGCGAAACCAAGCCGCATATCCTCGCCTCGATGTATGCATCGAGCCGCCCCTGGGCAGAAGCGCATCGCGACGCGCTCAAAGCGTTCCGCGTCTCGCTGCAGGACGCGATGGTCTTCCAGCACGAGCACAATGACGAGGCCAAGGAGATTCAAAAGAAATATATCGGCGCGGCGAGCCAGCCGGACCAGCTCGAGCTCGAGCTCAACCCCGCCGATTTCGATTTCTGGATCGCGACGCTTAATCAGCTGAAGCTGCTGCAGCAACAACCGCCGCCGGCCGCGAAGCTGATCATTCAGTAGAGAGCGCCCGGGCGCTCGCGACGTTCTTGTCGGCGTCGCGGCCCGGCTTGTCCGGTGCAAGGCCGGCCATGACGAATGAAGCGACGTGCTCAATGATGAGCCGCAATGAAAAGAGCCCGGCTCATGCGAGCCGGGCTCTTCCTATTTGGTGGAGCCACGGGGAATCGAACCCCGGACCTCTACAATGCCATTGTAGCGCTCTCCCATCTGAGCTATGACCCCGCGCCCTTCGATAAGGGCCTATTCTTCATCCTCGTCGACGTTCTCGATCACCTCGGCCATATCGTCTTCGTCTTCGCCGAGCTCGGAGGCATCTTCGAGAACTTCTTCCTCTTCCTCCTCCTCGGCCTCCTCGGCCTCTTCTTCCTCGGTCTCGGCCTCGGCATCTTCCGGCAAGGCGGCGTCGGCTTCTGCCGGCTCGGCCACCTCTTCCGCGCCGAGATCCGGCTCGATCTCCTCATCGGCCACCGGCTCAGGCACCGGCGCCGCGGCGCGTGTCCGCCGCGTCTTCAGCAACGCCTCGGGATCGAAAGGCGAGCCGCAATGCGGACAAACGATCGGATCGCGCCGCATGTCGTAATAGCGCGTGCCACAGTTCGGGCACAGACGCTTCATTCCCCACTCTGCTTTAGCCACCTTTGCCTCCTAGGCCAGGACTGCGCATCTCGCCGGTCGGCAGCGGAGCGCCGTTTGCCACGGCGCGAGCCCGCTGTCAAAAATTATATTTCCGGCAGAACGAGACCTGCCTCACTTCGGCTGCAGCCCCATTGCCGCGACGCCGCGTTTTGGTAAACATTCGTCAATCATGTCATCGCCCACCCTATCGTCGATTGGCGCCGCGCCTCTGACCTCCGGCACGGCTGGCCGCCTCAGCGGCACTTGCCGCGTCCCAGGCGACAAATCCTTGTCGCATCGCGCGCTGATCCTTGGCGGCCTCGCCATCGGCCGGACGCGCGTCACCGGCCTTTTGGAAGGCGAGGACGTGCTCGCCACCGCCGGCGCGATGCGCGCCCTCGGCGCCGGCGTCACGCGCCAAGCCGATGGCGAATGGCTGGTCAGCGGCGCCGGCATCGGCGGCCTCAGGGAACCCGACACGCTGCTCGATATGGGCAATTCCGGCACCGGCGCAAGGCTGGTGATGGGCGCCGTCGCGGGCCACGACATCACGGCTTTTTTCACCGGCGATGCCTCGCTGCGCCGCCGGCCGATGGCGCGGGTCACCGAGCCGCTGTCGCGCATGGGCGCGAAAGTCGTCGCGCGCGAAGGCGGCCGCCTGCCGCTCGCGCTGACCGGCGCCACGACGCCGCTGCCGATCACCTATGCCTCGCCGGTCGCTTCGGCGCAGGTGAAATCGGCGATCCTGCTTGCCGGCCTCTCCGCGCCGGGCGAAACCACGGTGATCGAGCCGCTGGCGTCGCGCGATCACACCGAGAATCTGCTCAGGCATTTCGGTGCAGCCGTGACATCGACGCCGACCAACGAAGGCGGCCGGCGCATCACCGTCACCGGTCAGCCCGAGCTCAAGGCCGGCGACATCGTCATTCCCGGCGATCCATCTTCGGCGGCGTTTCCCGCCGTCGCCGCGTTGCTGTTGCCGCAATCCGAGATCACGATCGAAGGCGTCGGTATCAACCCGCTGCGCGCTGGACTCTTCGAAACCCTCGCTGAAATGGGCGCGGACATCACTTTCGCCAGGCGCCGCATCGAAGGCGGCGAGCCGGTTGCCGATATCGTTGTTCGCGCCGGCGCGCTGACAGCCGTGACCGTACCGGCCGAGCGCGCGCCCAGCATGATCGACGAGTATCCGATCCTCGCCGTCGCGGCGGCGTTTGCGAAGGGCCGCACGGTGATGCACGGCCTCGCCGAATTGCGCGTCAAGGAAAGCGATCGCCTCTCCGCCATCGCCAAAGGGCTGAGCGATTGCGGCGTCACCGTCGCGATCGAGGGCGACACGCTGATCGTCGAAGGCAAAGGCGGCAAAGTGCGCGGCGGCGCGGCGGTCGCCTCGGCCTTGGACCATCGCATCGCGATGTCCTTCCTCATGCTTGGCATGGCGGCAGAGAAGCCGGTGGCGATCGATGACGGCGCCACCATCGCCACCAGCTTCCCCGACTTTGTTGGGCTGGTGAACCGTCTTGGCGGCTCGATCGCCGCGGCATGAAGGCGCCGCCGATGAAGCCGGGCGCATGATCATCATCGCCATCGACGGGCCGGCAGCCGCGGGCAAGGGAACGCTGGGCCGCCGCCTCGCCCGGCATTTCAACCTCGCCTTCCTCGACACCGGCGGGCTTTACCGGGCGGTGGCGCTGAAAGTCTTCGATCGCGGCGCCGACCCGGCCGATCCGGCCGCGGCCGAAGCCGCCGCCGAGTCCGTACAACCCGCCGACCTCGAAACACCCCGATTAAGGGAAGATCGCGTCTCCGAGGCGGCCTCGGTCGTTGCGGCTATTCCGGGCGTGCGCGCGGCACTGCTAGCTTTTCAGCGCCATTTTGCCCACCACCCGCCGGCCGGCTTTGCCGGCACCCTGCTCGACGGCAGAGATATCGGCACCGTGGTTTGCCCGGATGCGACCGTTAAGCTTTTCGTCACGGCCAGCGCGGAAGCCCGAGCCGCGAGGCGTTTCAAAGAGTTGCAGGCCGCCGGAGTCGGGACTATATACGAGCGCGTCCTGCAGGATATCGAGCAACGCGACGCCCGCGACCGGGAGCGCCAGACGGCGCCACTTCGGCCTGCCGGCGACGCAATCGAACTCGATACCACGGCGCTCGATGCCGACGCCGCCTTCGCCAAGGCCGCCGACCTCATCGCCCGGAAGCTCAAGGGTTAGCCCGATTCTTTAGGCACCCTTTCGCTCGGCTTGCAGGAACACGGGTTCATGCCGCCGCGCCCGCGCAAGCCGGCGGCTCACGGTGCTCCGCTCACCCCTGCGGTCGCCATGACGAAATGAGGGGCTCTGGAGATCGGATGGCTGTCGCAACACAAACCGCGTCGAGCAAGGAAAGCTTCGCCGCGCTGCTCAATGAATCGCTCGGCACCGCGAGCGGCTTGGAAGGAACCGTCGTCAAAGGCCGAGTGCTGGCCATCGAAAACGACACCGTGCTGATCGATGTCGGATTGAAATCGGAAGGCCGCGTCGCGCTGCGCGAATTCTCCGCGCCGGGCCGGCAACCGGAGATCAAGGCAGGCGACACCGTCGAGGTCTATCTCGAACGGATGGAAGACAAGAATGGCGAGGCGCAGCTGTCGCGCGAAAAAGCGCGCCGCGAAGAAGCATGGACCTTGCTGGAGAAGAGCTTCCAGGCGAATGAGCGCGTCACGGGCGTGATCTTCGGCCGCGTCAAAGGCGGCTTCACCGTCGATCTTTCCGGCGCCGTCGCGTTCCTGCCCGGCAGTCAAGTCGATATCCGCCCGGTGCGCGATATCACGCCGCTGCTCGGCACGCAGCAACCCTTCCAGATCCTCAAGATGGATCGCTCGCGCGGCAATATCGTCGTCTCGCGCCGTGCCGTGCTCGAAGAGAGCCGCGCCGAAGCGCGCTCGGAGCTGGTCGCCTCGCTGAAGGAAGGCCAGATCCTCACCGGCGTCGTCAAGAACATCACCGATTACGGCGCGTTCGTCGACTTGGGCGGCGTCGACGGTCTGCTGCACGTCACCGACATTGCGTGGCGCCGCATCAATCACCCGTCCGAAGCGCTGCATATCGGCCAGAGCGTGAAGGTGCAGGTCATCCGCTTCAATGCCGAAACGCAGCGCATCTCGCTCGGCATGAAGCAACTCGAGGCCGATCCGTGGGAAGGCGTCGAGCTCAAATATCCGGCCAATGCGCGCTTCAAGGGCCGCGTCACGAACATCACCGATTACGGCGCGTTCGTCGAGCTGGAGCCGGGCGTCGAAGGCCTGGTCCACGTCTCAGAAATGAGTTGGACCAAGAAGAACGTCCATCCCGGCAAGATCGTCTCGACGAGCCAGGAAGTCGAAGTTCAGGTGCTGGACGTCGATCCGGCGAAGCGCCGCATCAGCCTCGGCCTCAAGCAGACGATGGCGAATCCGTGGGAGGCGTTCCTCGACAAATATCCGCCCGGCAACGAGCTCGAAGGCGAGATCAAGAACATCACCGAATTCGGTCTGTTCGTCGGCCTGCCGGGCGATATCGACGGCATGGTCCATCTCTCCGACCTCGATTGGAAGAAGCCGGGCGAGCAGGCGATCGCCGACTACCATAAGGGCGACATGGTCAAGGTGCGTGTTCTCGACATCGACGCCGAGAAAGAGCGTATCAGCCTCGGCATCAAGCAGCTCCAGGCCGACCCGCTCGAGAGCGGCGCATCCCAGATCAAGAAGGGCGATGTCGTGACCTGCACGGTCACCGGCACTACCGATAGCGGCGTCGAGGTGGAGATGGCCGGCGGCTTCCCCGGCTTCATCCGCAAGTCCGAGCTGTCGCGCGATCGCGCCGAGCAGCGGCCCGACCGTTTCGCCATCGGCGAGAAGGTCGATGCCAAGATCACCCAGTTCGACCGCGCCACCCGCAAGGCGTCGCTGTCGATCAAGGCGAAGGAGCTCGACGAAGAGAAAGAGGCGATGGCCGAATACGGCTCGTCCGATAGCGGCGCCTCGCTCGGCGACATCCTCGGCGCGGCCTTGAGCCGACGCGAGAAGGACGAAAAGGTCGAGAAGTAAGACAGCGCATGCTTGCCGTCGCGGGTGGCCGGAAGGCCACACCGCGCGGTAAGTGTGCCGCCCGGCCGACGCCAACCTTGACGCCAAGTCATTGGTTTGGCAGGCTTCCTCCCAACAAAGGCGGGAATGGGCGGGGCCATGACGAAATCCGAGCTGATCCAACATCTGGCTGAGCGCAACCCGCATCTCTATCAGCGCGACGTCGAGCGCATCGTCACCACGATTTTCGATGAAATCTCCAACGCTCTGTCGCGCGGCGATCGGGTCGAGCTGCGCGGCTTCGGCGCCTTCTCGGTGAAGCGCCGCGAGGCGCGGCAGGGCCGCAACCCGCGCACCGGCGACAGCGTCAAAGTCGCCGAGAAGCACATTCCTTTCTTCAAGACCGGCAAAGAGATGCGCGCCCGTCTCAATAACGGCGCGGGTTGATCGCGGATCGAAAGCGCCGCGCCTTGCGAACATTTCGTTGGGTTCTGCTCGGGCTGGTCGCGCTGGCCCTGATCATCTTTGCCGTCGACAATCGCCAGATCGTTACGGTCAGCCTGTGGCCACTGCCGATCGAGGCCAGTGCCGGCCTTTATCTCGTCGTGCTGCTGACCCTGCTGGCGGGCTTTCTTCTAGGCGAGCTCATCGCTTGGATGAACGGACATCGTTGGCGGCGCGAGGCGCGCTTGAAGGCCAAGCGCATCGAGGAGCTGGAGCACGAGCTCGCCGCGCAATCGCCGCCCAAGGAGGCCGCGCGCGAATTGACGCGTCCTTGAGGTGTTTCCCGTGACCGCGCGCCGCCCTTGACCTCAAGGGACGAGCCGGGTACGGGGCCTGATGCGCGTTCTTGGCTATGATGCGACGGTGGCGGCGCTCGAATTTCCGCCGCTGGTAGAGGCTTTGCGGCAAGCCTTCCGCAAAACCGACTTCGCATCGCCGCCCGCGGACCTCCATACGCTCGCCGTCCCGGGCGAGCCCACGGCCTCGCTCATCGTGTTGCCGGCCTGGCTGCCGGGCAAGAATTTCGGCGTGCGCCTGACCACGAATTTCCCCGGCAATGCCGGACGCGGCCAGCACGTGCGCGGCGGATGCTACGTCCTTGGCGACGGCACGACCGGCGAGATCCTCGCGATGGTCGACGGGCCTGCGCTGACGGTGCGGCGCACCGCCGCCGCCTCTGCCCTCGCCGCGACCTATCTTGCCCGCGCCGAGAGCGAGCGCATGCTGATGATCGGCACGGGCGCGCTCGCCGCGCATTTGATCGCCGCGCATGCCAGCGTGCGGCCGATCCATAATGTGCTGGTCTGGGGCCGCGATCACAGTAAGGCCGCGCGCCTCGCGCAGCGCATGACGCGGCGCAACCTCAAAGTCGCTCCGGCCGAGGATCTCGAGAAAGCCGTGCGCGGCGCGGATATAGTTTGCTGCGCCACCTCGGCACGCGCGCCGATCCTCAAAGGCGCGTGGCTGCCGGAAGGCGTGCATGTCGATCTCGTCGGCGGGCGCACGCCGCAAATGCGCGAGGCCGATGACGAGGTAATGATGCGCGCGCGCATCTTCGTCGATGTGCGCGAAGCCGCCGAGCAGCAGGCCGGCGATATCGTTCAGCCGCTGGCAAGCGGCGTCATCACGTCGTTCGACATCACCGGCGATCTCTTCGAGCTGACGCGCGGCGACCGCGCCGGCCGTCGTTTCCACAATCAGATCACGCTGTTCAAATCGGTCGGCCATGCGCTCGAGGATTTGACCGGGGCGCAGGTCGCGCTCGACAATAGCGTCAACGGCTGAGGCAGCATGAACCGCAACCCCATCCTCTGCGCCATCGACACCAGCGAGTTGCCGCGCGCGCAAGCGCTCATCGCGGCGACCCAAGGCGCGGTCGGCGGCGTGAAGCTCGGCCTCGAATTCTTCGCCGCGCACGGTCCCGCCGGCATCCGCCAAGCCGCGGCGGGACAGAAGAACGTGTTCCTCGATTTGAAGCTGCACGACATTCCGAACACGGTGGCAGGCGCGGTCAAAAGCGCGCTCGCGCTCGATCCGCTGCTGCTCACCATCCACTGCGGCGGCGGCGCGGCGATGATGCGCGCGGCGGTCGAAGCGCGAGGGCGCGCCCGCACCAAGATCGTCGGCGTCACGGTGCTGACGAGTCTCGACGACAACGACCTCGCCGCCGTCGGCCAGAGCGCCCCGGCGGCAGCGCAGGTCGAGCGCCTCGCGCTCTTGGCGCAAGGAAGCGGACTCGACGGCGTGGTCTGCTCGCCGCAGGAAGTCGCGATGCTGCGCGATGTCTGCCGCAAAGATTTTCTTCTGGTGGTGCCGGGCATACGCCCGGCGGGCGCTGCCATTGGCGACCAGAAACGCGTGCAGACACCGCGCGATGCGATCGCTGCCGGTGCCGATTACCTCGTCATCGGCCGGCCGATCACCGAAGCGCCCGATCCGGGCGCGTCCGCTCGCGCGATCCTCGCCGACATCCCTCCCGAAAAAATATCATGAGCATCGCGGCGAAGATTTGCGGCCTGACGACGGAAGAGGCGGTGCAGGCGGCGGTCGCCGGCGGCGCGCGCTTCACCGGGTTCGTCTTCTATCCACCGAGCCCCCGGAGCCTCGGCATCGTGCAAGCGGCGACGCTGATCGCAAGCGTTCCGCCGAGCATCACGCGCGTCGGCGTCTTCGTCGATCCCGACGATACGTTGCTCCAGAATGTGCTGTCTAAGATGCCGCTCGACATGATCCAACTCCACGGCAGCGAGACGCCCGATCGCGCGGCGGCGATCAAGCGCCGCTTCGGCATCAAGGTGATGAAAGCAATCAAGGTCGCAAGCGAGCTCGATCTGCAGAGCGCAAAGGAATTCCTGCGCAGCGTCGATTGGCTGATGTTCGACGCCAAGCCGCCGAAGGACATGACGAATGCCCTGCCCGGCGGCAACGCACTCGCCTTCGATTGGGAACTGCTGCGTCAAAAGAACTGGCCGCTGCCCTGGATGCTGTCGGGCGGACTCACGCCCGAGAATCTCGCCGATGCGGTCAAAATCTCGCGCGCCGAGGCGGTCGATGTCTCCTCCGGCGTCGAGCGCAAGCCCGGCGAGAAGGATCCGGCCAAGATCCGCGCCTTCCTGGCGCGGGCAACGGCGCTGTGACCGCATCCGGACGAACGGACGCGCGCATCGCCCACTCGTAAAGTTCTCAGTCGGCCGGTTGAGCCGTCATCGTTATATTTGTATCTATACAACGACACGCCATAGGGCTGGCCGGGCGCCGCGCTCGCGCGACAGGGGGGACGAGACATGGGTTTGATGGACGGCAAAATCTGCATCGTGACCGGCGGCGCCGGCAGTCTTGGCCTCGCCAGCGCCAAGCTGCTGCATAAAGAGGGTGCGGCGGTGATGCTGGTCGATCTCGACGATACCAGCCTCAAGAAAGCCGCCGCGGAAATCGGCGGCGACCGCGTCGCCTACATCGCGGGCGATGTGTCGCAAGCGGCGCAGGTGCAGAAGTACATCGATGCGACGCTGGCGAAGTGGCAACGCATCGACGTCATCTTCAGCAATGCCGGCAATCACGGCGCGCATAAGCCGATCGCCGAATTTCCCGAGGACAATTTCGACGCAGTTTGGGCGGTTCACGTCAAAGGCGCGTTCCTGGCGGCAAAATACGGGTTGCCCAAGATGAGCGACGGCGGCAGCTTCATCATCACCTCGAGCGTCGTCGGCGTTCGCGGCATGCCCGGCGGCTATGCCTATATCACGGCAAAGCACGCCCAGGTTGGCTTGATGCGCTGTCTCGCGAAAGAGGTCGGACGGCGCGGTATCCGCGTCAACACCTTGCATCCCGGTCCGATCGACAATCAATTCCAACTCGATGTCGAGAACGATTTGAGCAAGGTGATCGGCCGCAATGCGACGCAAATGCTCAACGAGCTCGTGCCGCTCGGCCGCCATGTCGATGCGGCGGAGGTGGCGCGATCGGTCCTCTACCTCGCTTCCGATCTGAGCATCTACACCAACGGCACGACCTTGATGGTCGATGGCGGCATGACGGCTTGATCGGCCGCGACACTTTCCAACCGGCGCGCGGCGCAAAAAGGCAACGAGATGAAAGTTTATATTTTCGATTTGCTGGCCTACGACCATCATTTCGAAGAGGCCAAGGCCAATCGGTACCTGCCCTATCCGCTCCCAGGCAACCATTTCGATCCCGAGGTCGCGGCGCGGAGCTACGAGCAGCATCTCGAAGCTTGGGAAGAGATGGATCGGTTGGGCTATGACGGCGTCGGGCTGAACGAGCATCACACCACCCCGCACGGCCTGATGAATTCGCCGAATATGATGGCGGCGGCGGCGGCGCAACGGACCAAAAAGCTGAAATTCCTGATGCTCGGCAATTTGCTGCCGCTGCACAATCCGCTGCGCATCGCGGAGGAGCTCGCGATGGCCGATTTGCTGTCGCGTGGCCGGATCATGTCGGGCTTCGCGCGCGGCGTGCCGCGCGAATACGGCGTTTACGGCGTGCCGATGCCTGAATCGCGCGCCCGCTTCGAAGAAGCCTATGACATCATCATCAAGGCCTGGACGCAGGACGTCTTTTCGCATCAAGGCAAATTCTGGTCCTTCAAGGACATCGCGATCTGGCCGCGGCCTTACCAGCAGCCGCATCCGCCGATTTGGGTGCCGTTCACCGGCAGCAAGGAAACCATCGAATGGGCAGGGCAGCGCAATCTCAGCGCCGTGTTGCCCGATATCACGCCCGGACTGACGGAAGATATCGTCGGTTATTTCGCGAGATCGCTCGCCGCGAACGGCCACCGCATCACCCCCGATCACCTATGCCTCTTAAGCGACGCCTATGTCGCCGCAAGCAAGGAAGCGGCGGTCGAGGAATACAGCCCTTACTATCTCTATTTCACGCAAACGCTGTGGCATCACGGCAGCATCTCGGAAAAGGGCGAAGATCGCTCGAGCGGGCCGGGTTATGTCAGCACGTCGTCTTACGATTACGTTCGGCCGGAGAATCGCGGCGCGGCGCAGATGGATCGCGGTAAGATCCGCAACATGACGCGCGCCGACATGGATAAGCGCGTTGCCGACGGCAAGCTCAATTTCGGCCCCGCCAACGAGGTTGCCGAGCGCATGATCGCGACGGCCGATGCCGCCGGCGCGAATTCGGTGCTGCTCAACATCAATGTCGGCGCCATGCCGCACGAACTCTATATGGAGCAGATTCGCCGCTTCGGCCGCGACGTGCTACCGAAATTGCAGGCTCATGAGGTGAAACGCGTGCCCGCGGCGGATAGGGCCACGCACGGCTCGGCGTGACAGCCGCGCGGCTCCGACCGGGCCGCGGCACTGGATGCTATCGGCCGCTCTCCCGCGCGCAAAACCTGACCGAAGCGGTCGAGGCCGCACCGTCCTGGCGGACATAGGTGCTGTGGTGCAAACCCCGCTTAGGGGGGGATGCAATAGGTCTCGACGATACGATTGCTGTTCTTCATCGCATCGGCCGACTTGGCGAGTGCGACGGGCGGGGTTACGAGGTCGCGAACCGGCACGGGTTGAGGACCTTGCGCGTCGCCAAATCGGCGCTTGGCGCTCAGCATGATTTCCGGTGCAACCGTGAAGTCCCGGCCGCGGCGCACGGACGCGGCAACGATCACGCCGACCACATTGCCCTTCTCGTTGATAACCGGACCGCCGCTGATCCCGGCGATCGAATCCAACTCGTTCGGGTAGCGGTTGGTCTCCGACCAGGCGAGCACCGGCGCGGAACCGCTCAAGAACCCGCCGAGTTTCAGCTTGGTGCGGCCGAGATAGGTGCCCGCCGTCCCCCCTAGGATGCCTTGCGGGAAGCCAAACGCATAGGCGGCATCATCCTCTTGCGTCTCCCCAGTCTCGATGGGCAGCGCCGGGACCTCGGGAACTTCTGCCCGGACGACGGCGAGATCGGCATTGTCATCGACATATTTGAGCTGGGCAGCGACGTTCTTGCCGTCGACGATCATGATGATGTTCGCGCACTCGTCATTGAGGACATGCCGCGCCGACATCCACAGATCGTTGCCGAGATAGAAAGAGGTGCCTCGTTCGGTCAGGCCTTTTGGGATTTTTTCGGTGGTGATATCGACCAGCGGCAGGTCCGCGCTGGGCACCATCGAGTGCGGGATCATCTCCGACAGCGCGTGGCCGCGCCCGACCGTCTTATGAGAAATCCGATCGACATAGAAGCTCGAGCCACTCGCCACGGCCATAAGGAGGGCGCCGCAGAACGCCACTCGATCCGCGCCCTTCATCGCGAAGCGCTTTGTCAGCCGGACAGGGCGGCGGCCGTGAGAAGGCCCGTCACCACTTGTCCGCAGGCATAGAGCAGCGCCGGCGCTGCTTCACCGGCGATCACGCGTTGACGAATATCGGGCACGACCCGGCGCATGCAATAAATCGCCACGAACTGCAGAAGGACCGTGATGCAGCCCCAAAGAAGGATGTCGGGGACATTGACGCTACTCGCCAGCATCGCACAGAGCGGAATTGCCAGCGACAGCATCTGACCGCCAAAAGCGATCGCCGCGGCCATATTCCCCGCGCGCAACAACTCAAGTTCGCGGCAATTCGCGAAACGTAGATAGAGACCAAGACCCGCAAGGAGGAGACCCGTCGTCAACGCCAAGTGGATGAGGAGGACCGGAAACCCGATCAGGACACTATTCCATGCCGCGTTCACGGAGCCCTCATCTTATCCAGCGATCGAACGACGACGCCCTTCCTTGCGGGACGCTTGAAACGCACTAGAACTTTATTTCGACGGCTTTGGCGCGTTGGCCGGATTGGTCTTCGTCTGGTCGCCGGTCGAGTAGCTCGCGCAGCCCGTCTTGCTGTCGCAATTCGACTGGGCCGGACTGGTGCCGCCCTGATCATAGGGTGAATTCGAGTTGGTCTGCTGCATCGGGTTTTGGCTTGTGACGTTGCCGGTCGAGTAATTTGCGCAGCCTGTCTTGCTGTCGCAATTCGACTTGGCCGGGCTGAGGTCGCTTTGCGCATAACCCACTGCGGGAGCCAACAGTCCCGCGGCGATGACGAGGCATGACCCAACCTGCGTCAGTACGTTCCGTCCCATGCTTACCTCCATTAGATCTCAGTCCCTAACCCCCACGCATGCCGGCGGGACAAGCGGCAGACGTAACCAATTCAGTATAGATGAGGCTTGGCGCCGGCGGCTAGCTGGGTCAAGTCCTCATTTTGTTCCTTGTTTGCCTTCCCTATTTGCGAGTGACCTGGTCGCACCCGTTGCCGCGGTCTCGATCAGCTTCGCGACGACTTGAGGGTGCGACACGTAGACTGCGTGGCTGCCTTTTGCCTCGACCACCGTCGCATGGGCGCGCTTCGCCATGAAGCGCTGAGCATCCGGCGGGATCATCTTGTCGCTGGTCGCGACGAGATACCAAACCGGCTTGACCTTCCAGGCCGGCGCGGTGACCTTGCCGCCCAAAGCCTCGACGCCCCAAGGCACCTGTGAGTCCGCCATGAAGGACGCCAGATCGGGGCGTACGTCCGCTGCGAAAGACGCGGCAAACTTCGCCTTGTCCAGAAATAGGAAGCCGTCCGCCGGCGGAAGGATCGGCGGCACTGGCGCGCCTGGCGGCGGATTGGCGATCAGGCTCGAGACCGACTCGCCCGCATCGGGCGCGAAGGCGGTGATATAGACGACGCCCGCGACTTTCGGATCGGTGCCGGCTTCCGACACAACGACGCCGCCGTAGGAATGACCGACCAGAATGACCTCGCCGGAGGCCGCCGCGATGGCTCGCTTCGTGACCGCGACATCGTCGGCCAACGTTGTGGTCGGATTCTGCACGACGGTGACCGTGTATCCGTCGCGCTTCAAGATCTGGTAGACGCCCGCCCAGCCCGAACCGTCAACGAAACCGCCATGGACGAGAACCACGTTCTTGACGCCGGTGGGGCTGGCGGCAGCCGCCGCGACGACGCCTCCCAGCATCACCGCCCCGGCGGCCATCGTCACAACGGTCTTACGGAACGGACTCATTCGGTATCCCTGTCTCTTTGCTCTGGAATCGGCCACGTCGGCGGCGAACGAATTCCGGGATTGCACAAGGAAGATGCACGCCGGTCAGACGTGCTGCCAGTTAAACAGTATGAGACTTCGTAAAACGCGGCCGTTAGCACAGATTAACGCTGTTTTACTCGTTTGATGAAGTCGCGCCTGTTACCGATTCGAATGGAGCATCAGCAACAGCGGCACTCGGCTGCGCAGTGCGGGTTGAGCGTGCTGACGGCATGACAAGATCGCAAGAAGAGAATATCGGGATCGTCGGCGCCGGAGCGCTCGGGAAAGCGATTGCCGCTCACCTCGGCCGCTGCAGCATTCGCTGCGCGATCTGCAACAGTCGCGCACCGGCGACTCTCGACAAGATCGCCCAATCGCTCGGCCCCTCTGTCCGAGCGGCGACTCTGGAAGAAGCTGTAGCGCCGGAGATCGTTATCCTGGCCTTGCCGTGGGCGCGCGTGCCCGAGATGTTGGAACGCGTGCCCGATTGGGAAGGGCGCATCGTCATCGATGCCACCAATCCTTTTTGCACCCGCCACACGGCGGCGTTCCCCGAGGCCGACTGCTCGCCGAGCGAGCGAATTGTCCAGCTCGCCCCCGGCGCGCACATCGTGATGGCCTTCAACTGTTTGCCCGCGGAACTGCTCGCGCGCCATCCGGAAGAGACTGTGGGCCGGCGCGTGATTTTCTATTCGGGCAATCATGCGCGGGCCAAACGCCGGGTCGCAGCGCTGATTTTTGGCCTTGGATTTGCGCCCCTCGATCTCGGACCTTTGGCGACCGGTGGCCACCTCCTGCGGTCGACCAATGAAGCATTGACGACGCTCAATCTGGTGCAGCTGCCCATCCCCGCTTCTGCGCGGCCCTAGCTGCGAAGCGCGGCTTTTGCGAATCGAACTTGGGAGAACCGCATGTCGACGCACCCCTATCAGCCCATGACGGCGGAAAACACGGCGCTCGTGCTGGTCGATCACCAAATCGGCCTGATGACCCGCGTTCGCGACTACGAAACCGGCGAGCTCAAACACAATGTCGTTGCGCTGGCCAAATCCGCTTTGGCGCTGAAGCTCCCGATTGTCGCAACCACGACGGGACGCGACAGCATGTGGGGACCGACTTTCCCCGAGCTTGTCGACGCCCTCCGCGGCATTCCCATCATCGATCGCTCGTCGGTGAACGCCTTCGACGATCCGCCCGTCGCGCAGGCAATCGCCGCGACGGAACGGAAAAAATTGATCTTCGCCGGCGTTTCGCTGGAGGTATGTGCCACCTTCCCCGCGATTGCCGCGATCGGTAAAGGCTATGAATCCTATGTCGCCGTCGATGCGTGCGGCACGTTCAGCGAGACGAAGCGGCAGACCGGGTTGCTCAGGATGCTGCAGGCCGGTGTCATCGTCTCCGACTATGCGACGCTGATGGTCGAGATTCTGCGGGACAATGCCCGGCCGGAGGCCGGTGCGGTCTACGACGCTCTCGACATGCCTTGGGCAAAACTGGTCGGGCAGATCGCCCAGGCCTTCAGCAAATAACGAAGGCACGTATCGCGCCGTATCAGAGTCTCGTCATAAGGTCGGTGGCGCGACGGAAATCGCCGGTTTCAAAGCCTTCGGTCGCTCGCTTGATCACCGGGGCAAGCAGCTCCCGAGCCATCTGCGGCTGCCCTTCCGCCAGGTAGAGCTCCGCCGATGTGGTCGCCGCCCTCAGCTCCCACGCGACCGCACCCTGACGCTGAGCAATGCTCAGCGCCTCTTTGAGCAGGTGTTGGGCGGCGGGCGCTCCCCGCTTCTTCGACACAGCGAGCGCCGCGATCCGCAACAACTCCGCCGCGCACCAATGCGTTTGCGGAACTTCGATGTCTTGGACCAATCCGGGCACGTCGTCGAGGATCGTCGCGAGGATGTGTCTTTGCAGCCTCCCCAACGAGGCTGCGTTCGCGTCGATGAAATCCCCGCTGCGCGGATGCGTTCCGCTGATCCGGTGCAGCGCGCATTCATAGGTTCGTCCCCAATGCAGCCAGAAGCCGAGACCGCTATCGTTCGCGAGGTCGATCAGCAGCATCGTGTAGGTACGGGCCAGATCGAAATCGCCGATCCAGAAGGCAAGCGGCACGATCGTTTGCGCCAAGCCGTAGCAAAGGCCGAGCACGTCGTGTTCGAGGCCAATCGCGACGGCGTCGGCCGCCTGCGCGACGGCCTGATCCGCAAGGCCCGTAAGCCACAACAGGTTCGATAGGCCGGCGCGGGCCGCGACGCTTTGCGAATAGATGAGCGTCCGATTGTCGGGCGAGTCCGGCTTCGTCTCGACCGGGACGAGTGCGATCTCGGCATGACGCCGTGCTCCGATCAGATCGCCATTCCGCCACATGCAAAGTCCGACGATCCGATGCCCCATCGCAGGATGCATCGGGTCGGCGACTCGGGGCGCCAACGCCGCGAAACGCAGCGCAAAGTCGAGACTTTCTTTATAGAGCGCCTCGGTCAGCCGCTCGCCCACCAACCCCCAAAGGCAGCTGAGCTGACAAGGATAATCGCCGAGCTCTTCCGCGACCTGCAAAGCCTTCAACAGCATCGGAGCCATCGAGGCCGAGACCCCCGCGACCTGATATTGGGCGAGGTGCAGGCTGGGCGCGAGCCAGATCGTATCCTTGGCGTCCATGCGCGGATCTTCCCAAAGCCGGCCCGTCGCACCGTCAACGATCGAGACATGTTCGGCGAGAATGGAGAGGCTCAGCCACATCGGCGCAGAATCGATCATGAGGCGGACGCCCAACTGGCAGTCGCCCTGCGGCGACAGGCACCAAGCGATCGCCGAACGGACGTCATCGACCCGCGAACGGAATTCCTCGCGGCGATCCATCGACGGATCGGTTTGGACCCCGCTCTGCTCGGCGGCGAACAGCGCTACAAGATACGCCGCGTGGCGCCGGCGTATCTCGGCGCTGTCTTCCGATGCCTGAAGTTTCTCCTCGGCGAAGGTGCGGGTGATCTCGAGGAGCCTGAAACGCGTGACGGCCCGCTGCTGATCGACAACGACCAGCGATTTTGCGACAAGGCTGGAGAGGAGTTGGATCGTGATTTCCGGCGGCAGCGGATTGACCGCTTGCGCGCCGGCCAGCGAGAATATCGAGCGGAATACCGACAAGCGAACGAGCAGCATTTGCTCGTCGCGAGAGAGCTTGTCGTAACTCCACTCCAGCGTGGCCCGCATGGTGCGCTGGCGTGGCGGTGCCGTCCGGCGTCCCGCCGACAACGCGACGAATTTGTCGCGCACGAGGGCGGCAACGCCTTGAACCCCGAGCGAAGCGACGCTCGCCGCCGCCAATTCGATCGCCAGCGGAATGCCGTCGAGACGCCGGCATATCTCGGCAAGCGCGGGCGCGTCCGCGTCGCTGAACGCCAGCTTATCGACCCCGGCCGCCGCGCGCTCGGCGAAGAGCTGAACGGCAGGAAAAGCGAGCGCGTCCCTGAGCGTCAGACCTTTATCGTCTTCGGGGCCGCTCAGCCCCGCGAGGCGCACGGTCACCTCGCCGTCGACCAGCAGAGGCTCTCGACTGGTGGCGAGAATGCGGAGATGCGGCACGGCACGGAGCAATCCCTCGGCGAGCTCCGCCGCCGCATCGAGAACGTGCTCGCAATTGTCGAGCACCAGCAGGCTCGGGTTTTGCCGCAATGCCTGGACGATCTTTTCCATCGGCGCGATCTTGGCCTCGTCACCGACCTGCAAGGTCGTGGCGACGGCACTGGCGACGAACTCGCCGGACGACAGAGGAGCGAGATCGACGAAACAGATCCGCGGATTGCCTTCCTCGACCAATCGCGTACAAGCCTCGATCACCACCCTCGTCTTGCCGATGCCGCCCGGTCCCACCACGGATACGAAGCGTTGCGTGGACAAGCGGTTTACGACGGTCGCGACGGCGTCTTCCCGGCCGACGAGCGAAGTGAGCTGCGTCGGCAAGCCCTCAACCGTCGTTTGCTCGTCGAAAGGCACCGCCGCCGTCCGATCGCGGCTCGCCAATCCGCTTGCGGCAACGGTGAGGGCGTAGCCGCGACCCGGTGCGTTCGTGATCGTCAAGACGCCGCTGTCATCGTTGAGCGACCGCCGGAGCGCAGTCATCTGCACGCGAAGATTGGTTTCCTCGACGCGGGTATTCGGCCACGCGGCGGCGATCAGTTTGTCGTTGGTAACGAAATGGCCGAGATTCGCAGCGAGAAGCTTCAGCAAGGAAAGAGCGCGACTGCCGATCCGAACCCGCTTGCCGTCCTTCAACAACAGCGATTGATCGGGAAAATAGCGGAAAGCACCGAGCCGTATTTCGTCTGCAGCTTCGATGCGATCCTCCCGTCGCGGACTCTTGTCGACGGACGACGGCATTTGGCTCCCAGTGTTCGAAATTATCGACGATTCTCCAAAGCGTTACCGGATTCAGACGGCCTGTCCAGGGGATTCGAGACGCGGAACAGAGCGGCGACGATCAGAGCAAAGCGCGATCGCGCGCGCTAGAAGCCATCGACCCAAATAGAAGGGATCAGCCGCGACCGCCGTACTTATCCACCGATTTGTATCGCCGCTAATTTCCCTCTAAAACCAAGCACATGGCCTCGCCCAATACCTTTCGCGCGGGACCCGACGAGCGCGGGCTTTTTGGCATCTTCGGCGGCCGTTACGTCGCCGAGACCTTGATGCCCTTGGTGCTCGATGTCGAACGCGCCTACGACGCCGCCCGGCGCGATCCGGAATTCGCCAAGGCGATGGCGTATTATTTCGAGCATTACGTCGGCCGCCCGTCGCCGCTTTACCTCGCGCAGCGTCTCACCGATCATTGCGGCGGCGCCAAGATCTATCTCAAGCGCGAGGAGCTCAACCACACCGG
>DASXCX010000225.1:0-3344 GCA_036490955.1 Allostellaceae bacterium | reverse complement strand
GAGGGCGTCGATTACAACAAGGTCAACTTCGCCGAGATCGGCTTCCAGCAGATGTATGATGCGCTCAACGCCAACATTGTCGACGGCGTCAGCGCGATCGATCCTTATTATGGCAAGCTCGAGCAGATCGGCTATGTCGTCGGCAATCCCGATGAGAGCCTGCCGAAGAACACGCTGACCTCGGTCTATGCCTCGATGCGCGATTGGACCGAGTGTCACAAGCAGTCGGTCGCCGCCTTCCGCCAATCGCTGCAAGAGGCGATCGACTACATCTACAGCCACGACGCCGAAACGCGCGCCGCCATCGTCAAATACACCAAGCAGCCGGAAGCGGTGGTGGCAGCGACGCCGATGCCCGACCTGCAAGTGACGGTCCATCCCGAGCAGGTGCAGTTCTTCATCGACCTCGCAAAGCATCAGGGCCTGATCAAATCAAGCCCCGACGCCGCGAAGATGATCGCGCCTTAAATTTACGCGCTCAGTTTCGGGAATCCGCAAAGCTCAGCGGCATTATCGGCGAAGATCATGTTTCGGATTTTCTCGTCCGGCACCCAGGCGAGCATGATGTCGACGAGATCGCCGTCGTTCGGCATCGGCTTGAAATATTGCGGATGCGGCCAATCCGAGCCCCAGACCAGCCGGTTCGGCGCATGTGCGACCAGCTTGTGAACGACCGGGTTGGTGTCGGCGAAGGGATATTTCTCGTCCGACGAGAAACGCGGGTTGAGCTTCAGCCAGCAACGGCCGGTATCGAGGCATTTCAGCAGAAATTTCATCTCGGGACTTTCGAGCCCCTTCTCGGTCTTGAGATAGCCGAGATGCTCCAGCACGAAGCGTCCGGGCGAAGCGAGGATCTTCTCGTTCCACGTATCGTCGTGGACGAGATAATTTGCCGCCCAGCCATGCTCGTGGATGCGATGCACCATGCGCGTATCGAGGTCGGGCCCGAAGCGCCAGGCGAAACGCGCGCCGACCACGCCGGCCTTGCTCAAAATCTCGAGCTCGCGGTCGGTGATGCCGGACCACGGGGCGATCACCGCGCGCAGCCGGTCGGGAAAGCGCGCGAGAGCGTGCAACGCCAGCTCGTAATTGTGGCCGTACATCATCGACATCGTGAGGAGGCCGCCCGACAGGCCCATCGCTTCTTGCATGATCAGCCAATCCTCGATCGTCGCATCCTCGAAATCGAGATGGCCAAAGACGTGATTGGGCACGAACGGGAATTGCGATTGCGGCCCGAGAAAATGGAAATGCGTGTCGCATGCACCCAGCGGCAGCTTCAATTTCGGCTTGCGGTAGTTGCGATCGAAAGGCGGCGACGGTTTGCGCTCCACGGCTTCTTCTCCTCCGCACCTGTCTCGCGCGAGTTTATGAGGATTCCGCCCTCGGGGAAAAGCCGATAGATTGGCGCCAGGATTTCATCAGGGGAGGGAAAGATGGCTCAATCGATTTCACACCAAGCAAGCAAAGGCACGCGCCGGCGCGACGTGCTGCGCGGCGCGGCCGCGATCGGCGCGGCGGCCATCCTGCGCCCGGCCGCGTCAGGGGCACAATCCTCGGCCGCGTACGCGCATCTGCCCAGCCGGGGCGAATATCTCATTCGCGGCGCCTTTGTGCTGACGATGGATGACAAACTGGGGGACATCGACGGCGGCGACATCCACGTGAAGAACGGCGCCATTGTCGCAGTCGGCAAGGCGCTCAAAGCACCCGGCGCCAAAATCATCGACGGCAAGACGATGATCGCGATGCCCGGCCTCATCGACACGCATTGGCATATGTGGGGGACGGCGGCGCGCAACACCGCCGGAGACGATCCCAAGATGGGCTATTTCACCTTCGCCAAGGTCGTCGGCTCGATCTTCAAGCCCGAAGACAACGCGCGCGGTGTGCGGCTCGCTCTCGCCGAGGCCATCAACAACGGCCTCACCACCGTTCACAACTGGTCGCACAATATCATGTCGCCCGCCTATGCCGATGCCGAGCTCGCGGTGCATCGTGCAATGGGACATCGCGCGCTCTTCGGTTACGGCTATGCCGGCATCCGCATCAAGGACCAGCCGGTCAACGTCGCCGACCTGCCGCGCGTCAACGACCGTTGGATCAAGGACAGCGAAGGCCTGTTGACACTCGGCGTCTGCTCGCGCGGCCCCGAGAGCAACAACATGGACATCACCAAGATGGAATGGGATGCGGCGCGCAAGATGGGGCTGCGCATCTCGACCCATGTCGGCACCACGATGGCGGCCGTGAAAGAACGGGCAGCGATCAAGCATCTGAACGAGGCCGGGCTGCTCGGCCCCGACGTGATCCTGGTACACGACACCAACACTCTCGACGAAGACACCGAGGCTCTCGCCAAGACCAAGACCGAGGTGAGCATCAGCCCCTTCACCGAGCTCCGCACTGGCTTTGGCGTAACGCCGGTCGGCACGTACACCAAAGCCGGCGTGCCGCTGAGCCTGTCGATCGATACGACAGTGCTGAGCGGGAATTGCGATATGTTCGCGGTCATGAAGGCGGTCCTCAACCTCGCCGACGGCGAGGCGCAGAGCGAGTTCGCCATGCCGGCGCGCAAAGCGATCGAGTTTGCAACGATCGGCGGTGCGCGGGCCTTGGGCATCCTCGACCGCGTCGGCACGCTGACGCCGGGCAAGCGGGCGGACATCCTTCTCATCCGCACGACCGACCTCAACATGGCACCGTTCACCGACCCGGTTCACATGGTCGTGCAGTCGACCAATCCCTCGAATGTCGACACGGTGATGATCGACGGCCGCATCCTGAAGAGCGGCGGCAAGCTGGTCGGCATCGACGTCGCGCGCATCGTCCGCGAGGCGAGCGATACCGCCGTGCGTGTGCGCGCCGAGGCCGAGCGCATCAGCAAAACCTAAGGGGAATGCGGCTGGCGTGTACCCCGCGCCAGCCGTAAAATCGGCCCGCCAACGGCGGTAAGGGGCGGGTATGGCGGTTCAGAAGATCGGTCAGCATGTCGTGCGCGAGGAGGACGAGCGTCTCCTCCGGGGCAAGGGCCGGTATGTCTCGGATATGAAGCTGCCCGGCGAGGCCCAGGGCTATGTCTTACGCTCGCCGCATGCCCACGCGAAAATCGCCGCGCTCGACACAAGCCAAGCGAAAGCCGCGCCCGGCGTCCTCGCCGTCCTGATCGGCGAGGACATCGCGAAGCGCGGCCTCGGCACCACGCGGCCGTTCGCGCCACGCAAGCGCAGCGATGGCCAGCCGATGTTCGTCTGCCCGCAACCGCTCCTGGTCAAGGATCGCGTACGTTATGTCGGCGATCCGGTGGCCTTCATTGTCGCAGAGACCCTCAATCAGGCGAAAGA
>DASXCX010000224.1:0-3313 GCA_036490955.1 Allostellaceae bacterium | reverse complement strand
AAGGCCGCAGCTTATCGGTCGAGTGGGATCTTCCCGACGGTAGCCATCTCATGTTGATCGCAAATTTAGCGGCGACATGGGGACGCCCGATCGCGAAACCGCGCGGGCGATTGATTTGGGGCACCGCGCCGCAAGACGCTTTGCTTCCGCCCTGGGCCGTTCTGTGGTCGATCGACGTATAGGCTGGGCGATGAGTGACGACATCGAGATCATCCGCGCCTATCAAGATGCTTGGGGCCATCATCGCGACGTGCCCGAGAGCACGATCCGGCACCTCGAGGACGCACTCCAGCGCAGCGCGCTCGAGGCGGCGCCCGCGGCACACATCGAGCCTAGCCGTTGCTTCGAGCCGGACTGGATGGCGCGCCAAAGCCGCATCTGGGGCGTCGCGGTCCAGCTTTACGGTATACGCTCGCCGCGCAACTGGGGAATCGGTGATTTCAGCGACCTGAAGCAGCTCGTGCAGCTCGCGGCTCTGCAAGGCGCTGATTTCGTTGGCGTCAATCCGCTGCATGCACTCTTCGCAGCCGAGCCGCGGCGCTACAGCCCCTATTCTCCGTCGAGCCGCGAATTCCTCAACGTCCTCTACATCGACCCGGAGACGACGCAAACTTTTGCGATATCGCCAAAGGCACGCGCGCATATTGCCGAGGCGGCATTCCAGCAGCGACTGCAGGCGCTGCGCGACGCGGCGCTGGTCGACTATGAAGCCGTGGCGCTGATCAAGCGCGAGGTATTTCGCCTTATCTTCACGGATTTCGCGGCGCTCTGCGCGCGCGAGCCGGACCATCCGGTCGTCCGAGCCTTCGCCCGTTTCGCCAAGGAACGCGGTGAGACTTTGCGGCGCTTTGCGATCTATCAGGCGCTTTCTTGCCAGCCCGGTTTCGGTGACAACTGGATGAGCTGGCCGCAGGAATTTCGCGACTCCAGCGGGACCGCGGCACATGAATTCGCGAAATCCGATCCGCTCGCCGTCGCCTATCACGAATTCCTGCAATGGGAAGCCGACGCGCAACTCAACGCTTGCGCTGCCGCCGCGCGCGACGCCGGCATGGCGATCGGACTCTATCTCGACATCGCCGTGGGTGCCGGTCCCGAGAGCACCGAAGGCTGGAGCGAACAGGCCAATATCGTGCCTGGCTTCCATATCGGCGCGCCGCCAGACGCCTGGAACGAAGCCGGCCAGGATTGGGGCTTGGCGGTCTTCGATCCTTATGCGCTCAGGCACGTATCCTACCGCGTCCTGCGCCGCATCCTGCGCTCTTTGATGCGCCATTCCTCGGCGTTGCGTATCGATCATGTGCTCGGCTTTTATCGTCTCTTCCTGGTTCCTTCCGGCGGCAAGCCGATCGATGGCGTCTATCTTCGCCAGCCGGCGGAGAGCCTCTGCAACATGCTCGCCGAAGAAAGCCGCGCGAACAATTGTCTCATCATCGGCGAGGATCTCGGCACCGTGCCGGCGGATTTTCCCGGGCTACTGGCGAGCCACAACATCCTCTCGTGCCGGCTGCTGATCTTCGCGCGCGACGGCGACCGCTTCCTCGCGCCTGAGGAATATCCGCGCAACGCGCTGGTCTCGGTCGCCACCCATGACCTACCGCCGCTCCTCGGCTTCATCGAGGGCGTCGATATCGAGATCCGCAAACGGCTCGGTATCTATCAGGACGACGCACGCTATCACCAAGCCCTTCAAGAGCGCCAGCATGAGCGGCAACGCTTGCGCCAAGCGATAGAGGCGGCAGGCTTTCCGACCGGAGAGGATAACGTCGGGGTTGTCGCCGCTGCGTACGGCTTCCTCGCCCGCACGCCCTGCGCCCTGATGATCGTCCAAATGGAAGACCTGGCACTCGAGCGCGAACAGCCGAACGTCCCAGGAACCGACGAGCGCCTGCCGAATTGGCGGCACAAGCTTTCGCGCAACCTCGACGAGATCTTCGCCGCGACCAGTACCGAGGTGATTCTCGGCGCCGTCCGCAAGGAACGCCCGCGCGGCCAAACATGATCCGCCGCTCGCCCTTCGATACACCCCTCGCCACCTACCGGCTGCAGCTCCACCGCGAATTTACGTTTGCCCAGGCAACGGCACTTCTCCCCTATCTTGCGCGCTTGGGCATCAGCCATGTCTATTGCTCGCCTTTCCTCAAAGCGCGCGCCGGCAGCACGCATGGCTACGACATCGTCGATTACAACCGCATCAACCCCGAGCTCGGCGACGAGGCGAGTTTCGCGCGATTTTGCTCGAGTCTTGCCGAGAACGGCCTCGGTCTGATTCTCGATTTCGTCCCTAACCACATGGGTATCGGTCATGCCGACAACGCTTGGTGGCTTGATGTTCTCGAATGGGGTCAAGCATCACCCCATGCCGATTATTTCGATATCGACTGGTCGCCCCCGCGCCGCGATCTCGCCGGCAAGCTGCTGGTACCGATCCTGGGCAAGAGCTACGGCGCGGCGCTGACCGATGGTGAGATCGAGCTGCGTTTCAGCGCCGCAACCGGCACTTTCGATTTCTGGTATGCCGACCACCGCTTGCCATTGAGTCCGCGCGACTATGCCCCGGTGCTCGGCACTCTTGCCCATGCACTGCCGCTATCGCGCGCGCTCGATGCTTTGCAGGAAGCATTCCTGAGCGCTGCTCCGCAACGTTATCAGCGGGAGGTCGCCAATACGGCAAAAGATGCCCTCGCGACCGCGGCACGCGATCCCGCCATGAAGCGCGAGATCGAGAAAGCCGTGGGCGCCTGGCACGGCGTCAAAGGCGATTTTCCGAGTTGGACGCGATTGCACGAATTGCTGCAGCGGCAAAGCTTCCGGTTGGCGCATTGGCGCACCGCATCCGACGAGGTCAATTACCGCCGTTTCTTCGATATTCCGGAACTCGCGGGCATGCGCATGGGCCGGATCGTTGTTTTCCGCGACACCCACGAATTTCTTGGCCGACTGCTCGCGGATGGAATCTTGCAGGGGCTCCGCATCGATCATATCGATGGGCTCGCCGATCCGCAGCGCTATTGCCGGCGCCTCAACGCCTTTGCGGCGGCGATCGTCCCGCGCGATGCCGGCGGCAAGCGCCTGCGACCCTATATCCTCGTCGAGAAGATCCTGGCCGGAAGCGAGAAACTGCCCCAGAGTTGGCCGGTCTCCGGAACAACGGGTTACGACTATCTCGCGCTCGCCAATGGTCTCTTCATCGAGCCGACGGGGTTCGCAAAATTACAACGCCACTGGGGCCGTTTCACCGGCCGCGATGGCGATATCGTCATTGAAGAAGAAATCTATCGCTGCCGCCTGCTCGTCATCGACCGCAACCTCG
>DASXCX010000223.1:0-10664 GCA_036490955.1 Allostellaceae bacterium | reverse complement strand
TGTGTTCATTGATTGAGACCCCCAGTCATATTTGTCCGCGGAGGCGAAAAGGACGCTTTTCGCTGCGGCGAGGGTCGCCCGTTCCCTGTCGGAAGGGCAAGTATTATCTATGTACCACGATTAATTACGTGAGTGCTGTGTCTGTCTTGCAACAGTATTGTTAAGTTGATCGGAAATATGTATTATTTCTATATAACGATTATATAAGAATAACGATTAGCGCCGGTCTCTATTTTAGTTAGTCCAATTAATCTAATTTGGTTATATTGAGATAAATAAAAGGCCCGGAACACGCTGTGTTGCGGGCCTTTCCGTGCCGAAAAGAATGGGGTTCGCTTACTGCATGTTGCCGGAACTGCCGCCGCCGCCTTGGATGATGTCGCCCCAACCGGGCAGCGGGAAGCCCCGCGCGTCACGCACCTGGTCGGTCCAGTCGTAGCTGCCGCTGTTGATCTGCGGCCCGCGTCCGAAGTCTCCTTGGCAGCCTAATAGGGTGCAGCAAGTGAGACCAAGTAAAAACAGTCGGTATGTCATGGCCGGATACTCCGCTTTTCCCTTATTGTAATCGCGAATGGCGCTAAACCAAATCAACTAGCTGTGCATTGCGCGAATCTCGCAATCGTTGTCACGGGAGTATCCTGAATGCTCTACCACATCCCGGCGGTTCTAAAACCTGAACAGGTGGCCGAATGCCGCAAGCTGCTCGATCGCGCGGAATGGGTCGACGGCCGCGGGAGCGCAGGCTTCATGGCCGAGCGTGTCAAGAACAACCAGGAGGTGCCGCTCACGCATCCCGCGGCCCGGCAGGTCGGCGAGGCGATTCTCGGCGCGCTAGCCGGCAACCCGCTCTTCATGGCGCTCGCCTTGCCGCTGCGCGTCTGTCCGCCTTTTTTCAATCGCTATCAGGGCGGTGAGACCTATGGCACGCATAATGACAACGCACTCATCACCGTGCCGGGCGCGCCGGGTCCTGTGCGCGGCGACCTCGCCGCGACGCTGTTCCTCACCGCGCCCGATGCCTATGACGGCGGCGAACTCGTGGTCGAGGACGTGTTCGGCGCGCAGCGCGTGAAGCTGCCTCCCGGCGATATGGTTCTTTATCCCGCGTCGAGCCTCCACCGGGTGATGCCGGTGACGCGCGGCGCGCGGGTCTCGTCTTTTTTTTGGATCCAGAGCATGGTGCGCGACGATGCCAAACGTGCGCTGCTCGTCGATATCGACCGCGCGCGCAGCGAGGTCAATCGCGCGCTACCCGGCAGCCCGGCCGCCATGCAGATGCTGAACGTCTATCACAATCTACTGCGAATGTGGGCTGAGACCTGAGGGCGCGGCGGGGCGTCTCAGCGCGCGGGCTGCGCGCACCATTCGCGCCAGATGCCGCGCAAACCGGCTTCGAATTCTTTAGCGAAATTCGCCGCATCGCAGAGCGTTGAGCGCTGCGTGCGCTGGCGTAGCTCGCGCCGGATTTGGGCCAGCCGCGGTAAGTCGGTCGCGAGTGCGGCCGTGATCGCGATATAGGAATCCGCATCCTTCGCCGCGAGCTCGCTGAGACCAATCCGGCTCAACAGATCGTACCCGACGCGCGCGGCGTGACGGTCGCCGATCAGGGTGACCACCGGCACGCCCATCCAAAACGCCTCGCAGGTCGTGGTGGTGCCGTTATAGACGAGTGGATCGAGGCCGATATCGATCTCGTTATAGGCGGCGAGATGCTCTCCAGTCTCGAGGAGGTGCGAGCGCAAATCCAGGCGCTGCGCCTCGACACCCGCGTCGATGAATTGCTGCAGATAGGCTGCCCGCAATGGCGGATCGGCGAAACTTCCCGCCTTGAGCACCAAGCGCGAGCCGGGTACCGCGGCGAGGATGCCCGTCCAGCACCGCACTGTCGCCGGCGTCACTTTCATGATGTTATTGAACGAGCCGAAGGTGACGGTGCCGCGCGTTTGCGCGGGCAGCGGCCCGACAGCGGGTGCGTCCACGCGCGGCTCATAGCACAGGAAGCCGCCGGGCAGACGCAGCAATTTCTCGACGTGATGGCGTTCATAACCGGCCGGATCGGCGAGCGCGTCCGTGATCCGCCAATCGATCGTCGGCAGGCCGGTCGTGGCCGGATAACCGAGCCAGCTCGCGGCCAAGGGAGTCGACCGTATGGCGAGGGCGCGCAAGTGTGTGCCGCCGGTCTGGCCCGACAGGTCAATCACGATATCGATGACGTCGCGCCGCAGCTGCTCGCGCAGCGCGGCATCGGAGTCGTTGCGGCTCCTCATTCGCCAGGTGCCGCCGGTATTCTGCAGCACCTCGGTGTATGCGTCGGTGCGCTCGCGCTCGGCATAGCAATAAAGTTCGAGCGCGCTGCGATCGTAATGCGCGAGGAGGGGGGCAAGGAATCGCGCAACCGGGTGGTCCTTGAAATCGGCGGAAACAAAGCCGACGCGCAAACGTCGATCCGGATCGCGTGTGTTGGCGAAAGGCGCGGTTTCGGCCGCCGCCATCGGCGCGACCTCGGCGGTGACCTCATCCCCCCAACGACAATGGCGCGTGAAAACCTCCGTCGGCGTCCACTCATCCTCGTAAAGGTAATGCATGAGATCGCAGGTGACGAGATTGCTACGGGCAACCTTGTGATCGGGCGCGATCCGCAACGCGCTGAGGAACGCCTCTCTCGCCTCGGCCCAGCGCCGCAGCGAATAGAGCGCGTTCCCGAGTTCGCAAAACGCATTTGCGTGGTTCGGATCGACATCGACGGCGCGGCGGAAAATATCGGCTGCTTCGCTGGGCATGCCGTGACCGGCTAGGCAAATACCGAAAGCCATCAAGGTCTCGATATCGCGCGGGCCGAGTTCGATGGCTTCGCGCAGCACCGGCAACGCCTCGGGATGCTTGGCGTCTTGCAACTTCTTCCCGAGAACCCGCAGATACTGCAACGCGATCCGCTTCAACTCTTGCTCGTGTTCGGCCTTCTGTGCGTTCCGGCTTGCCGCCAATGCCGTGTCGGCGGCACTGCGATAAGCCATGTGGAGCTCGGGCCGCAATTGAACGGCCTTCTCGAAACAGGGTAACGCCTTGCCGGGATCCTCGAGAAAACGATAGGTCTCGCCGAGATTGTGATAGATGTCGGCATTGTCGGGGTCGCGTTGCAGGGCTCGCAGGAAATAGTCGATCGCGACTTGGAAATTGCCGAACATGCCCGCGATCATGCCGAGCAGTGCCAAGGCTTGCGGATGCGTCGGATCGAGCCGCAGCACGGCGCGATAGGCGCGCTCGGCGCCGTCGAAATTCTCCGCTTGCTGGCAGCGCACCCCCTCGGCCATGAGGGCATCGATCCTCTGCGTCATCTCGCTCATGCGCGCCCCGATTAGGCGTGGCCCCGGCCGCACGCAATTGCGGCGTTCGCGCGGCTTGTCGAGCGAGAGTTCAGCGGCGCTTGATACCGCGCTTCGGATCCCATCGCGCCACTATTGCACGCGCGTGCGAGCAAGGGAAACGCACGGATTACCCGTACGCCGCTGGGAAGTCCCAATTTAGGAAAATTTGGTTTGAGCCGGTGGAACGGGACCGCAGCCATAGCCGGGATAGTAGCCCCAGTGCAGATTTTCTTGCGCTTGTTGCGCGCAAACCGCGTTCTGGGCGCTGCTGTCGGCGCAGCCGGCGAGAAGCACAACACAGATCATTGCGAAGATGGTGGTACGGATCATCGACACGTTCTCCTAAACGCCCGATCCCACGCTCCTCCTATGAGACCTGCGAAATGACGTGGGAATTGCTCGGGCGCGATCAATCCCGCGACTTTGCCCGCGGGCAGGACCTCACGCGATCGTTATCCGGCTGAGTCGCACCACTCCCGCCATATTTGGCGCAATCCCGCCTCGAAAGCGCGGGTGAAACGCGGTGCGTCGCAGAGCGGCGAATTCTGCATGCGCTCGCGAAGCTCTTGCCGCAGCCGCGTCAGTTGGGGCAGGTCGGATGCCAAGGCCGCCGCTTTGGCGACATAGCTTTCGACATCGGCCGCGGCAAAGTCCGCCAGGCCGACTTGGCTAAGCAGATCGAAGCCGACACGGGCGGCATGATGATCGCCGGTGAGACTGATCATCGGCACGCCCATCCACATCGCTTCGCAAGTCGTGGTTGTCCCATTGTAGGGAAAAGGATCGAGGGCGATGTCGATCTCGCCGTAAGAATTGAGGTGATCCATGATGTCGGGCTGTGGTGCGCATAACGCCAGGCGCTCGGCGGCGATGCCCTGCGCGGCGAAACGCTCGAGAAAATTTCGCCGGCATAGAGGCTCGGCGAAGAGCAGCGATTTCATCATCAGCCGCGAGCGCGGCACGGCACCGAGAATCCGCGCCCAAGCGGCGATCGCCGGAGGAGAGAGCTTCAAAGGATTATTGAAAGAGCCGAAAGTGATCGTATCGCGTGCCAAGGCCGGCGGCGGCGTCAGCGGCGGTATGGATGCGCCATAGAAGTGATAGCAGAGGAAGCTGTCGGGCAGCCGCAGCAGCTTCTCGCTGTGGTATGCCTCCTGTCCCGGCGGGTCGGCGTGTGCGTCGGTGATGCGCCAATCGATCGTCGCGAGCCCGGTCGTCGCCGCGTAGCCCAGCCAGGTCGCCGTAACCGGCGCCGGCTTGATCGCGAAAGCGCTGAGCCGGCTGTGGCCGGTATGGCCGGCGAGGTCGATCGCGATGTCGATCTGGTCGGCGCGGAGCTGCGCGCGCAGTGCGGCATCGTCGATGCCGTGGGTGTTGCGCCAGATGCCGCCGACTTGCTGCAATGCTGCGGTAACGAAATCCGGCCGCTCGAGCTCGGCGTAGCAATAGGCTTCGATCGTTCGCGGGTCGTGATGCGTCAGCAGCGGCTCGAAAAAGAAGCTAACCGCGTGATAGCGGAAATCGGGCGAGAGATAAGCGACACGCAAGCGCCGTTCCCGTTCGCGGGAGTTGACGAAAGCGGCCGCGGCGCGTTGTGTTCGGGCCGCCGCGCCGATGAGGCGATCGCCCCATTCACGGTGCTTGGCGAGAATTTGTGCCGGCGTCGCTGCGCTGTCGTAAAGCATTTGCAACAGCGGCAGCGAGAGCATGCTTTCGCGCAGGTGGCGCAGACTCGGGTCGATGTCGAGCGCTCGGCGATAAGCGGCTTCCATCTCCTGATAGCGGCCGAGTGATTGCAGGGCATTGCCGAGCGCGATGTGGGCGGATGCGAGCTTCGGATCGAGGGCGATAGCGCGGCGCAGTGCCTTTTCCGCTTCGCCGAAGCGGCCGCGCGCTTCGAGCAACTCGCCCAGCGCCGCATAGGCCGGTGCGCTCTTCGGATCGAGCGCAACGGCTTCGCGCAGAGTCGCGTGGGGATCTCCGGTGATACCGTGCTGGCTCTGACGCCGTGCCAGGGCGACGAGATACATTGCCGCGAATTTCTTGAGGTCGGCGATGGCCTTGCCCGGAAGGCCGGGCTTTGTCGCTTGTGCCAGCGCTGCGTCGGCGGCGCCGCGATAGGCGTCCGCGCGATCGGGGTCGAGTGCGATGGCGCGCTCGAAGGCTTGTATCGCGCGCCCCATATCACCGTTCTGGCGGCAGCAGTCGCCGAGTTCGAACAGCAGCGCAGCGCTCTGCGGCTGGCGCTCGATCGCGCGGAGATATTGCGCAATCGCCGCCGGCCAGTCGCGGTTATCGCGCAACGCACGTGCCTCAGAGGCGAGGTCGTTGCCGCTGGACGCTGTGCTCGCGCTCATAGCTATGGCAACCGCATCGCCGAGCGCGCGGCGATACGCTATTTGCCGAGGAAGCCTTTGAGCAGACCGCTCGCGCCCGAGCCGGTGCTCGAGCCGCCGTTCTTCAGCGCGTCGAGCGCCTTGCCGGGATCTTGTGCGAGACCCTTGGCGATGCCGGCGAGATCGGGGCGATAGCTCAGATTGTCCCAAGGGCCGCTGACGTCGACGGGGACGGCGAGCAGCCCGGCGACGCTCGGTGTCAGCCGGTAATCGACCGTGCGCTGCGGCAGATCGACGGTGCCGGCGCCGGTCATCGGCACTTCGGGCGAGGTCAGTTTAAGGTCGCTGTTTTTGAGGATGCCGTTGGTGATCGTGTAGGTGCCGGTGAGCGCGCCGAAATCGGTTGCGTTGTTGCCGCCGACGGCGCCCGTCAGCGCCGATGTGGTGTTCTTTACGAAAGCGACGAGGTTGACGCCCTGAATCTTGCCGTTCGTAAGATCGAGGCTGCCTTTGCCGCCGAGCGATCCGACGATCTCGCGCTGGCTCTTGCCGTGCCCGGTCACATCGATGACGACGCTGCCGGTGCCGCTCAGACGATCGAAATCGGCGGCGTCTTTCGCGAGAGGCTGGATCGCGACGGCCGACAAATCAAAATTCATCGCGATCGCCGGTGTCGCGCCGCTGCCATCGGCGGTGAACTTGCCTTGGCCCTTGCCTTGATACAGCGCGATCTGGCTGAGATCGGCCTCGAAACGGCCTTCCTTCAAATGCAGCGCCAGTGCGCTACGTCCGACCTGTATCTTACGATAGAGGATCGAATTGGCGCTGAGATCGAAATCGGCATTGGCTAGTTTCAGCGGCGACAGATCAATCGGCGCATCGCTCCAGCCCGAGGACGACTTCGCGCTCGCCGAACTTGCCGGCGCGCCGCCGCTTGCAGCGGCACCGCTGGTACCACCGGCACCGGCGTTGCTGCCGCCGCCGCTACTACTCGGGTTGCTGCCGCCCTTTGTGTCGGACGGCAGATAGGGATTGACGTCGAGCTTATCGACGTCGAGCCGGCCGGAAAGAGTAGGCTTCGCTGCACCGGTGTCGACGGTCAGTGCGCCGGTCGCCTTGATCGTATCGAGCGCGATAACCGCGTTTGTGAAGGCGATCTTCGAGGCCTCCTTGTCGATCTTGCCGGAGAGCGTCATCTGGCCGAAGCCGGTGCCGGGCGCATCGAATGCGATGCCGCCCCATTTCGCGAGACCGCGCACCGAAGGAATCGAGAGATCGATGCCACCGGTCAGTTTCGACAGCGTTGCGCCCGTCGCATCCCCCTTGAAGGCGAAATTGATCGGCGTCGCGGCGAAAGTGATCGCCACCGGGCTTGCGCCGCCGCGCTGCAGCGTGCCGGGCTTATCGATCTGCACGGTCAGCGTCGCCTTCTCGCCATCCCACACCGCCGAGCCTTTGGCGGCGAAAGGCTCTTCGAGACTCGGGAGCGACAGCGTCATGTTGATGCCGGTGAGTTCCTTCTTCTCGCCCGTGCGCTGATCGAGATAGCTCGCCTGGCCGTCGACGATGCTGACGTCGCCGAGGCTAATCGCCGAGAAGTTGGCGCCGCTGCCACCAGCCGCTTCCGGCGGCGCGGCCCCGGGCTTCGCTGCTTGCGGCGCGGTGCCCGCTGGCGCCGGCGTCGTGGCAGCGCCTGTTGGGGCCGGCGCGCTGAAAGCCCAGCTCGGCTTGCCCTGTTTGTCGACCTCGAGGGCGATCGCCGGCTGAACGAGTTTGAACTCCGAAATCTCAAGTCCGCCATGGATGAGGGGGAGGAGCTTCAGCTCGACCTCGAGGGTTTTCAGCTGAGCCATGTTGGGCGAGACTGCGCCCGCTGGATTCGACAGCGACACATCGTTGGCTTCGAGCGCCACGCTCGGGAAAAGCGAGAAGTGCACCGGTCCGGCAATTTTGAGATCGCGACCGGTTTCGCTCTTCACCAGAGCGATGATCTTGCCTTTATAGGTATCGAGCGGAATGAAAAATGGGACCGCGATCGCCGCGGCGATGACGAGAACGATCACCACCGCCAATCCGATGAGAAGCTTTTTCACCATCGCACGCCTTCCGGTTTCTGCCGCGAGCTGCAGGTGGAAACGCTGCTGCGCCCGCCGAGCGCCTTCATTTTAATCATGTTGGCGCGTTGCGCCTAGCGCGCCCCGAATTGTTTGGTTCCGCCAAGTAAATCTGTTGCTTTTCCGCATCACTCCGCGGAATTCGACACGGCCCTATAGCTCGGCAATTGATCTATCGGCACGTCAGCCATAAAAATTTCAACTACGAAAATGCAGAGACGAAGTGTTCATCCATTGTGTCAGACCATAACGCATCAGAATTTCTGGCAAGGGATTTGCATTTTTGAGGGCGGAGGGGCCGCGTCAGCTCGAATTTCTGTCCATCATGTCGAATTACTAGGCAATCTGCACAGAAAAAAGGCGCTGGGGGCGGGGCATCAATGAGTCGGGTCCGTCAATCTCAACAAGGGGTAAAAAGATGAGTCTACGTTTTCTCACCGGCGCGGCGGCAATCGCGCTGATCGGTGCTTTCGCGGCCGCTTCGCCGGCCCGCGCCCAGCAGGCTGCACCGGCACCGGCCCCCGAGCCGGCCGCGCCGGCGCATTTCGTCTGGAATGGCATCACGATTTCGGGCCATGTCGATGCCGGCACGACCGTCAATCCGGATAGCCCCGACAATAACATCAATTTCGGCCAGCTCTTCACCGACCGCGCGAACAGCTTCCGCGTCAATCAAACGAATATCGCGGCGGAGCAAGACATCGATTCGTCGGCCGCATCGTTCAATTGGGGCTGGCGCGTCGAGGGTATGTACGGCACCGACTCGCGCTTCACGCACACCATTGGTCTTTTCGATCGCGCGACCAACAGCCCTTATCAGTGGGATCTGGTCGAAGCGAGCCTCTCAGGCCACTTCCCGGTTATCTTCTCGGGCGGCATCGATGTGAAGGCCGGTAACTACCCGACGCCGATCGGCTATGAGGTGATCGACGCCAACGGCAACTTCTTCTACACCCACTCCTATATCTTCAATTATGGCATCCCGCTGAAGCACACCGGCGCCTACGCGGTCGGCCATGTCACCGATATGATCGACGTCTGGGCTGGTGCCGATACCGGCGTCAATGCCGGCGCGCCGTTTTTCCGCTCGACGGACGACAATCACTCAGGCGCTTTCCTCGGTGGCTTCGCGATCAACAACCCGATCCCGAACCTGACCGTTCTCGGCCTGGCCCATATTGGCGCCGAGAACGGTTATGTAGCAGGTGGCGTGGGACCGGCGCCCGATCGCAACCACTATTCCCGTCAGATCTATGACCTCGTTACGACCTATAAGCCGCTTGATGCTCTGACCCTGGCCAACGAGACAAACTTCATCCGCGACGATCTCTTCCATGCGACGGCCGAAGGCACGGCCTTCTACGGCATCTATAAATTGAACGATCAGTGGAGCTTCGGCGCCCGCGGCGAAGTGTTCCGTGACGATGAGGGCTTTTTCGTCGCGTCGTTCCAGGAAAGCCAAGCCTTCATGAATGCCGAGCGGGGTATTCCGGTTGCCAGCCCGATCTTTGGCTCTGGCTACAACGCCGGCAAGGCGACTTACAGCGGGTTGACGATCGGTGCGAATTGGACGCCCGCGATTCCCTTACCCGACGCGCTGCCGTCAACTCTTGGTTTGACCATCCGCCCCGAGTTTCGGTGGGATCACGCTTGGGGTCTCAACCCCGGCGTTCATCCCTTCGGCGTGACGGCGGCGTCGGCAGCCGCCGGCACGGTCGGCACCAAGGATGACCAAATCCTGCTCTCGGTCGACGCTATTATCGCTTTCTGAGAGCCGGCGTACTTTTCTGTTACGCGGGGCGGTCCTTCCGGACCGCCCCAAGCTTTTTGGCTCAATCCCTTTCGATGCATCGCCGATTTTCGAAAATTTTAAGAAAAAGCCGCGAATCTCCCGTCAGCGTTTCTGATGGGTTGCTCATGCAGGCGTCGGCCAAACACCGTTCCGATTACGTTTCCGCTGCACCGGCGGCTACGCTCGACGAATCGCTGAGCCGCTATTGGGGGCCGGCCCTGATCGCGGCCTGTACCGCGAGCGGCGCGACAATCTTCGCCGCCGCAAAGCTGCTGCTCGCTTTCATCTGAGAATTGGCGGAAGCCGGAACAAAAAAGCGCGCCACGATGCGGCGCGCTTGTCGTTTCGGGGCCGCGCCGTTTAGGCGTAGCGGCGCTGCAGCATGATGCGCTCACGGGTCGCGGCCAGCGTGCCTTTGAGGCCTTCGCTCAACGGCAGGCTCGGGCGCACGCCGAATTGCCTGAAGGCGCGCGTCGAATCGCCAATCGACATGCGTACATCCCCCGGCCGCAGCTCTCGATAGATAAGGTCGGGCGACGTCTGACAAAGATCGGCGATGATACCGGCGAGCTCGTGCACGCTCGTGCCTGTGCCGGTGCAGACATTGAACACTTCGCCACCAGTCATCGGCGTCGTCATCGCTTTGGCAGTCAGCCGCACGACGTCGGAGACGTGAACGAAGTCGCGTACCTGAGCGCCGTCGCCATAGATGGTGAGCGGGCTGCCCGACATGATCCGCTCGCAGAAGATCGAGATCACGCCAGAATAGGGCGAGTTCGGATCCTGGCGCGGGCCATAGACATTGAAGAAGCGCAAGCCAACGGCCGGCACACCGTGGATCGAAGCAGCGATACGCGCATGCAACTCGCAGCCGAGCTTATCGGCGCCATAGGCCGTCATCGGCTGCGGCGCGTCCTCTTCCGTGACCGGCACGCGCTCCGTGAGTCCGTAAACGGCTGCCGATGAGGCGTAGATCACCGGCACCGGCTTGTCGCCAAGCAGATTGCGCGCGGCATCGAATATCGTGATGCAGCCCGTCAAGTTGGTGATATGCGTT
>DASXCX010000222.1:0-19805 GCA_036490955.1 Allostellaceae bacterium | reverse complement strand
TTCTCGAGTGCGATGACGAAAGAGGTCGGGCGCAAGCAGGAAGAAACCATCCGCACGCAGCTCACTTCGGTCGAGCAGCGCATCAAGGACATGGACCGGATGGGGATCGACATCCAGGCAGTCTCGCCTTCGCCGACCTATTATTACTGGGCGGAGCCGGAACTCGGCCGCGAATGTGCGCGGCTGATCAACAACCGCATCGCCAAGGTCGTCGCGTCGCATCCCGATCGCTTCGTCGGTCTTGGCACGGTGCCGCTGCAAGCGCCCGAGCTGGCCGTCGCCGAGCTCGAGCGCTTGGTCAAGGATCTCGGTCTGCGCGGCGTCGAGATCGGCACCAATGTCGCGGGCGCGGAATTATCCGATCCGCGCTTCCGGCCCTTTTTCGCCAAGGTGCAAGAGCTCGATGTCATGATCTTCATGCACCCGGCTGGCTTCACCCATGGCCAGCGCCTCGCCGAACATTATTTCATCAACGTCATCGGCAATCCGCTCGATACGACGGTCGCGGTCAGCCACCTGATCTTCGGCGGCGTGCTCGAATCCTATCCCAAGCTGAAGATCTGTCTGGCGCATGGCGGCGGTTACGCGGCCGCCTATTCCGGCCGCTACGATCACGCGCATTGGGCGCGCACCGATTGCCGTCAGGTGATCAAGCGGCCGCCGACGCACTATCTGAAGAAGCTCTATTTCGACACGATCGTCTTCACCCACCATCAGCTCGACTATCTGACGGGCCTCTACGGCAGCGATCACATCGTCCTCGGGACCGATTACCCATACGATATGGCGTTACCGGATGCGGTGCGTTTTGTCGAAGCGGCGAAGCTGACGCGCGCGGCGAAGGAAGCGATTCTCAGCGGCAATGCCGCGCGGCTGCTGAAGATCAAGTTGCCGAAACCGGCGGCGGCCCCGGCCAAACGGGCTAAACCGAAGGCGAAAGCGAAGCGCAAGCGCGCTAGTGATGCATCGCGTGATAAACGTTGATCGCCGCCGGCCCGACCAGGACGATGAACGTTGCCGGCAGAATGAATAGGATCATCGGCACCGTCATGGTCGCCGGCAACTTTGCCGCTTTTTCCTCGGCCTTGAGCATGCGCTCGGAGCGCAACTCGCTTGCGAGCGCGCGCAGCGATTGCGCGAGCGGCGTGCCATAACGCTCGGTCTGGATCAGCGTATGGGTCAAGCTTTGCATGCCGGGAATGCCCACGCGCTTGGCGAGGTTGTCGAGCGCGTCCCGGCGCTGTGGCAGAAAGCCGAGCTCGATACCGGTAAGGCCCAGCTCGTCCGCCATCTCCGGGAGAAAGCGGCGGAACTCCTTTGAGACGCGGCTGAGCGAGCCGTCGAGGCTGAGGCCGCCTTCGGCGCAGATCACGAGCAGGTCGAGCACGTCGGGCAGCGCTCGCGTGAAGCGGCGGTTGCGCGACGCCGTAATTTTACTCAGGACCATCGGCGGCAGGTAGGTGGCCGAGATGGCGATACCGCTGCCCGACAGGATGAGCTGCGACATCGTGAGATGGAACATGGCGACGACGATGAAAACGAGACTCGTCAGGATCAAGGGCGACAGCAAGCGAATGCTCATATAGATGACCAGCGCTTCGCGCGAGCGGTAGCCGGCCTTGAGGAGCTTGTCGGCGGTGCTCTGGGCTTCTTCGCCGCGCGTCAGCTTCAATGCCTCGACGAGTTTCCTGAGCGTCTCCATCGAGAAGGCAAATTTAAAGCTGTCGGCCTTCTTGCCGATCGGCGTCCTGCCGGCGACGCGATCCTTCAACATGCCAAGGCGCGTAGCGAGCGGGCTGTCGGGTGCCGCAGCGAAATAGCCGACGACCATCGCGCCGAGCATCAACGCCATCAACACGGCCGACATCAGATTGTCGCCGCCCCAGCCCATCATGGTGGAAACGAGGCCGCTCATATCTCGAAACTCGCGAGTTTGGTGAGTGCGGCAATGCCGAGGAGCAGACAGCCGGCCGCAGCGGCTAGCAGAATGTTGCCGCCATGGGTAAAGAAGAGCGCCGAGATATAGGTCCAATTCACCACGCTCAGGAGGACGAGCATGATGAAGGGCAGCGAGCCGATGATCATCGAGCTTGCGCGTGCCTCCGACGAATAGGCTCGGATCTTCAATACCATTTGCTTGCGACCGCGCAGGAGTTGCTCGAGATTCTCGAGCGTCTCGGCGAGGTTGCCGCCGGTCTCGCGCTGAATCGAGAACGAGATGCACATGAACGTGAATTCGGCGAGATCGATACGCCCCGCCGCCTGCCACATCACCTCTTCGAGCTGCTGCCCAAGCTGGATTTGCTCGGACACTTTGCGGAACTCATAGCCGACGACGCCCTTCATCTCGCGACCGACGTTGATGATCGTCTCGGTGACCGGCAGGCCCGACTTGACGCCGCGCACCATCAGCGCGATCGCATCGGGAAGCACCGCAAGGAATTTTTTGGTGCGGCGCTTGATCATCCAACGGATGTAGAGCCGCGGCATGTACCAGCCGGAGAGGCCGCCGATGCCCCAAGCGAAAACGGCCGGCGCGCGCAGCAGCAGCGCGGCGACGACACTTACCAGGCCGATGATCACAGCCACGGTACCGAATTTGCCCAGCGACCAGCCGGTGCCGCTGCGCTCGAGCTGCTGGCGCCAATGCTCGGGATTGGGCAGGATGCGGCTGGTAAAAATATCGAGCCGCGTCACGGTGGAATTGAGGCGCAGCGTCAGGACGTCGCGCTTCTTCGGACCGGTGCCCTTTTTCACCGCGGCGAGCGCGCGCTTGGTGAGGCGCTCGCGCAAGCCGGCCGGGGCGAAAGCGGACCAGCCGGCAACGAAAGTCAGCAGCGCAAGAACGAATATGATCAGGAATTGCGCGCCATTCATAGGCCCATCGCCTCTACCAGCGCCTGGTCGAGTCCGTAATACTCGGCCCGGGTGATGAAATGGGGGCGCAGGCCCGACGTATTGAAGTTGCCCTTCAAGCGGCCGTCCGGCAGCTCGCCTTCGTACTGATAGGTGAAGAGATCCTGTGTCGTGACGACGTCGCCTTCCATGCCGACGATTTCGGTGACGGCGGTGACGCGACGGATGCCGTCGCGCATACGGCTGATCTGGAGGATCAGATGGACGGCGGCGGCGATCTGTTGGCGCACGGCCTTCGCCGGGAGCTGAATGCCAGCCATGCCGACCAGGTTCTCGAGACGTGTCAGTGCCTCGCGCGGCCGGTTGGCGTGGATGGTCGAGAGCGAGCCGTCGTGGCCGGTGTTCATCGCCTGCAACATATCGAGCGCTTCGGCTGACCGAATTTCGCCGAGGATGATGCGGTCGGGGCGCATACGCAGTGCGTTCTTCAAAAGGTCGCGCATGCTGATTTCGCCGCGGCCTTCGAGATTGGGCGGCCGGGTTTCGAGACGGACGACATGCGGCTGCTGCAATTGCAATTCGGCGGCGTCTTCGATCGTGACGATACGTTCGGTCGGGTCGATCATCTGCGACATGGCATTGAGCAAAGTGGTCTTGCCCGAGCCGGTACCGCCGGAGATCAGGATGTTGAGTCGCGAGCGCGCCGCGATCTTCAGCACCGACGCCATCGCCGCGGAAATGTTCGACTGGCGCGACATGACGTCGAGCGTGATCGACTTCTTGGAATATTTTCGGATTGAGATCGAGGGACCGTCGATCGCCAGCGGCGGAACGATGATGTTGACGCGGCTGCCGTCCATCAAGCGGGCATCGACCAGCGGCGAGGATTCGTCGATGCGCCGGCCGACTTGGGTGACGATGCGCGTCGCCACGCTCATCACATGCCCATTGTCACGGAAAGTGACATCGGTCAGCTCGAGTTTGCCCTTGCGCTCGACGTAAACCCGCTTCGGGCCATTGACCATGATATCGGTGATGCCTTCGTCGGCGAGCAAGGGCTCGATCGGGCCGAGACCCAGCATGTCGTCGAGCAGCAGCGTGACGAGCTGTCGCTGCTCGGCATGATTGAGCTGCAGCTTCAGCTCGACGATGATCTCGCTGACGACGTCGGTGAGTTGGCGAGCCAGCTCTTCGCGCTCGAGCTTTGCCGCGACCTCGGTATCGATGCGCTGGATCGCGAGCGGGTAAATGCGCGGCACCGCGTCGGTGACGCTGGCGTTGCGGACCGAGATCGCCGGTTGCGCGGCGGCCGGGGCCGGTACCGGGGATGCCGACGATGTTGATGTGGGCGCGGACGGCGAAGCGGCGGGCGCCTGCGGTCCCGCCGGCGCTGTCGTCGACGGCAGTTTGGGCTGCGGTGCCCGGGGCGGGGCGGCCGGCGGAGGCGCCATATCGGCGCGCCCGGTCAGGCCACGCAGCGGGTCCCGCGCTCCCGGATCGGTTTCGAGGCCACGGCGGCCGAACATATCAGGCGCTCCGTTTGAACCAGCTGGGCAGGCCCGGCAGCAGCTTGTTCGCCAGCGAGCGCTTCTTCAGCTGTTGCGTGCCGCAGATCTGCTCCGCCATGGCGGCCAACTCCGCGGCGGCCTTGCTATTGCGCAAAGCGGCGGGCAGTGCCGTACCCATCGACGACGTCGTCAGCGCGGCTTGCGGCTCGAAAGGAACAGCGCCGTCGAGGCTCAGCCCCACCACGCGTTCGAATTCGGTGCGTCCGACCTCGCCGCGATGCGGCGCCCCGACCTGATTGCCGATCACCATGTGTTTGGCGGTCGGCGAGAGGACGCGATTGAATTCGACCAGACGCAGCGTGTCCCGGGCCGCGGCGAGCGAAAGGTCGGTCACGACGGCGGTCGTGGTGGCAACCGTGATCGTGCGACGCACGATCTCGTCCAGATGGCGCGGCAGATCGACGATGATGAAATCACAATCGGCGCGCAGCACGTTAACAAGGGCGTCGGCAGCGCTGGCCGATACCTGCGGCAGGTCGATCAGCGGCTCTTCCGCGGCAAGGACGCTGAGCTGCGGGCTCTCGTGCAACAGGGCGGAGCCGAGGAGGCGCGCGTCCATGCGCGCCGGATATTCGAAGGCCTCGCGCAGGCCGGGTCCGGGGACGAGGTCGAGGCTGAGCGCGAGATTGCCGAAGTGCAGATCGAGATCGACCACGGCAACGCTGCGATGATGCAGATGGGCGAGACACCAGGCAACACCGGCGGCGACCGTGGTCGTGCCGACGCCGCCGCGCGCGCCCATCAGCGTGATGATTTGTGCCTTGGCCGGCTCCTCGCCGCTATGGTGGCTGCGCTTGTGCCGCTTCAGAGCGCGCTCGACCATCTGCACGGTGATCGGCTTCGGCAGATAGTCGGTGACGCCAAGCTCCAGCAGATCGCGATAGAGATTGAGGTCGTTGCTTTGGCCGATGGCGATGACGCTCATCTCCGGCGGGCAGAATTCCGCGAGCGCGTAGAGCGACTGTACGGGATCTTCCGCGTCATCGATATCGAGGACCAGCAGATTGGGTGCGGCCTGTGACTGCAATTGGTCGTGCGCGGCAACGATGCCGCCTTCGACGATCGCGGCGTTGCGCCAGCGTTGCGCGGCCGCGAAATCGCGGAGAACTTGCGCGCTGGCCGGATCGCCGAGGCAGGCAAGCAGCCTCGGTCCGGTGGCGATCGGTGTCAGTTCATCACTGGCCATTGCTACCACCACCCGCTGCGCTCGTCGCTGCTGTTGTCGCGCTCGCCGCGCTGGCTGCGCTGTCGCCGCTGCCGTTCTGCGGCGAGCCGTCGTCTTTTTTGTCCTTATCGCCGGTGCCCTCGCGATATTTCTGCACCGCGCGCATCCCGGGCTCTGCGTCGGCGGGCCCCGGTGTCTGCCCGACGGCGAGATCGCGCTTGTCGGCGACCTCTTGATAGAGGTTGTTGCGCAGCGCGCAACCAAGATAGAGCGAAGGCGCGTTCGACGGCGCGTCGCCGGCAAAGAGCGGCCAGTCGCCGCATCGCGGCGGCTCGTTGACCACTTGCTCGGTCAGCACGATGTTGACCGTGTTCGGCGCGAGATTGACGTCGACGCCAGGGACGACATCGAGACCCGCATGCTTCAAGACATCGCGCACGCGGGCGCTGCGGGTCTGACCAATCGGCGAGGTCTCGCCGCTGACCGTCGCCTTATCCGCAGGGCGGGCGCTCGAGCTCTTCAGGAATTCCTGCAGTTGCTTCATTTCGTTGGGCGAAAGCGCGTCCGTCGCCGCCGCGAAATGAACCGCATAAGGAAAGTCGGCCGTGTGATAGGTGAACCGGTTCGGATTCTCCTGGATGGGCTGAACTGGATCGGAGGTACCGACGCAGCCGCCGAGTCCAGTCAGAAGGAGCAGGCAGGCCGAAGGAATAAGGGCACGCATTATCGTCCTCTTAATCGATCTCGAAGCCCGAGGCGGCCGAGCGCAAAGGCGCGGCTTTCGGGGCAGGGGCAAGCGACGTGGGCGCAGCGGCGCTCACCACGGCGGAGGCCGGGCTCAACACGGCAGGCGCCGCTTTCGCTTCGGCCGTCGTCGACGGCATCACGGCCGGCGCTGGCAACGCGACGGGTGACGGAACGGGCGCACGCGGCGCCGGCGTCGCGCCGTCCACGGTGGCGGTCGCGGGCGCGGCCGACGCAGAGGGCTTGCCGGGCGGCGGATTTTGGCTCGGAACCGCGTTGAGGCTGCCGTTCATAACGCGGTCGCGATCACTCGGCGCGTAGAAGCCGTCATTGCTGGTTTGCATCGCGGTCGCCGAAGAGACCGGCTGCACGAGATAAGGCGTGACGAGGATCACGAGCTCGGTCTCGCCGCGCTGGAACGCGGTCGAGCGGAACAACGAGCCAATAATCGGAAGATCGCCGATCCAAGGATACGCCTGAAGCTGTTGCTGCGTCTGGTTCTGCAGCAAGCCGGCGATGGCGAAAGTCTGGCCGCTGCCGAGCTCGACGGTCGTGTCGGCGCGGCGGGTGGTGATGCCAGGCACGCTGACGCCCTGAACGGTGATGCCGTCCTGCGGCGCGAGCTGGCTGACTTCCGGCGCGACATGCATCGCGATGCGGCCGTCGCCCAGGATCGTCGGCGTAAAATTGAGGCTCACGCCGAATTGCTTCCAGTCGATGGTGATCGCAGCCGTCGTGCCCGTGCCGCCCTGGGCGATCGGAATGGGGAACTCGCCGCCCGCGAGGAAGCTCGCCTTCTGGCCGGACACCGTGACGAGGTTCGGCTCGGCGAGGATGGTGATAAGGCCGTTTTGCGCCAACGCGTCGACCAGCGCGTTGATCATGAAATCGCCGCTCCGGATGCTGCCGTAGAAATTATTGTTTTGCGCATTGCCGATCAGCGTCTGACTCGGCGCACCGAAGCCGGCGACCGAGGCCGGCCCGCCGCCGGCAGCGATCGCGCTGGTCAGAGAGTTATTGCTGGCGAGGGACGGTATGACTTTTGTGACCGCGTTCGCGCCGCCGCTGGCGAGAGGGACCAGCGGATTCACCGCGCTCACAAATCCGAAGGATCCACCGGCGCTGGCTTGCAGATTGTCCCAGTTGATGCCGAATTGCTTCAGAACGCTGCGCTGCACTTCGGCGACGCGAACGTGGAGATCGATCTGGTTCGGCGCGTCGATCTTCAGCTTGTTGACGATCTGCGCCGCCGTGGCGACGTAGCGCGCGGCGATCTTGCGGATGTCGTCGCCTTGCGCCGCATCCTTCACCGTGCCTTCGAGCACGATCGAGTCGTCGACGGCTTTGGCCTGGACACGGCCGGCCGGATCGATCTGGCGGATATCGCGTTCCAGCCGGCCGACATCCTGATGGACCTCGACCCGACTATTGAGCAGCACCGCATCTTGCTGGTCGACGGCATAGATCGTGGTCGAGCCGGCGCCCTTGCCCATGATGTAGAGCACGGTCGGCGATTTCAGCTGCACATCGGCGATGTCGGGGTCGGCGACGAAGACGCTGGAGCACGGCCGGTCGAGGCGGACGATGATGCCTTTGCTGACGTCGAGCGCGATCGGCGCGCCGGTTGGGGTAACGATTTGCGAGGCCCAAAGAGACGGCGTCGGCAAAGTGGTGCAAGCGATGGCGAAAGCCAGCGCGAACGCACGGACGATGGTGGAGCGGCGGTTCATGTTACTTACCGGCCTTTGGGAATTCGAAGGATTTGGTTTCGCCACCGCGCACCAGATCGACCTTTGCGCTGCTGTCGGCATTGGAGGAGTTGTGCGGCCTGAGCCCGAGATCGGTCGCCTCGTTGTCCCAGGTGACCGAGGGTTCGATCGGCTCGCCCTTGGCATTGGTCGTGCGCGGCTTCTCGTCGCCCGAGGCGATCGAGCGCAGCGTGAGCGAGATCTTGCCCATATCGGTGACGAGGGCGAGGATCTCCGACTGTTTGGGAGTGACTTCGAGGGTCGCCGAATGGGCCATTACGGTCTCGTTCGACATATCGCTCATCTTCTGGTCGATGGCGATGACACGGATATCTTCAAGCACCGTCTCGCTGGCGCGATGCTCGGGCTCGTTTGGCACGGTGCCCGGTACAACGGCGGTCAGCACCACATCGACATGGTCGCCCGGAAGGACAAGGCCGCCGAGACCGGTCGTTTGCTGGAGCGGGACGGTAACGGCTCGGCTACCCGGGGCCATGATCGCGGAGAGGAAGCCGCGGTCGCCCTTCTTGATCAGGCGGTCGTCGGTGATCGGCTCGCCGCCCGAGATGCTGGCGCGCACGACCGAGCCGACGAGATCGTCGATCGAGCGGCTGCCCGAAGCGATATAGGTGGAATTGAGCGCATCGTCCGGCCAAGACTGCCATTCGAGATCGTTTGGCTGCAGGAATTGACCCGCGGGCAGGCCATGGGTCGCGACGAGAATTTTGGTGGCCGGCTGTTTCGGAGTGTCCGCGGTGCCATTGCTGGCACTCAGCCGAGCTTCGTTGACCCAGGTTCGCACGATCATCGCGGTCGCGAGCGACAGCGCGAGAGCTGCGGTCATAAGAAGCATGCGTCGATAAGAAAGAGCTTGCATACGCGGTCTTTCGGCTAAGCGAAAATCCCTCAACTTGCTGCGCTGAGAGCGACGCGTATGAACCTAGAAAGGAAGTTCATGAGCCCCGCGTGCACACAGCACCGCGCAGGCATAATTAGGCAGGCTGGTTAACAACCCCTGAAAGTTGCTTCAAAACCGCCACGTTGGCCGCGAACGGCTGTTCTCAAGGAGAAGCAGGCGGCGGGAGCCCCGCAGCCGGATTGACCGAAGCCGGCGGCGGCGTGTCCGCGGCAGGGCTCGGCGGCGCCGGGTCGACCGCCAAATGCACGCTCGGCAACGGAGATTTGGCACTGTCGTCGCTGGTTAACGCTTCGGCGGAGACGCGGAGGTCGGGGCTCGCGCTTTGTTGCGGCGGTGCGCGATAAATCGCGAGGGTTTGTCGCAAAGCCGCTTCATCGACGCCCGGTGCATCGGCCATCGCCGCGTCGGTTTGGCCCAGGGCGAGCTCGACCATGGCGCGATTCAGGCGATAGCGATCGTTTGTCTGTGGCGATTCGACGAGTGCCGAGAAAGTCGCGAGCGCGCCGAACAGATCGCCGCTGGCGAGCTGCATCAATCCGAAATTATTATGCAGCGACGGGTAATCCGGCTCGAGCGCCAAGCCTTTGTCGTAATTCTCTTTCGCCTCCGCGTATTGGCCCTGCATCGACAAGGCGACGCCCATGGCGTTGTAGAGTTTCGGATCGTCCTTCCGGTTCTCGAGCGCAATGGCAAATTGATCGGCAGCAGCTTTTGCCGCGCCGTGCGTCAGTTCGATCTCGCCCAAGCGGAACGCTGCCTCGGGATCTTTCGGGGCCAGGTTTTGCGCGGTTTGATAAGCGCTGGTCGCGCCGCTCTCATTCTTGAGTGCGAGATCCAAGGAACCGAGCCGCAACTCCGCCGCGACCGAGTTTGGATCGGCGGCGACGGCGGCGTTGTATTTCACGGCTGCGGCGTCGAGGTCGCCTTTTTCGCGTTCGGCATCGCCGTCGCGCAGCAAATCCGCGCTCTTTGCTTTGTCGGCGAGAGACGTTGGCTTCGGTCGGACATTCGCCGTCTTGCCGGCAAAGCCGCGGAGCGCACCGTCGCTGCAAGCCGTTGCGACGGTAGCTGTCGCAATAATCAGAAGCCAGCGCGCCGCGCTGGTCCGAAGAAAATTTCTATGGGTGAAGCCGCTCGTCCGCACGCTCGATACCCCTCATCGGAAAACATCCCGTTGTGAGGAGTGTCGCGCGAACGTGGTTAATATTTCGTGAAGTGGTGAGAACCGCGCGAAAACGCCCGCTCGGACGGCGCGTTCAGATAAAGGGGAAAGCGAGGCCCATCAGCGCGACGCTGCCGACGAGAAGACCGCTACCCCAATGCTGCAGCACATTTCGGTGCGCAGGAAAGATGTCCGCGACCGCGGCGGCCAAGCCGCCGACGGTAAGACCGATCCAACCCACGATTAAAAGGCCATGAACCATCTTCGCCCCGCCTTGTCGATTTGGGGAAGTTAGGGGGTTCGTTATGCAGGCGTGGGGTGAAGATTTGGTTGTCTCGATCGTCGGCGGGCGTCGCTACAAGGCGCCCACGACGATCAACACGATCAGAACGACCAGCAAGAGACCGGCGCCACCCGAAGGGTAATAGCCCCAGGCAGTGCTATAGGGCCAAGCCGGCAAAGCGCCGACCACCAAGAGGATCAGAAGGATCAAAAGCAAGGTTCGTAGCATGACATCGACCTGTGGGGCGTGAAAGCTGGACCTTCAACGCGGCTGCCGATGCGATCGTTCCATCGAGCGCCGAGTGCGCCAGCAAAAACGGCGGGTCAGGCCTTGATGCGCGCGAGTTCGGCATCGATCAGGCGGTCGACGACGCCATCCCAGGCGATCGTCGCCTGCCATCCCAGGCGCTCGCGCGCCCGGCTCGCATTGCCGCAACTGAAAGCGAGATCGACCGGACGCAGCAGCGCTTGGTCGACCTCGACATGCTTTTGCCAATCGAGTCCGACTCGAGCGAAAGCGCGCGCCGTGAATTCGCGCAGCGTCGCGGGCCGGCCGGTCGCGATCACCACGTCGTCGGGCGCGGGCTGCTGCAGCATCAGCCACATCGCCTCGACGAACTCGGGCGCCCAGCCCCAATCGCGCGCGATGTCGAGGTTGCCGAGCGTCAGCTTCTCTTCGTGGTGCCGTGCGATCGCGACGGCGCCGCGCACGATCTTCTGCGTCACATAGCGTGCCGGCCGCAGCGGACTCTCGTGGTTGAAGAGCAAGCCCGAGCAGGCGCGCAGCCCATAGGCTTCGCGATAGTTGGCGACGACCCAATGGGCCGAGGCTTTCGCGATGCTGTAAGGGCTGCGCGGCGCGAAGGCAGTGGTCTCGATCGCGCCGCTCTCGGGCGTCACGCCGAAGCATTCGCTCGACGACGCGCTGTAATAGCGGATATCCGTCCCGAGGAAGCGGATTGCCTCCAGCAGGTTGACGGTGCCGAAGATCACGCTGTCGAGGGTTTCGACCGGTTGGCTGAAGGACAGCCCGACCGAGGATTGCGCCGCGAGATTGTAGATCTCGCTCGGCTGCGTATCGCGGATCACCTGCACGACCGATCGGAAATCGGTCACGGTGGCCGAATGCAGCCGGACCTGGTCATAGACGCCGAGCGCGCGCAGATTGGCGAAATTCGCCAGCTCCTTGTCGCGCGAGGTGCCGTGGACGGCATAGCCCTTCGCCACGAGGCTCGCGGCGAGATAGGCGCCGTCCTGGCCGGAAATGCCGATGATAAGGGCGGTTTTGGATGCTGCCACGGAGAATAGTTCCTCGGTCGGCCGGAGAAATGGAGGTCAATCGAAGCGTTTGTCAAACCACGCCATTGACAAGGTAAGACGAGGATTACACTCAGGTGACTCGTCGGCGACCCGGCAATGCCGCCGGTGTGCGATTACTGCATTTCATGGCCGACCGAAATTGTAAAGCTGCGCTTGATCAACAGAGAAGGAAGTGTTCCGGTCTAACCTCCGCTGAGTCGTCATCAAACAACCTATTGTCCGGCGGCTAGACGGCGCAGTTCATCCCGATAATTCGAGTTCAAAGATACGGCGACTGTATCTTCGCAGGCGAGCAATAGCGCAGCGACAAATTGCTGATCGTCATACTCGTTAGCCAATGCTCCCTCGATGGCGGGAACATTCACTATCGGCCTGCGGAGGCGAAAGCGCTCGTTGGCAATAATTCGCGTCCACTGCATCCGCATCCATTCCGCGACGCGGGGTAGTAGAAGAAACTTGAAGTTCGATTTACGACCCTTCTCAAACAATCTTAGTCCTATAAGCCAGATTTGCTTCGGTTCGAGATGCTGTTCCTTCAGAAGCGACGAGGACATTCTCGCTACCACCTGATTCAGGTCGTCTGCTGAGGTCTCTTCTCTCGATTGCGCGAATAAACCCGCCCCTGGGAAGCTGTTTCCCATTTGTGCAGCAAGTCTACTTTCTAGCTCTGTAAACTCTACGTTTCGGCCGTCCAATATTGGGGTGATGAAGAACGCTAGCACTGCATCTTCCGCGTTCAGGCGCACGTGCTCTGTGGAAAGTTCTGTGTCCAATAATGGCGGAACTTCACCCCGAAGCGGATTGAGCGCGTTAAAGTTTGTGCTCTTTTGCGCTTCGAGATATGCTACGCCTTCAAGCCACTCGCGAAAGTGCTTCGCAAAAATATTGGCATCGGAATTTAATATCGCTCGTTCCAGCCACTTTCCGCGAAGCATCACCTCACAAGCGGGGATCATGCCCTGTTCAAGACGCTTAGAAAGAGTACTGGCAACGCCAACGTCCGCCCCCGATATTACTTCCACCTGCGCTAGCAGGTACCACGCTACATCGATCGATCCCAATGGAAGCTCTTTGATCGCCTCCAACGGCTGAGGATTGCTGCATGTGCCAGGTGGCACCTGTATAGGTTGATGTTCTATCAAGACGTCAAGCTTCTCCACCTTGCTTTGGAGCCACAACACCGCATGACGAGCAACACGATGGCAGTACGCTGCCCTAAGCGATAAAGCCGGATCGATCTTTTCAAGGTCGGTGAGACTCTTGGCGAACCGAGCGATCGCTTCGCTAGGTCTCCCGCTCTCAAACGCAGCAACGGCTGCATCGATTCCAAGCCCGACACCCATAGGGAGCATGTCGTCTGCTATAGCTCTATCTGCTGATACCTTTGCCTCATCAAACCACCGTTCAGCTAGCGTCCAATCCTCTATTTTGGCGGCGCTAATCGCGGCCTCGCGGAGAGCAAAGCAACGAGCGATTGGTTCATCGTGGCTGATTCGATCGGCGATGCCCCGCATGATCACCACGGCGCCCATATGTTCGTCATGTCGCCACAGGATTCTTGCTCGGGCCCGAGCGATGATAACGTCGTCCCCCAAGACAACAGCCGCTTCGTCCAGCGCATGCAACGCATCTTCCGGCCTGTGCCCGTACTCGTCGAGCATGACAGCTCGCGCCACGTAGCACTCGGCCGCAAGTCTCTTGATGCCCCAACGATGGGCATGCTCGAACATACGGGAATATCGATCTGCTGCATCTGCCCAGTTGAATGCCTCGCTTTTGGTCTCTTCAAGCCACGGTCCACTAACGAGGATGTGGTAGCTACCGGGCCCGCGTTCGTAGGCCTCTAATAGAATAGCTCGACGTTCCTGGGACACTCCGTCAAGCTCGCCGAAAATTTCCCCAAGTCGCGATACCGACTGTAGTTGCGCCATGCCAATAACGAAAAGCATGCTGTACCAATTTGGCTCTCCACTGCTGGTCCGCCGCTTATGAATAGTATTCAAATCGGCGGGAATGCGGTCCGATTCAGACACATCGATAAAGCGAAGTATGAGTTGGAACCAGTCCGGAAGATACTTCGCTATTCCCGCTGTGTTCAGTACGACGCCCAACCCGAGCAGCTCTTGTGCATCACGAAGCTCGCCAACCGGTTCCGCCAAGAATTCCCGGAGCATCGCTATTTTGCAGTCGATGATTTGCCACTCGGCGCCCTTCGCAACGAGTTTGAATTGGGCTGAACGCAACATAGAAGAGACAGTTCTATTGTCCGCATAAATTGGGATATCTGTTCGCGCACTCCGCAACATAAAGAAATGCTCGCTCAAGGAATCGCGTGTCGCTTGATCGGCTTGCAGAATGCTACCAGCTAGGGCGAATAAGATTCTGTCTGCCTTCCCGAGAAGAGCGTGCGCAAAGACGATATTCGCGTCAGATACGTTAAGCGCCTTGCCCGACACCATCCTCACGGCTATCGCGATATGAATGGCTTGTTGATCGGTAGGAGACAATGCTTCGCGGCCCGCGTTGCCTATCAGAGGGGAAATGCGATAGCGATGCCTTCCGATGATTTCGATCCACGAGCCAACTAGGTAATCTAATTGATCTCCGGGCGCTTTGAGGCGCGGAGGTATTGAACCCAATTCCAGCGCTAAGGGACGATCGAAAGGTCCGACGAGTAGACTTAAGCGGTATAGGAGTGTGCGAGGTGCCTCCGGTAGCGCGGCAACCAATTGGCGTCTTGCCGCATCTTTTGCGGCTTCCACGTCCTGGGACTGAAGACCGCTAAGCACGACATCGTTAAGTGCATCGCGCGGCCACCCACGCGCTGACATTCCTATAACGAAGGCGTGTACGAGTTGCGGATGCCCAACACCCCCGGCAACATAGGCTATTTTTCCCCAAACGTCGCGTGCGCCCCCGTTCGTCTCTACGACAACCTTAACTTCATCCTCGGTGAAGTAGGGGATTTCAATAACCGCATTAACGTCGAGGTTGAGAGCGCTAAGAGTGCGCGGGGACGGCGTTCGGTAACAGGTTATAACTGCGAAACGATCGCGTCTGTTCAATGCGTTGATTACCATCGCTAACGACATCATCACGTTGGGGTCGTCGAGATAGTTGGCGTCTTCAAGGATCATGGTCCTTGGCACGACTTCGCCGATTCGTCCTAGAACCGATTTGAGGCGTAATCGCATCTCACTCAGCTCAGCGTCGCGCAGGTCGAAAATGGCAAAGTCGCCCGCGATTTCCCTTGCCGCTTCCCGCCCAACGAGCGATTTTCCCATTCCGGTACTTCCGACCAGAAACGCAGTCTTTTGGGTCGTTAAGACCTTCGTAATTGCATCGCGAACAGAGGGCCGTGGAATAATGCCGCGTGGCGTTGGAATGTCGTCGCTCGAGATGAACCAATTGCTTTCTGCCGGCGAGATCGCAAGGGTGGTCTGGCTGCTTACCGCGCCAGATAAAGGTGAAACCGCCCTCGCGAGAAGTGCGTCCACCGTCGATTGCTGAAGCGTTACGCTCGTCGCGGAATTAATAAGTCGATCTAGATCTGCGCGCGCTAACACCCGAGCGGTTGCGTCCTTCAAAATACTTTTTTGAAGGACGTGATAGAGCAACACGTTTATGAGACGCTTTGAATCCACCGCGCGTGTGCGGTAGCGATCAGTACATAATATGATTAGCCTATCTTCGAGTTCGTTAAGCAGTTCGCCAAGGTTTTGTTGTTCGCACTCCCAGTGGATATTCCTTAGAAGTTCCCGTCGAACTCCATCATCGTCACGTGCGCGTACAAAAGCACGCACTGAGTCGGAAAAATCAGTGCTTTCGAAAGCGACACGAAGCGGTTTCAGGTCAGCCGCAAGGGCGGCTTTTCGCCAATAAAGGAGGCCGGCTTCTCCGCCGGGCCGATCGCCTATGCGTTGCTCTTGCGTAATAGCCGCCGTCGTCAAAAAGTGTAGCTCAACGCGACGTTGCGGATTTCGCGCTACTAGATCGACGTAAGCATTGACCGCATTGCGAACCGCAGGAGATTTTAGACTTATCTTTCCAGAATGCGCTGTATCCTTGACTTGAACAGCATTCAAGGCCGACTCGGCCACCGTCGCATAATCTTCGGCAACTTCGAGATAGAGCTTGGCGTTCGCATCGAGGTCGAGCCAAGCCAACGCACTCGCGGTAACCTGATACGCATAGCCACGCAACGCATCGACGGCTTGGCGTTGTGCGTCGCCCGCCGGCGCACTGTCAAACGTGGGGCCGGGAGTAAAGAGTCCCGAATTGGTTGGATCGAACTCGGTCACTCCGCTCCCCAGTGACAGAAAGTGGATTGCGGTGAATATCGCTTCCTATGCGCTCAAAAACTCTGCTCCGGAGAGGTGGGTTTGTCTAGCCGAACAAGGTTCAACGGCCTCACTAGCTAGTTCCGATCTAAAGGCTCGCCGTGATTGGCTTAGTGGCGAAAAAACGCCACCGGCAAGCATTGCGGATGCAGCGAAACTGCGCTCGCTGCTTCCACGGCAGACGTTTTGCCTTCGTTCAACTCATCGTTGAGCGATAAATCATTGAAATATTATAGAAATCTGGTGCCGACGCGCGGATTTGAACCGCGGACCTACTGATTACGAATCAGTTGCTCTACCCCTGAGCTACGTCGGCGCGCTTTGGATCATGAGCGGAGAAAGCGGCGCGGAACTTACGGCCGAACCGCCAAATCGTCAATCGGGAGGCCCCTTTCGACGCGGGTCAGCGCGGCGAGCGCGACCGAACCGTCACGCGGCCATCACGGCTCCGTCACGATGACCGCCTAGTGTCGGGGTCGAACGGCGTTCGGGAAATCGCGGCACGCCGCGTGGCGGGAAGGACCCGATGGATACGCTCAACGATCCGGTCGCGGCACGGCTCGAGCGCCGCGCGGCCGATTTCAGCGCGCGCTATGACCGCGTGGCGCTGGTGTTTCAGGGCGGCGGCGCCCTGGGAGCTTATCAGGCGGGCGTCTATCACGCCCTGTCGGAAGCCGGCTGCGAGCCGAATTGGGTATCCGGTGTCTCGATCGGCGCGATCAATGCATCGATCATCGGCGGCAACAAGCCCGAGGACCGCCTGCCGCGTCTCCGGCAATTCTGGGACTTGGTCTCCGGCCGCAAGATCTGGGCGTATACGCCCGACGGCGATTTCTTCCGCACGCTGCGCAATTACACCAGCGCCTGGATGACGATCGCGATGGGGCAGCCGGGCTTTTTCGAGCCGCGCTTCCCTGGCCCCTGGTTCGAATCGCCAGGCGCGACCGGCGCGACCAGCTATTACGATTCGCGCCTGCTGGCGAAAACGCTCGAGCAGGTCATCGATTTCGATCTGCTCAACAGCCAACGGACGCGGGTGAGCGTCGGCGCGGTCAATGTGCGCTCCGGCAATTTCATTTATTTCGATAATGCCAAGGTTGCTCGCCATCCATCTCGACGGCGCGTTTCTTACGACGCGCGAAGCCCTGCGCCAGATGTATAAGCAACGCGGCGGCAGCATCGTCTACATGGGCTCCGTGCATTCGAAAGAGGCGTCGGTGCTGAAGGCGCCCTACGTCACCGCCAAGCACGGTCTCATCGGCCTCGCCAAGGTCGTCGCCAAGGAAGGCGCCGCGCATGGCGTTCGCGCCAATGTGGTTTGTCCGGGCTTCGTGCGTACGCCGCTCGTCGACAAGCAGATTCCCGAACAGGCTAAGACCCTCGGCATCACGGAGGAGCAAGTCGTCAAGGACGTGATGCTGAAAGACACCGTCGATGGCGAATTCACGACGGTCGAGGATGTGGCGGCCGCCGTGCTGTTCTTCGCCGGCTTCGAGACGAATGCACTGACCGGCCAATCGCTCGTCGTCTCCCATGGCTGGTTCATGCAGTAACAGCCGGGCGGCGCTTTAGAGTCGTTCCGGCGTCGCCTCGATCGTCAGGCCCAGCCCGTCGCGCGGCGGGCGCGGAACAGGGGTGCTTCCGGGCACGGGGAGCGCGGGCATCATCTCGCTCGCCCCTTGCAGACGCGGCACCGGCGTGCGGCCGGGCGGACGCCATTCGATGCTGTCGAAGCTGCGGCAATGCGGACAGAGCGAGATCCAGTGCGCGACCTCGCCACCGCACGCGGCGCAGATATAGGCGGCGTCCTGCGCCGCCGTCGTCGTCGCGCGTGCAAGCCAGAGCCGTGCCGCGGGCAGATCGCCATGCTCGGCTTCTTCGAGCTCCGCCATCAGCCGCGCGACGCGCGGGCTGGGATGAAGGTTGTCCTCGCGCCCGCCGGCGTTGCCGAGATGCCGGCGCGCCTCGCCCCAGAGCCGCGCTTTGAGCGCCGCCTGGGCGAGGGCGATATGGCTCTCGATGTGATCCTTGTGACGAAGAGCAAGCGTCTCGAAGCGCTTCAGGCGCTGCAGCGGCCGCTCATCGGCGAAGATCGCATCGTAGGTCGCGGCGAGCTCGGGATGCGGCACTTGTCCCCAGGCGGCTTCGATCACCTTGCGCGCTTGGCGTGTCTGGCCGGCAGCGCTCAGCATCTCGGCGTAGCGCGCGGCGGCTTGCGTGAAGCCAGGGGCCAGCGCGTTGGCCTTGGCGACGAGCCGCACCGCGTCGCGATCGCGGTTCTCGGCGGTGGCGGCGCGGCTCTGCTCATAGAGGATTACCGCGCGATGCCGTGCGCTTTCGAGCCCTGTGATCGCCTTGCGCTTTGCGGCAAGCATGAGACTCGCCTCGGCCTCGACCCATCTTTCGGCGCGCGCCTGCAGCTCGAAAAGCGACGTCAGCACCCATTGTGCCTTCGGCCGCAATTCTTTCGCGCGCTCGGCGAGCTTCAACGCCACCGCTTCGTCCTTGCGCTTCAAGGCCTGCATGATGAGGCCGCGCAGGCCGAGGAACTCGGTCTCCGCCCGGTCGAGCATCGCGGTGAAATATTTCTCGGCGGCTTTCTCGTCGCCATTGAGCTGCGCTGCTTGTGCCGACAGCAGCAAGGTCAGCGGCGGCTCGGCGAGCAGCGCATCGGCCTGGCGCGCGTAGCGCTTCGCTTCGGCAGGATCGCCGGCCGCGACCGCGACCATGCCTTGGCTGAGGGCACGATAGCCGCGTTGCCGCCGCCGCTCGCGCCGGCCGCGCGCGAAGACGCCCGGACCGCGAAGCAGCAGCCTTAGGACGTGGAACAACGCCGCGGCGGTCGCCGCGATCAGCGCCACGCCGAAGATCAGCACCGCGACACTGGTATCGACGCGCCAACCTTGCCATACCAACGACACGTCGCCGGGCCGGTCGGCAACGAAAACCGCGCCCGCGATCAGCAGCGCGATGACGATGATCGCCGGCAGCGCGCGCATCAGCCGCCGCTCGCTCCCGCGGTCATCTCGCCGACGAGATCCCGGCTCAGCTTCGCGATCGTCTGCTCGGCGTTCAGCCGTTGCTGCGCATCTTTCAACCAGGGCTCGGCAGCATTGGCGGCGGCGCCGTTCAACACCGCAAGCGCTTTGACCGCGCCGCCGAGATCGCTTTTATTGAGCGCTGCTTGCGCTTCGCCGACGGCTTGATCGGTCGGATCGCCGTCGACGCCGCTGGCTCCATCGATGCGGCGAACGATGACCAGGCTGCGCAGCCGCGTCAGCATGGCCTCGCCGAGACTTTGCTGGCTGCTTTGCGCGTTCGCCTGGGCGCGCAGGATTGCCGACGCGACGGTAGTGGAGAAGCGCTGCGCCAGCACGGCAGTGCTCGGAATGCCGGCCTGGGCCGGCGCTTCGAGCGGCTGCAGCGCGGCCGCCCAGCCCTGACGGTTCTGGCCGAGCGCTTCGACGCTGGTGAGCTCCGTGCTGAAGGGACTCGACCCTGCAACGGCGTTGCCGAGACCGGCCAGGGCGACCATCAGCATGCGCTGGGGGCTCGCGGCGTTGTTCGCGGCGTCATGCGCGAGCTGGGCGAGTTGCTTGTCGATCTGATCGAGATGCGCGCTGAATTGCTGGACCTGCGCCGCCAGCGGCGCGACGGCGGTGCTGGCATCCGGCGCCGGGCGATTTTCCAGTGTCGTGACG
>DASXCX010000221.1:0-25701 GCA_036490955.1 Allostellaceae bacterium | reverse complement strand
AACGAAACAGGGGTATCAGCTATTTTCGCCGCATGACCTTCCACCTCAACCTTTCGCTCAAAAAGCGGCGGTTGAGGGTACGGCTGAAGGTGCGGTTCAAACTGCGGCTGGTGGTGATCCGCTTGCAGTAGGTGCGCCATGAGCGCGCCCGTTATCACCCCCGAAATGATCGAGGCGGGCGCGAAGCTTCTCGATCTCTATTGCGAGGGAAGTCTAGGGCCTAGCTACTCGAAAGGGGTGGCGGAACGAATCTACGAAACGATGCGTCGGATGGAGCCTCAACCCGATGCATGAATTTATTCGCCCGCACCGAAAGATTCCAAAAGGCCGCTGCGAAGCGATTCATCTCGCGCGAGGTGAGAACGTAGGTTGGCCTTTCGTCCTCCGTAAATTTATCGGCTTTGAAGTGAGGCGGGATTACGCACCACCGCAAAGGCTGCTGGGCGGTAAGAAGCGTTTCGCGCGATTCCGGATTGATAATCCAATGAATTTGGCGCGCCCGGCCATGAGCAACGTCATTCCGACGCTGGCTCCAATTCAAGGCGAGCTCCACGATCTCGGCGAACTCGCCTTCAAGTTCCTGCGAGCAATGGCCTTGAAAGTAGCGGCATGCGGCATCTTTCAGTGCTTGAACGCGATGAACGAAGTTCAACGGCTCGCCGTATTCCTTGTTTGCGGTCGTATCGAACGGCCATCCGGTGCGGAATGTCGAAAAGAGATGAGCGAAAGCTCCCTCTACTTCCTCCCATTGCATGAGCGCTCGTCCGATAGCCTCAAACAATACCCGTTCGCTGTTGCCGCGCTTCGGAAATGGCGGCCTGTCCCAAGGATTGCGTAGGAGATCATCGCGCATGGACAAACATCATGAGTCGCTTAACCGGGCCTCAAGCCTCAGGAGATTTTTTCGTTGGGTCAGAATCGAAATTCTCCTGAGGCTTGCTCGGCTATTGCGGATACGTATCGATGTTCATCACACCGCTTTTAGGTAGGGGATGATTTTGAAAACATCTTTATCGAGAACCTTTCCCCAGATGCGCGCACTTTTCGCGTCGGCGTCCATTACCATAAACATGTCGCGGTCTTTGAGGATGGTGGTGTTTGTATCGAGGCGCGTAGTAAGCGCATCGATTGTCTCGTCGGTTTGTATCGCAAAGAAAGAAGTTGGATCGGCCCACCAGAGCCCTTTGCTAGCTTCTTTCACGAAGCTTTCGTAACGAGTTTGGTAGGTAGAGTCCTCGTGAAAACGGAATGTAACGGTGTACGCGGCCATCAACGTGCTCTTTCTCCGCAGTACGCGGAAGAGATAAAGCCGAGCCGCTTGACCAGAATCGGGAACGATGCGTATAAGCGTCGTGTTGTTTCGACTAGTCCCGCGCGGCTCGACCTGAGTTTGCGGGGCTCTGCAAGGCAGGGGCGTTTGGCGACGCCCCTGTTTGCATTTGGACAGCCCGCAAAAATCCACCATGAATCCGATTCGCGTCAAGGTGATTCTGCACCCCAAACGTGTGTGCTATATTTCCAATATGGCGAGGAAGCCGATGAAACCAGACAAGCCGGTAGAACTGCACCCCGACGCGTGGGAACGCTTCGAGAAGGCAATGACGACTATCGGCAAAGCGAAGCCTATTCATCGCCCTGCGAAGGATCGTCCGCCGCCGAAGCGCGGGCCGCGTCCTCGCGCAAAATCCTAACCCAACGCTCCAAGAACTCCGCCAGCGTCTCCCTACGCTTGCGGTTGCGCTCCACGAGTCCGCCGATAGGTCAGGCGCTTGCCGACAACGCCTTTGAGGGCGCGAGCGGTGCGCTCTTTGTCGTCAACGCCGAGCGCGGCGCGGTTGCTGTAACGGAAATCAAATTCCGTGAGGTAGCGTTGCAGATGTTGCTCGCCGCAATGCTGGTAGATGCCGCGCATCCCGCGTTTGAAGATCGAGAAATAGCCCTCAATCGTGTTGGTATGTGCATCGCCGCGCACATATTCATCTTCCGAATGCTTCACCGTTTCGTGCGAAGTAAAGAGGTAGCCAACGCCTTTGTAGAAGGGCAGTTCATCGGTACGCAGATGGGAGTCGCGCGCCGCGTTCTTGTCCAGCACCTCAACCATGCTCTTGGCGTCGTGCGCCTCGATATGGAACGATCGGACAGCGCCGCCGCGCTCCACCAGCGACATGACAGCGAGCTTGTGGCCCGCACCAGCCTTTGCCTTTTTGCGGCCCGGCTTGCGACCGATATAGGTCTCGTCCGCTTCAACAAACTTACCCTCGCCGCCGAGCGGGCCGGTGATTTCCGGCTTCATGGCTTCGCGGATGCGGTGCGACATGAACCACGCCGTTTTGTAGGTCACGCCCAACATGCGGTGGAGTTGGTGGCTGCTCATCCCCTTCTTGCTGGCGCAGAGCAGGAACGTCGCCTGAAGCCACTTGTTCAGCGGCACATGCGAACGCTCAAAGATCGTCCCAACCGTTACCGTGAATTGCTGGCGGCAGGCGTTGCACATGTAGAGGCCGTCGCGGTGCGCGTGCTTCTTGCCCTCGATCAGCGTCGCCTCATTGGTCACGCCGCAATGCGGGCAAACCGGGCCTTTCGGCCAGAGATGGGCTTCAAGCCACTCGCGGGCCTTGGTCTCGTCTTGGAAAACCGCGTTCTGCAAATCGGACATGTGCGACACCCTCAGATAATGGTGAGAGTATGCCAATAGCCGAATGTTTTGTCAAAGGGATAATCGCCATCCGGATCAAAGTGATAGGAATCGCGCAGGCTGAGCGAGCTGGGTTGCGATATGAACGAATTGGTCTTCGAAGTCACACAGGAGGCGGACGGCGGCTTTGTTGCCGAGGCGCTCGGCGAGAGCATTATCACCGATGCCGATAGCTGGGATGAATTGCGGGTGAATGTCCGCGAAGCCGTTGCGGCGTTTTATTTCGATCGGCCGGCGCCTTCTCGTCTCCGGTTGCATCTGGTGCGCGACGAAGTCTTGGCGTGAAGCTGCCGCGCGATCTCAGCGGGCGCGATCTCGTTAAGAGCCTCGTTCAGCACTAGGCTTATCGGCAAGTCAGTCAAGTCGGCAGCCATATCGTCCTGCAAACCGATACGCCGGTTCCTCACCGCATCTCGACCCTTAGCACCTCATCATTGCGTCATGGCCGGGCTCGTCCCGGCCATCCACGTCTAGAACTAAATCGTGGATGCGCGGGCCAAGCCCGCGCATGACGCGACTAAAGAAAGATCGAACGCTTAACCGCCCGCGCATGTCGCAGCGGCGCTCGCTCAGGACGACGGCTTTTTAGTCCCGGCCTCTGGCACCTCATCATTGCGTCATGGCCGGGCTCGTCCCGGCCATCCACGTCTAGAACCAACGCGTGGATGCGCGGGCCAAGCCCGGCCATGACGATCTTAGAACGGTCACGCTCTTAACCGCCCGCGCTCGCGGGCTTTTTTACCCAGCGCCTGGCACCCCATCACCGCGTCATGGCCGGGCTCGTCCCGGCCATCCACGTCTAAATCCAACGCGTGTGACGATTTTAGAAAGATCGAACGCTTAACCGCCCGCGCATGTCGCAGCGGCGTTCCGCTCGGGACGAGGGCATTTTTGGATCCGGCCCCTGGCACCTCATCACCGCGTCATGGCCGGGCTTGTCCCGGCCATCCACGTCTAGAAACAACGCGTGGATGCGCGGACCAAGCCCGCGCATGACGCGACTAAAGAAAGATCGAACGCTTAACCGCCCGCGCATGTCGCAGCGGCGCTCGCTCAGGACGACGGCTTTTTAGTCCCGGCCTCTAGCATCTCATCATTGCGTCATGGCCGGGCTTGTCCCGGCCATCCACGTCTAGAACCAACACGTGGATGGCCGGGCCAAGCCCGGCCATGACGATCTTAGAACAGTCACGCTCTTAACCGCCCGCGCTCGCGGATTTTTTTACTCGGCCCCTGGCACCTCATCATTGCGTCATGGCCGGGCTTGTCCCGGCCATCCACGTCTAGAACCAACTCGTGGATGCGCGGGCCAAGCCCGCGCATGACGATCTTAGGAATGATCGCGCTCTTAATTGGCCCGCGCTCGCGGGCTTTTTCTTTTTCGGAGAAAACTCATGCCCGATCCTCTCGATACAACGAAACCCGCGGCGGAACCGTTCGCCGCCGCGCCGCCGCAGGAAGAAGCGCAGCTCATTCCGCCGCTGCGCGAGCGGCATCGCCGTTTCGTGCTCGAATACGTCATCGATCTGAACGGCAGCGCGGCGGCGGTGCGCGCTGGCTATGCACGCGGCAAGGCCGGCGGCCGCGCCTCCGAGCTGCTGCGCCGGCCGGAGGTGCAGCTCGCCATCCGCGAGGAGATGAAAGAGCGCGACAAGCGCCTGCGCCTCACCAGCGAGCGCATCATCCGCGAGGCGATGTGCATCGCCTTCGCCGATCCGGCGCGCATCGCGCATTGGGGACCCGACGGCGTCACGCTCGCCGATTCGGACGATCTCGCGCCCGACGATCGCGCGGCGGTCAAATGGATCTCGGTCGGCGGCCGCAAGGGCGCGCGGGCGCAGCGCTTCGAGATGCACGACAAGCTCGCCGCGCTCGAGTTTCTGGCGCGGATGACCGGGCTCCTGACGCGCGCGCCGGGGCGCGGGCGCTTCGCGCTAATCGAGCAGGACGACGCGCGCGAGAAGCGCGACGCCAACGCGATCCTGCGCGAGCGGCTGTTGAAGATCGCGCGCGGCGCCAAGCCCGGGTGAGGGATCAAATCGTCAGGGCGAGCGTGCGGGGCGAATGCTCGCCATCGGATGGCTCTTCATCGGCTTTCTTCCAGGCGGCGGCGAAGGCGGCGCGCGCGCGGGAGAGGCGCGACATCACGGTGCCGATCGGCACGCACGCGATCCCGGCGATCTCGCGGTACGACAGATCGTTGAACTCGCGCAGCACGATGATCTCGCGCAGCTCCGACGGCAGGGAGAGGAGGGTCTTGCGCACGGTCTCGCGCTCGTCGTGCGCGATCATCTCGGCTTCGGCCGACGCTGGCGGCTCGCTCCATAAGAGCTGCTCGGCGGTGAAGTCGCACGCGTGCAGATCCGCCGGCATCTCTTTTCGATCGCGTCCCGAAAGCTCGAAGAGACAGACATTGCGCGCGATCGCGTGCAGCCACGGCTTGATGCTGGTTCCCGACCAGCTTTCGAAATGCCGCCAGGCGCGCAGATAGCATTCCTGCACCGCGTCCTCGGCATCGCTGCGATTGCGCATCAGGAAATAAGCGAGCCGGTAGATATCGTCGAGACACGGCAGCGCGATCTCGTGAAAGAGGCGGGCGCGCTCGTCTTCGGTCGTCTTGTCGTTACACATGATCGTGTTTGGCCTCGCGAACAGCTTTACGTGATAGCGGCCCAGTGCTACCAAGCCGCCCCGGCCGTCGTCGTGGACTGTCGCGCCAACCGTATGGACGGGGACGACAAGGGGTTAAGGTCCGCACGCGACGCCGGTTTTTGTCTCCGCGATATTGATCTTTTGTTACAGCGAACGGGTGTCATGGGCGAGACACAGTTGCCGAGCCGCTTTTCGATCTTCCATCGCGGCGTCGCCAAAGGGCCGGCCTACGAAGCCTGGCGCGAGGGCATCTGCCGCGGCTTTTGCCGGCTCGATGTCGGACCGGCGGAGGACGGCTATATCGATTGCCGCAATCAATTCGTGTTGCTCGATTCGGTCGCCATGGCGACGCCGACGGGGATCTCGGCGCGCTTCGGCCGAACGCGCGATCTGCTGGAAGATGGCTGCGACGACCTGGTGTTGATCGCGGCGACGCGCGGCACGGTGCGGGTATCGCAAGCCGGCAAGACGATCGATCTGACGGCCGGGCAAATGTGCCTCACCGAAATGAATCTCGTCGGCGCCGTCGACCTCAATCGCGCCGGCGGCTTCACGACGACGCGTTTCCCGCGGCGCCTGCTGCTGCAAGTCGCGCCGTCGGCGGAGACGCGTCTCGCGACGGCGCTCGGCCACGATCGCGCGCTCGGCACGATGATCGAGCGCTATGCGGTGCTGTGCAGCGAAGTGGCGGGCGAGCTCGACATGGTCGGCCAGAAGAGCGCGGCGCAGCATCTGACCGATCTCGTCGGGCATTTCATCGCCACGAGCACGGCGAAGAACGACAGCCGCGAGACGGGCGGGCTGGCCGCGGCGCGGCTCGATCTGATGAAGGCCGACATCCTCAAGCATCTCGATCGCGCCGATCTGACGGTCGAGGCCGTGGCCGCCGCGAATGGGATGAGCGGCCGGCAGGCGCAGCGCATGTTCGCCGCGGCGGGAACGACCTTCACCGAATTCGTGCTCGAGCAGCGGCTGATGCTGGCGCGCCGCCTGCTGCTCCACGAAACGGCGCGCGGCCGCAAGGTCAGCGACATCGCCTTCCGCGCCGGGTTCAACGACCTCTCTTATTTCCACCGCGCGTTCAAGAAGCGCTTCGGCGCGACGCCGGCGGAGATCGCCCCGATCCACTAACGCGGCGGCGCGCGGAAGCCTCGTTTTATTTCCCGCTTGCGATGCCCCGATTCGGGGTGACACTGTTGCGCGGGACATTTCAAACGGGGGACGATTTATGAAAACGAGCATGCTCGGATGGGCGGCGTTCGCGGCCGTGGCGTTGGTGGGCTTGGCGAAGAGCGACGGCGCGGCGCAGGCCCAAGCGCCGGCGGCCCGGACCGAGTTCATCGATATCCGGTGGGACGGCACGAGCCGGATGTGCGTCATCTATCCCGACGGCAAGGTCGAGTTCTTTTATCCCGAGCTCAAGGACATTCCGCGGCCGGACGACGCCGACAAGCGCGCCTTCTATCTGACGCTGAAGATGAACCGCATGGCCGCGCAGGGCTACGAGTTCGTCGGCATGATCAGCGACGAGATCGTCATGAAGCGCATCGTGCGGTAGGCGATCCGCGATCGCCGGATCGTCGCGCGGCGTCCGGGGCCGCGCTAGAATCGCGCGGCCATGATCACGCTCTATTCCTATCCGCCGCTCTTCGGCGTCGCCGACAACAACGGCTACGGGCTGAAGGTCTTCGCGTTCCTGCGCCTCGCGGGGCTCTCTTTCGTGCACGAGCATATCTTCGATGCGTCGAAAGCGCCGCGCGGGCAGTTGCCCTATATCGTCGACGATACCGAGACGATCGGCGACAGCGAGGTCATCCTCGCCCACCTCACGCGGAAATACGCCGTGACGATGGACGCGGCGCTCGGCGCGCGCGAGCGCGATCTCGGCCTCATGGTGACGCGGCTGCTCGACGATCTCTATTGGGTGATGTCCTATTCGCGCTGGAAGGACGAGCGCCACTGGCCGGCCTTCCGCGCCGCTTTCCTGCGCGAACATCCGCAGCTCGACGAAGCGGGCATGGAGAAGGCGCGCGACTTCAATTTCCAGCGCTATCATTTCCAGGGCATCGGGCGCTACCCGCCGGAAGACGCTTATGCGCGGGGGCTGGCCGATCTCGGCGTGCTCGCCGATCTCATTCCGGACGGCGGCTATGTGCATGGCGCCGCGCCCTCCAGCGTCGATGCCGCGATCTACGGCTTCATCGCCAATATCTATTTCTACGACATCCCGACGCCGCTGAAGGAATTCGTCGCCGCGCGGCAAAGCCTCGTGCGCCACTGCACGGCCATCCACGAGCGGGTGATGCGGGCCTGACAGGCGCGGCGCGATGCCGTTTTCGTGAATGACGCGGCGTGGGGCGGCGCGGTAGGCTGCCGTCAGGTCATAGAAGGCGGGCGCAACAAGCCGCCGATGCAACGGAGGGGGGAATCGATGTTCGAAAGTCAGGCGTTTCGCGAGGTCTGGAGCCCGCGGCTGCTCAGTGTCGTGCGCATTCTCTTGGGGCTGTTCTATCTACAGCACGGCCTCACGAAATATTTCGGCTTTCCCGGGCCGCAGCCGAAGGATTTCAACGTGATGTCGATGCTCGGCGCTGCGGGCGCGATCGAGATCGTCGGCAGCATCCTCATCATCCTCGGCTTCTACACGCGCTGGGTCGCGTTCCTCATCTCGGGCGAGATGTTCGTCGCCTATTTCATCTACGCCAACCGGCTGTCGCGCGGCTTCTTCCCGTTGCTCAATGGCGGCGAGCTCGAAGGGATGTTCTCCCTCTTCTTCTTCGCGCTCTTCCTGGTCGGCGGCGGCATCTGGTCGCTCGATCACGCCCAGCGGCGGCCCTAAACGCGGCCCTGTTCAATCGCTGTTAAGGCGCGGCGGGGTATGCTTGGGCAGTCGTTAACGCATCCTTTCGCGAGCCCAAGCCCCATGCCCGTCGGGTCCGTCAGCACCGCCGTTCCGCCGCAAGTCTCGATGGCGCTCGAAGCGCTGTCGAGCACGCTCGATGCCGAACAGAACGTCGCGAATGCGCTTTTAGGCGGGGCGACGGCCGGGGGCGCGAGCAATCCCGGCCTCGGCCAGATCGTCGACCTCTCGGCCTAGTCTCGCGACGGCTTCCGCGCTTGCGCCTAACGCGCGAGCGGGCTCACAATCGCTCGATAAAAGATCGAGCGGGAGGGGCGGGATGCGCGGATTCCTCAAATCGATTCTGCCTGGCGCGGCGGCGTTGTCGCTGGTGGCGGTAGGCGTGCGAGCGGCCGAGCTCACCAAGATCGAGATCGGCGTGCTGAAAGTCAGCGCCTGCGGCCCGATGATGATCGCGCAAGAGAAAGGCTATTTCGCCAAGGAAGGGCTCGAGGCTCAGCTCGTCTTCATGGATCAGCCGACGCTCGTGCCGCAAGGCGTGCTCGCCGGCCAATTCGATTTCGGCCTTGCTGCGAACAGCGCCGCTTTCTTCAACACCGCCGGCCAGGGCGCGATGCGCATCATCGCCGCCGATGGCGACGAGAGCCCGGGCTTTCGCGGCCTCGTCGTCGTGTCGTCGAACCAGGCTTACGATGGCGGGCTCAAGACGCTGACGGAGCTTGCCGGGCACAGCTTTGCCATCACCGCCGCCGGCACTTTGCAGCAATACGATCTCGGCGTGCTCGCCGATAAATATCACTTCGCTTTTTCGAGCATGAAGATGGTGCCGGTCGGCAGCTTCCCGAACATGGTCACGGCCGTGGTCGGCGGCAGCGCCGACAGCGCCATCCCGCCAGTCTCGGTGTCGCGTCAGGCGCTCGCGGGCGGCAAGTTCCACAACCTCGCCTGGGTCAGCGACGAGATGCGGGTGCAGATCGCGGTGGTGATGACCTCGGCCAAGCACGCCGACCAGGATCCGGATCTTGTGCGGCGCTTCCTCAACGTTTATCGCATGGGCTTGAGGGATTATCACGACGCCTTCACCGGCGCGGACGAGCGGCCGCAGGACGGGCCGAATGCGGCCGAGACTTACGCGATCCTCGCCAAATATACCGAGGTGCCGGTGGAGACGATGAAGCTCGGCCTCGTTCATCTCGACGCCGAAGGCCGGCTCAACGTCGCCGATGTGATGCATCAGATCGAGTGGTACAAATCGCAGGGCATGGTGAAGCCCGAGGTCGACGGCAGCAAGATCGTCGATAAGCGCTACGTCACCGCGCTGCCAGGGACGTGAAAATTCTAACGGCAGTAGAGGCGGCGCCACCGTCCTGGGCTGTAGCCCTCGCTCTTGGAAAAAACGCGCGTGAAGTGGCTTTGGTCGACGAAGCCGCAGAGCTGGGCGATCGCCGAAAGCTTCTGACGTGGGTCCTTTAAAAGTTCTTTTGCGCGCTCGACGCGTTGTTTGCTTAGCCATCGGTAGGGCGGGACGCCGGTTGCTTGCTTAAACGCCCGGACGAAGTAGCTGGTCGACAGTCCACACTCGTTCGCGACCTGAGAGATCGACGGATCGCCTGACAAATTCGCGTCGATGAAGTCGCGGGCGCGTTGCAACTGCCATGGCGCGAGGCCGCCGCGGGCACTCCGTCCGCCCGCCGGGACGCTGCCGTATGCGTGCACGATGTGGGCGAAAAAAGCGAGCGCGACGCAGTCGGAAAACATCGCGGTGCCGTCGCCTGGGCGATCCATCGCGCCGGCGAGCGCTTGCGCCAGACCGAACAGAACCGAATCGCGGCCGCCAAAAGTCGGTGCGTAAAGTCCTTTCACCCGACGAACGCCGGCTTCGTTGGCCATCTCGTCGAGCGCGGCTTGGGGGATATGAAACCGAAGCGAATCGAAAGGAATGTCCAAGCTGACGACTGGATTGTCGCGCAAATCGATGAGCTGTGCATCGCCGAGACGCAGCTCCGGCACGTCTCTGCGCCGTCCACCTGTCCACAGGGTCGAGAAAAACGGCACTGACAGCGGAACGTGAAATGAGAAAGCCTCCTCTTGCGGCACCGCGAGGGAACGGCCGCGCATCGGATGGCTGCTCCGTAGACGCGAGAATCCGATTCGCGCCCTTGATGATTTCCGGGCCAGGAGCGTCAGTGGGCGCTCAATCTTGAAGCGTTTCGCAAGAACTTCTTCGAGCGCGTTCCCACCCATCATCGCTCCCCCGCAACAGTCTCTAAATAATTTCGCTGGGCGACAAGCGCTCGCTGATCCGTAGAGCGGTCATTCCCCCAAGCCGCGCCAGAATATTACCGCCGGCGTTCGAAGAAGAAGGACAAAAGCGCTGGCGGTGTTGTCCGTCACGGCATTTTTTCACACGAAAAATGCAAAACGGGCAAATTCATACAATTGCTCGACCGCCTCGAACGATATCCCGCGATGCAATTTGTCATTCGGAGAGATGTGATGAAGAATCGTTACGTCGTCGCCTTGCTCGCCACTGCGCTCCTAAATGGAACCCTGAACTCTGCTTCAGCGCAATCCGCATCGAAGCCTCGCATCAAGAATGTCGTTTTGGTGCATGGCGCATTCGCCGACGGTTCCGGCTGGGAGCCCGTTGCCGCCATCCTCAAAAAGGATGGCTACACGGTATCGGTCGTGCAGCACCCCGAGACGTCGTATGCGGAAGACGTCAAGTTCACGAAGGCCGTGATCGATCAACAATCCGGTCCCGTGGTTCTCGTGGGTCACAGCTACGGCGGCGCGGTCATCACCGAGGCTGGCAACGATCCAAAGGTCGCGGCTCTCGTCTATATCGCGGCGTTCGCGCCGGATGTCGGCGAAAGCTGTGCCTCGATCGAGAAGGCCTTGCCGCCAGCGACGACCGGGATCAAGGCAACCGCGGACGGCTACTTCTATATCGACCCGGCAGCCTTTCATGCCGATTTCGCGGCGGACGTGCCGAAGGCGAAAGCAGACTTTATGGCCATATCGCAAGTGTTGATCTCCGCCGATTCATTCACCTCGGCGATCAAGACGCCGGCGTGGAAGTCGAAGCCGAGCTGGTACATGGTGGCCACCGCGGACCGATCGATCAATCCAGACCAAGAGCGCATGATGGCGAAACGCGCCAATGCCAAGACGATCGAGGTGAATTCGAGTCATGTGGCCTATATCTCTCATCCGACAGAAACGGCCAAACTCATCGAGCAAGCCGCGGCTTCCGCGCCGGCCAAATAGTCGCACCGGCATCGGGTGAGCGCCGTGGAAAATCAGATTATCGTTGCGTCGCCGAATGCTAGGTTTCACGCCTACATCGCGCGACCGGCCAAGTTGCCCGCGCCGGTTGTCGTCGTCCTTCAGGAATTGTTCGGCGTTAACGCCGACATTCGAGCAACATGCGATGAGCTTGCAGCCCAGGGATTCATCGCAATGGCGCCGGACCTGTTCTGGCGGCAAGAGCCTGGCGTCGATCTGGACGTGAGGTCCGAAGCCAACTGGCAACACGGTCTGCGTCTCTATTCGGCATACGATCGCGATGCCGGCGTGAAAGATATCGTGGAAACCGTCCGCACCGCCAGGGAGCTACCGGAATCGACGGGAAAGGTCGCTCTGCAAGGCTACTGCCTCGGCGCATTGATGGCCTTTGTCACGGCGGCGCGCTCTAAAGTCGATGCCGCCGTCGCCTATCATGGAAGCGACACGGAAAAATATCTCGGTGAGGTCGGCGGGTTGCGTGCTCCCTTGCTGATGCATCTCGGCGAGGAAGACGAATTTATTTCAAAGACGGCGCAAGCTCAGATCAAAGCCGCACTCGCGGAAAAATCGAATGCGGCCGTTTACAGCTACCCCGGCCAGCGTCACGCGTTCTCCCGGCATAACGGGACACATTATAATGTCGAGGCGGCAGATTTGGCGAACCGACGGACAAGCGAATTTCTAAATCGACAACTGCGCTGACCTTCGGTCGCTCCACCGATTATCTCTCTGGCGGAGCGCGCCCTGTCTTAGAGAGATGGCTTTGGCGGCCGGAGAGAACGTTACGCTGCGCGCTGGGTCAGCGCGATTTCGTCGCTCGCGGAATCGGCCGCCATAAAATTTTCCATCGCCGCCAGCATGCGCTTCACGCTCGCGCGGTCAGAAGCGCCGGCGCTGATGGCGAGGGTGAGCTTGTTGGTCTTCGCAAGTTTCGGCTTCCGCATGATCAGGAACTCCCCGATTGGCTCGTCGTGTTCGATGACCTGATTTTTAGAGCCCCGCTGTCACGTTTTGATGACGCGATCTGGATACTTCCGGGCGGAGCGGGGCGAATTGTGAAGCTTTGTGACCAAGCTGCCGCAATTGTGCAGCTAACGCTATCGAGCGGTGCAACCCCTCGGATCGGGCCTAGTTGACGGAAAGCCCGGCCTTTCTAGCATGAGCTGAACGGCATGCGGCAGACCGAATTGGGGCAAAGCCGTATTGGGGAGGGTACCATGAACGTTCGAGCGGCAATTGTCCTGTCGGCATTGGCGATCGTTGCCGCGCCGGTGCCGGCGACGGCGCAAGCGGCCGGCGCGCCGGCTGACGACGGTCACCGCCTCTTCGTTCAATCCTGCGCCGTCTGCCATATGAAGCCGTCGCCGGTCGCGAAGACCTACGGGCCCGAGCTCGCGCCCGGCGTCGCGCAAGGCCAAGCCGATACGGTGCGCAGCGCGATCGTCAACGGCAGCGCCAAGATGCCGAGCTTCAAATACGATCTCGCGACGAACGAGATCGATGCGATCGTTGCCTATCTGGCGACGCCGGTGCCGGCAGTGGTTCAGGCAGGGACGATGCCGGCTTCCTTGCCGGACGGCGTTGTCTATCTCTCCGGCACGATAACCGGATCGAAAGGCGAAAAGCTCGGTGGCGTTACCGTCTCAGCTAAGGCAACCAGCTCGACCATCACTACCAGCGTCTACAGCGACGAGCTTGGCGCCTATTATTTCCCGGCGCTGCCAGGGTTGAGTTACCAGGTTTGGGCGCAAGCCGATGGCTTTGCGACGGCGCGCACCAGGGCTGGTGGCGCGCCGGGCAGCAATACGCGGACCGATTTCGCGCTGACGCCGCTCAAGGATCCCGAGCGGCAGCTCACCGGCGATCAGCTCATCGCGTCGCTACCCGAGAGTACGCCGGACGACAAGCGCCTCAAGCGCATCGTCCACAACAATTGCGCCGGCTGCCATACGCCGTCCTACATCCTGCAGCGGCGCTTCGACGAGCAGGGCTGGACCGCGATCATCGAGCTGATGAAACGGGTCAACGTCGGCGGCATCTATCAAGGCGACGATGCCAAGCCGAACGCGATTATCGATTTCCACGAGAAGGAGCTCGCCGCCTATCTGGCGCGCGTGCGCGGCCCGGGCGAGAGCGTGATGAGATTGAAGCTGCGGCCGCGGCCGAGCGGCGAGGCGGCGCGGGTCGTCTGGCGCGAATACGATGTGCCGCGCGATCCGGCGCTCTATGGCGCGGATTCCTATCCCGCGAGCACTGGCAGCGATTGGTCGCTCGGCACGCCGACGGGCATCGAGGGCGGGCATATCGTCCACGACGCTTGGCCCGATCTCGACGGCAATCTCTGGTTCACCAATAACACGCCCAGCAAGGATATTTCGATCGGCCGCGTCGATGCCAAGACCGGCGCGGTGCGCTTCTTCAAGATCGATGCGCCGAACGGCGGCGCCGCCAATACGCATGGCATGACGCGCGATGCGAAAGGAACGCTGTGGTTCAACGTATCGCAGACGCTGATCCCCAATCACGGCGGCATTGGCCGCGTCGATCCGGCAACCGGCAAGATCGATATCTTCGTGCCGCCGGCCGAGATATCGGGCTCGGGCGGCGCGCCGACCATCGATGTCGACGGCTTGGGCAAGATCTGGGTGTCGGCGCCCGACGGCATTTTGCGCTTCGATCCCGACACGCAGAGCTTTACCGGCTTCAAATCGCCGGCCTTCAAGACCGCGCATGGCACGGGCCTTACCTATGGCGTCGCGGCCGATCGCACCGGGCACGGTTATTGGGCGCAGATGGCGCTCGATATCGTCGACCGCGCCGATCCTGCCGGCGGCCAAGTGCAGGCTTTCGACGTGCCGCCGGTCAAAGCAATGCAGGCGGGCTTGAAGCCGGCCGAGCGCAATCTCTACGACAATTTCGCTGGGCTCGATTTCAACACGCCCTATCCCTGGGGCGAGGGACCGCGCCGTATGGGCGCGGACAAGCATGGCGATGTCGTGTGGGTCAACGATTTCTTCGGCGGCAACATCTTCCGCATCGATACGAAGACGCTGAAAGCCACGCTGGTGGCGTTGCCGGGCGGTGCCAATCAATATCCTTATCACGCGACCGTGGACAGTCACCACGACGTCTGGGTCAATCTGATGAATTCCGATCAGGTGTTGCGCTACGACCCGGCGCAGCAGCGCTTCACTTATTTCAATCTGCCGACGCTCGGCGCCGAGACGCGCTATGTCTCGCTGCTCGAGAAGGACGGGAAGATGGAAGTGGTGCTGCCGGAATTCCGCACTTCGAAGATCGGCGTGATGAACTTCCGCAGCGAGCAGGACCTGCGGGCGCTCGCGGCACGTACGAGATAGCGGGCGGCGGGTAGGCAAAGTAAAGGGTGGCGACCCGATGAGTCGCCACCCTTTTTCGCGAAAGATTATGCGAGCGGGTTAGCGCTCCCAAACCGGGCGGCCGAGATCGACCTGGTTCGGGCTCGTCACCGCGCCGGTCACGCCGCCGACGCCCGCACCGATCACCGCGCCGGTGCCGGCGCCGACCGGACCCGCGACGGCGCCGATCGCCGCGCCGGAGCCAGCACCGATCGCCGCGCCCGAGAGCGCACGATCGCCCTGTGTTTCGCCACATGCGGCGAGCGACACCATGAGTCCCGCCATCGCCAAGCCATGCCACAATTTCATCATCTTCTCCTTGCAATGCGCTAGCGATAGAAAACACGCGCGCAAGAATGGTTGCCGTGGTTTTCAAGGCATTCTGTGGCTCCTATAGTGCGGGATGAGCAATTTTCTCCCCGATCGCCGTATCCAGACTCGTCTCCACGAGCTCGGCATGGCCGCCGCGCTCGAATTCATCAATGGCGCGCAGAGCAATATTTCCATCGTCGAGCGCCACTACACGCTCGATGCCTCGCGCGTCGAGGTCACGGACACTGTTAAAGAAGCAGCGCTTGCGCTGCATGATAAACCGCAGCGCGATTGCTGGGCGGTCGATGTCGACAGTGAGACCTGCATCATTCGCATCGGCCAATTGCCGCAAAAAATCGAGATGCTGATCGGCGTGCGTTGCGCCAGCCATGCCGATCCCTTCACGCGGCGGCGCTCTTACTTCACGGTCGCGATCTACGGCGTCGACCGCGACAAGGTGAAGGCGTTGCGCGACGCGCTCGAGGAGAAGATCGGCAAAAAGCATCTTGCCACCGTCACCTGGCATTTCATGTTCGGCGACGACACCCGGCAATCGAGCGTGATCCTCGATCCCGCGTCGCCGGTCCATGACGAATTCTATCCCTGGATCAAAGGCGGCTTACGCGCCTATTTCGACCGCTTCATCGCCAGCAACTCGTCGCTACTTTTTCTCTCGGGTCCGCCGGGGACCGGCAAGACTTCGCTGATCCGCTGGTTGCTGCACGAATACAGCATGAACGCTGCGGTGACCTACGAGGAGAAGCTGCTGTCGTCGGATTCGACCTTCGTCGATTTCCTGACCGGCACCAGCGAGAACGTCTTCGTCATCGAGGATGCCGACACGATCCTCGGCAGCCGCAGCCGCGAAGGCAACAAGATGATCGCGCGGTTTCTCAACGTGTCGGACGGGCTGATCAAATTCCCCAACAAGAAGGTGATCTTCACCACCAATCTCGACGATTTCAAAAAGGTCGACGAGGCGTTGCTGCGGCCCGGCCGCTGCTACGGCATGATCAAATGCCGCGCACTGCGCTTCGACGAGGCCGTGGCGGCGGCGAAAGTCGCAGGGCTGGCCGTGCCCGAGCGCCAACGCGATTACACCATCGCCGAGCTCTTCAACCCCGATACGCAGCTCGACCTGATTGCCGAGCCGCGGCGGGTCGGGTTTTGAGCGATGGCGAGCGCGCGATGTCGGACGGGCCGCTGATCGTCGACACCAAGGGACAGAAATGCCCGCTGCCGGTCTTGAAGGCGCGCAAGGCGTTGAAAGGCCTCGCCGCCGGCGCGCGCTTGCAGGTTCTCGCGACCGATCCCGGCGCGGTCGACGATTTCAGGCATTTCTGCAAGACAACGGGCGCAAAGTTGATCGAGCAACGCGAAGAACCGGACGGGGTGCTCGTCTTTCTGCTCGAAAAGTCGGCGTAACCGCCGCGGAGTATTTGATCTTGGGTCTATTGTCCGCCGTGCGCGGGGAGAAAGTCGCACGGCGCGGCTAGCCGCGCCTTTCCCGCGGCGCTCAGCGGACCAGGGCGGCGCCTTCGGCGAGCACGCGCAGCTTTTCCCAGACGATCGAGGGAAACACGGTCGGGTTGCTCGCGGCAAAGGTGCCGAAGCCGCAATCCGCGCCGGCGATGACACGCTCGGCGCCGACGGCATCGGCGAAGTGTTGAATGCGCTGCGCGACGAGGCGCGGATGCTCGACGAAATTCGTCACGCTATCGATCACGCCCGGAATGAGGACGATATCGTCGGGGAGGCCGGCGCTTGCCCAATCTTCCCACTCGTGCTCGTGGCGCGGATTCGCGGCCTCGAAGGAAAGCGCGCGCGCCTTGCTTCGGCGCAGCAGCGGAAAGAGCTCGGCCACGGGCAGATCGTGGGTATGCGGCCCCGCGTAGTTGCCCCAACAGAGATGCAGGCGCACGCGGTCGCCGGGAATGCCGGCAATCGCGAGATTGACGGCCTCGATATTGCGAGCGGCGACACGCAGCGGATCGGCCTCGCGTCCCTCGTAGTCCATTCGCCTGACCAGGGCCAGATCGGGGCAATCGATCTGCAGGGTGACGCCTGCCGCGGCGATGGCCTCGTACTCCGTCTTCATCGCTTCCGCCAAGGCGAACACATATTCGTCTTCGGTCGCGTAATAACTGGTCTCCGATGCGAACATCGCGATCACGCCGGGCGATGCCGCGGTCATGAAACACGACGGGGCCTTCGCCGCGCCGGCCGCTTCCTTCAGCAGCGCGAGATCGCCATCGACGGGGCGCCGATCGCGATAGGACAAAGGCCCGGTGCAGATCGGCGGCTTCGCGGAAGCCGGTCTATCCGTGCGGCTCGCGCGAAACGCCGTGTAGTCGGGGAATTCCGGATAGAGCGTGGCCATGCGCTGAAACCGCCGCAGCGGCAATTTTCGCTCCGCCACGCGCTCGGCGACCTCGAGGCCGTTGAGGCGGTCTTGGACGTAATAGGCGTAAGAAATTTTGCCCATTTCGCCGTCCGAGACGATGTCGACGCCGCACGCGACCTGCTGCGCGACGCAATCCCGGACGGCCTGGTCTCGCGCGGTCGCGAAGGAAGCCTCGTTGACCGGCTCACCTTGATGACGCGATCGCAGCAGCGCCGCGAGCGGCCCGGTACGCGGCAGGCTGCCGACGTGAGTCGTGCGAATTCGGTTTGCCATTCATCCCTCCCTCGTGCCGGTCCTGCCGACGCTAGCACAAGCCGGCTTCGGTGAAGATAGCGCGCCGGCCTGCTAAGATGCGGGGATCGCCCTTGATTGGGGCGGCGCGTTGCGGGCGGGGGAAGAAGCGCATGGTTTCGTGGCAGCAGGAAGCGGACGTGGTGGTGATCGGCGCGGGGGCGACGGGATTGCCGGCGGCGATCGCCGCGCGCGAGGCAGGCGCGTCGGTGCTGCTGCTCGAGGCCGAGGCGGATATCGGCGGCCATGCGATCACCTCGGGCGGCAATGTGCCGCTCGGCGGCGGCACGTCTGTCCAAAAGAAGTACGGAATTGCCGACACAGCCGACCTTGTCTTCAAGGACCTGACCGATTGGTCGATCGTCCAGCCGAACGGCGCCGCGGACTACCGCTATAACGACCGCGAGATCATCCGCGTCTTTGCCGATGAGAGCGCGCCGACTTTCGAATGGCTTTTGGCGCACGGCGTCGTCTTCCACGACAAGGCGCCCGATCAGCGCGGCGGTGGCGCGGTCGGCAATTCGGTGCCGCGCGAGATGCATGCCGTGCCGCTCGACGTGCCGCTGGTGCAAACCGGCAAGCCGGCGGCGGAAGAGGCGCGGCGCAGCTATTCCACCGGCAACGGGCTGATGCGGCCGCTCGAGGCGGCGGCGCGCAAAATCGGCGTCGAGATCCTGCTCGAGCACCGCATGACCGGCCTTCATCGCGAGAAGGGCGAGGCGAAGGGGCTCAACGCCTATCCCGCGGGGCGCGTCATCGGCATCGAGGCGTCGCATCGTGGAAAGGTGCTCAACATCCGCGCCAAGAAGGCGGTGATCATCGCGACCGGCGGCTCGACCGGCAATGTCGAGTTCCGCCGCATGTTCGATCCGCGCCTGACCGAGGAATATTGCGGCCTCGCCGGCGGACCGTGGTCGGACCAAGACGCGAGCGGCGAGCTCGCCGCGATGGCGATCGGCGCCGCGCTCTGGGGCCTCGCCAATCAAAGCGCCGAATTCGGTGCCGTCATCACCAAGCCCGGCCGCATCGGCTCGCAATGGGGCTACGTTAATCTCAACTGGCAGCCGAGCAGCAAGATCTTCGACAAGATCCGCGCGACGGGCTTGCGCGTCACCGACTGGCACAACCTCATTACCGTCAACATGCTGGGCAAGCGCTTCTACGACGAGACCTGCAAGCAATTCACCTCGAACAACTACAACGCCGTGAAGCCTTACGTGCACGGCCATTACCTCAACGCCGAGAATATCCGCTACAAGCCCAACAATTGGCTGAACGCGGCGATGCAGGGGTTCGGCGACGGCAAGAATGGCGGCGGGCCGATCTGGGCGATCTTCGACAGCGAAGCCTGCGCGCGCGAGAAATGGGACCCGAACCCGCCCTCGGTCGATGAAGCCGGCGGCTTCTTCTTCCGCGCCGATACGATCGAGGAGCTCGCCGCGAAGATCAAAATGAAACATCAGCGCGTGCCCATGCCGCCAGGCAATCTCAGCGCGACGGTGACCAATTACAACACTTTCGTCTTCGACGGCATCGACAGCGAATTCGGCAAGCCGTCGCCGAAATATCCGATCATGAAGCCGCCTTTCTACGCCGCCTGGTGCACGCCGGTGATCCACGACACGCGCGCCGGATTGCGCATCGACGCCGGCTGCCGCGTGATCGATCTGCACGGCAAGCCGATCACCGGCCTTTATTGCGGCGGCGAGAGCGCCGGCGGCTTCAGCATGCACGGCCTCGCGCGCTGCCTCGTGCAAGGCCTCGTCGCGGGACGTAACGCGGCGAGGGGAGAAGGCTGAGGGCTGCCCCTTAGTTGCCGAGCCCGCCTCACCACCCCGGCAGGGCGAGCGCGCTGGGATCGAAGAGGTGGCGGTAGTCGATCACCTCGCGCGTCAGGTATTGATCGGCGGCAAAGCGCATCATCGCGTCAAGCGCGGTCGGGTTATGGGCGACGTCATAGGCGAAATAATCGTCGCCCATCAGCGCGCGCTGCTCGTCCATCGCCTGGCCGAGCCAGGAGAGCACGAGGACTTGCGGGTCGGAGCCGATGATGTTCTCGATCGCGATGTCGCGCGCGCGGCGAAATGCCTTGAGGAGCGCGACCGGCGCGTCCGGGTGACGCGCGACGAAATCTGCGCGCAAGGTCACGATATGGCTGATCGGGAAAATCCCGGTCGCTTTGAAATAGGCCTGCTCTTCGCTCTTGTAATCGCGGAAGAGGCGCCGCGTGCGGCCGTCGCGGCGGCTAATCGAGGGCGGCACGTTGGGATCGATCACCGCATCGAGCTCGCCTTCGGTGAGCAGCGCATCGAGCGCGGCGGAGCCGCCGGCGGGATGGCGCGCGCGCTCGTCCAGCGTCTCGAGTTTGATGCTCGGCGGTAACGGCGTCGCATCGGCGCGCGTCGCGACCCAACGAATGGCGCCGAGATCGATGCCGTAATGATGCTGTAGCGCGCCGCGCGCCCAGATGCCGGCGGTGTTGGCCCAATTGAGGATGCCGACGCGCTTGCCGACGAGATCGCGCGGCGTCTCGATGCCGGAGCCCGCGTTGACGAAGATATAAGCGTGGCGGAACTTCCGATTGGGGAAAGCCGGGATCGAGATGCAGGCCGGTTCGGCGCCGAAATTCAGCATGCGCGCGGCGAAGCCGCAATCCCACGCATCGGCCTCGGCCTCGCGCTCGACGAGCTGCATGGCAAAACCGTCGATCGGCACGCTGCCGTCGGCGATCGGCCGGTTGGTGTCGATAGTCGGTTCGCGGAAATGAAGGCGGAGTGTCGGGGTCATCGCGTTTTCCGTCCTGGCCCGCCGAGTTTAGCGTGGCGAATGCTGCAGAGTCGCGATATCGATGCGGCGGCCGTAATCTGCCACGAATTTGTCGCGTTACCGAGCGCAAAACCCTGGGAGGAATTCACATGACGAAAGAATGCATCGCCGGTCCGTTCGAAACCGAACGCGGCTATTCGCCGGTCATCAAGACGGTCGGCGGCGCGCATGTCTGGGTCGCGGGGCAAACCGGCCACCGCGACGCGGCGGGCAAGCCCACCTTTCATGACATCGAGAGCCAAACGCGTCAGTGTTTTCGCAACATCGAGGCGCAGCTCGCCAAAGCGGGCGGGAAGCTATCCGATCTGGTCTATATGACGGTCTTCCTCAAAGACCAGCGTCATGGGCCCAGATTTCTCGAGCTGCGCCGCGAGATTCTGAAGAAGGATTTTCCGGTCTCGGCGTTGATCACGGTGGTCGGTTTCGCCGATCCTGATGTGCTCCTGGAGATCCAATCCATCGCCGTGGTCGGCGAATAGGTTAGGACAGGTTCGGCGGCCCCAACGGGCCTTTGCCGAAGCGCTGGCAACCATCGCGGCGCGACGAAGACTATTCGTCGCGCGACCCTTCGTCTTCGAAGGGCAGGATGTCGGCCATCTGCCGCTCGAGCTTGGAAATGATCGTCTTTAAGCTGGTTCGCTCTTCGTCGGTGAGGGAAGCGAGTATCTCGGCTTCGGCGGCTTCGATCCGGGGCGCGATCTCGGTGTAAATCGCTTCCCCGGTGACCGTTGGCCTCAGGAGAGAGTGCCGCCGGTCGAACGGATCGGTTTCGCGGCGAATGTAACCGCGTTCCAGCAAGCTCGAGATCGCTCGGCTGACGCGCACATTGTCCATGTCGGTGCGCGCGCGCAGATCGCTTGCGGCCATCGCGCCGAAGCGGCCGAGCGCCGAGAGGATACGCCATTCGGGCGCCAGAAGCTGAAACGATGTCTCGGCGTAGACGCGGCCCAGGGCACGCGTCATATGGCCCGCCAGGGCCGAGATGCGGAACGGAATGATCCGGTCGAAGCGCAGGAAATCATCGCGCATGCCGATCGATGGGACGCTCGCATCCGACATTTATTGTGCCCCCCGCCGCAAGCTGCGCATCAGAAATACCTTGTGTCCGAGCGCCAGGTTCTCGCCGGTCAGCTCGGCGATCGACCGTCGTTCTTTGCTGACTACCCAGGCGACGAAACTGGCGACGGCGAAAAACGCGAGCAAATGAAGCGCGTCTTTCCGGTCGGGCAGCGACAGACCTTCTGGCGGGACGAACCAATCCCACAGCGCAACCGTGCTGAGGACCGCGGCGAGGAAACCTTCTCGCGCGCCGTAGGCACGACTGCACGCAACGACGACAGGAAGGAAGACGAGATACTGCGCTGCCGCATCGACCAGGGTCGACACGTAAGCGAGGAATATGCCCGCCGCGACCCAGGCACAAACCAAGGCGAGCCGGACGAGCGATCGGAATGACGGCATGCGCTTAACCGCTATCCATGACTCTGCTCGCGTCATTAGATAGCGGGAATCTTAACCTACGATGAAACAGGCACTGCTCCCGCCTCGATGACGCGGCGTGAGCGCTGCTTTAATCCACGGCAATCGCGGCAATTTGTCGGGTTTTTTATGGTGCATCCGGCGCGCACGTCGCCCGGCCCGCTGCGACCCGAAAGAGCGGGCTCGATCGCACAAAAAAGAACCCCTCGGCCGCGAATGCCGAGGGGTCTAACCCGAGGCCAATGAAGGCAAACGCCCCGGGGATTAACGTGGCGGCGGCGGAGGCCCGTTCCTCACGCATGCGCCGCCGACCCAATGCAAGCGTCCGTCGCGGCCGCGAACACGGCGACGCGGCACGTAGTGACGCCCAGGACCGCAACGGCGGTCGACCTGGATGATCGGCGAAGTTGGATTGGTCGCCTGGGTTTGCGCGAGACTGGGTGCGGCTGACGCGCCCGACGCAAATCCGAGCAGGCCGACGGAGAACGCCAGGGCCAAAGTGACGCGATGCATGGCCGTTCCTCTCTGATGGTTAGCGTGTGTCGATAGCGGTTGTAGTCTAGGCGGCGGCGTTTTCCAAGAAGCTGCTCGGCAAATGTGTAAGGGCGACGAGATTTTCGTCTCCCGGGCGCATTATAAGAAGGCGCTTACAGCGCTACCGGTGATGATCCCGGCGTCACAGAGCGAGCGCGACGAGGCGATGGAACGAAGCTTATGACCCAACTCATCTACAAGATCCTCTCCGCCGCCGACTGGCAGGCGGCCGAGCACGCGGGCATGTTCAATGGCGCCGGCATCGATCTGAACGACGGCTTCATCCATTTTTCGACCGCGGAGCAGGCGGCCGAAACGGCGGCCAAGCATTTCGCCGGGCAGACGAGGCTGGTGCTGGTCGCGGTCGATGCAGAAAAGCTCGGGCCGGCGCTCAAATGGGAAGTGTCGCGCGGCGGGCAGCTCTTTCCGCATCTCTACGCGAGCCTGCCGACACGCGACGCGGCGTGGGTGAAGCCGCTACCGGTCGATGCGCATGGCAAGCACATCTTTCCGCTCTAGCGCTTCTGCGTTGCCTATGCGACGATCACCCTATTGTCGCGAAGACGGCAAAAAGGGAAACGCCATGCGCAGAATTTTGCTTGCCGCCGCTTGTTTGGTTTTTCTCGGCGCCGCTGCAGCGCGCGCCGAGACGATGGATCAACTCTATCAGAAGGCGAAAGCCGAGGGCGCGCTGCTCTTCTATAGCGGCGGGCCGGTCGAGCCTTATGAGCGCTGGGCCAAGGAATTCATGCAGAAATTCCCCGGCATCGACGTCAAGGTCGAGGGCGGTTTCAGCAACGTGCTCGACAGCAAGATCAATCAGCAGATCGCCGCCAAGAAGATGGATGCCGACATGGCGCTACTGCAGACGGTGCAGGATTACGTCGCCTGGAAGAAAGAGGGCGCGCTGATCCGCTTTCGTCCCGAAGGCGCGGACAAGGTCGATCCACGCTTCCGCGACAAGGACGATATGTTCTGGCCGACCAGCGTCGTGCTGCTGTCCTATGCCTACAACACGAAGGCGTTGAAGCCGGACGAAGTGCCAAAAAGTGCGCTCGATTTCCTGAAGCCGCAATTCGCCGGCAAGATCGTCGCCGCCTATCCGGCAGACGACGACGCGACGCTCTTCGTCTTCAACGACATCGTCAAGAAATACGGCTGGGGCTATATGAAGAAGTACATGGCCAACAAGCCGAATTTCATCCAGGGCCATCTCGACGAGCTGAAGAGCGTCGCGAACGGCACCAATATCGCGACGTTCGATGCGACGAACTCGACCACCGGCGCGCTCAAGGCGCAGGGCCAGCCGATCGATTTCGCTTTCCCAACCGGCGATGCGATGCCGACCTTCTTCGTCACCGCCGGCATCTTCAAGGGCGCGCCGCATCCCAACGCGGCGAAGCTTTTTCTCACCTGGTATCTCGCCAAGGAACAGCAGAGCCGCACCGGCTCGTTCTCGGCGCGTACGGATGTTCCGCCGCCGCCCGGGTTGAAACCGCTCTCATCGTATAAGATCGATGCCGGTTACCTGAAGCTCGTCACCGACAAGAACATCGCCGCCCTGCGCAAGCGCTTCGAGAGCTACACCGGCCCGGTTGTGAACAAGGGCGGCGTCCGCTGACGGCGTAAAGCGCTAGTCGTCGCGCGAAGGCCTCGAAGGGAGCAGAAATTCGCCATCATCGCCGGGCAGGATCGGACGATGGCGCGCTTGATCGTTCTTGCCCTTCTTGTCGCTGCACTTGCCGCTTGCAGCGAGGCGGGTCCTCGCGGTTACGGCTACGCGGCGAACGAGCGGCCGAGCCTGGTGCAACTCGGCTTTGCCAGCGGCGGCGCCGACACGTTAGCGGCCGCGATGCCGACGCAGGATAGATCGGCACAAGATAAACAAGATAAAGCGGTGCAATAGAGAGACACGACGCCCGTTTTTCGGTCGGTCGCGCGCTCTCGTTAGCCGATTAGCCATACACCAAAAGACGCGGTGACGTGTCCTCGCGTTGTGTTATCATTTTCGCGTGCTGTCTCGGTTGCACGCGAAGTCGCGATCGCGCGAATAGGATGACGTTGTACGAATAACACAACGTCGCACGAATAACACAACGTTGCACGAGTAAGACAACGCTGCGCGAATAAGATAACGAAGCAATTCGAGGCTCGAATTGGTGCGCCGGCGTTTCGTTGGCGGGATCAGCGAGCGAAACGATCCGGCAGAGCGAAAGAAAAAGAAACGACAAGGCCGACGCGCCGCGCGGCCTCGGCGATTCATTTTAATCTGCAGGGAGAATCAAATGGCAGTCGATCCCGATAAGCTCAATGCGTTTCTCGGCCGGTTCGTCGGCGATCTGGGTGCCGCCGTACACGCCGGAATGGTGGTCATCGGCGAGCGCAACGGACTTTATAAGGCGCTTGCCACGGGGCCGCTGAGCTCCGACGAGCTTGCGGCGAAGACCGGCACCGACGCGCGCTACGTGCGCGAATGGCTCAGCTCGCAGGCGGCGGGCGGCTATGTCAGCTACGATCCGAAGGCGCGTAAATTCTATCTGGACGAAGAACAAATCTTCACTTTCGCAGACGAAGCCAGCCCGGCCTATCTGCCGGGCGCCTTCGAGCTCGCGCTCGGCGCGCTGCAAGCCGTGCCGCGCATCAGCGATTCATTTCGCACCGGTGCGGGCATGGGCTGGCACGAGCACGATACGGGCGTGTTCCACGGCTGCGAGAAGTTCTTCCGCCCGGGTTATGTTGCCAACCTGGTGAGCGCTTGGATCCCGGCACTCGATGAGGTCGGCGCAAAGCTCAAGCGCGGCGCGTCGGTCGCCGATATCGGCTGCGGCTACGGCGCGTCGACCATTCTGATGGCTCAGGCCTTTCCGGAATCGCATTTCGTCGGTTTCGATTATCACGACGGGTCGATCGCGGCGGCGCGCAAGGCGGCGGATCGCGCCGGCCTCTCCGATCGCGTCCGCTTCGAGGTCGCGAGCGCGCAGCA
>DASXCX010000220.1:0-14845 GCA_036490955.1 Allostellaceae bacterium | reverse complement strand
CGACATGGACGAGCGCGCCCGAGAGGCCGTCGATCAAGGCTTCCGCCGCGGCGACGATGCGCTGCTGGTTCTCCACCTGGCGCTCGAGGTTGATCTCGGCCGAGGCGAGGGAGATCAGGCAATGCAAGGTTGTCGGCCCAGCGAGATAGATGCCGCGGCCGCGTGCGTTATGCAGGAATTCGGCGTCGGCGCGGTTGAGCTTGTCGAGCGCCGCCTCGTTGGGCAGGTACATGACGCTGACGATGCGCGTCAGCTCATGCGCGCGCCCGCTCTCGCGCCAGGCGCTGCGGATCGCATTCGCGTAGTCTTTCTCGCCGAGCGCCTTCAGGTGCTGGTTCATCGTGCGCGCCAGGCTGCGATAGGCCTCGGTCTCGCGCTCGGTGCCTTCGGCGGCAGCGATGTCCAAGAGGAATTTCGACGCCTTGCTGTCGATCACCATGATGCCGTTCGACGGCAGGAACACGACCGCGTCGGGCCGAAGGCGCCGCCCTTCCTCGTCCTGCGTCGTGAACTGCAGCTGGAAATCGCGGCCCTGCTCCAAGCCGAAAGCTTTCAGCGTATTGGCAAGGCCGACTTCGGCGAGCTGGCCGGCGCCCGAGGGATTGGTGAGCGAGCGCCAGACGGTATCGAGCACCTTATTATGCGCCTGCACCCTTCCGTCGATCGCCGAGATCGTGCCGAGCAGCGTCTCCATCTGCTTGAGGACGGTCTCGCTATAGGTCGCCACGCGTTTGGCTGCCTCTTCCTTCGCCTCGGTGTTCTCGCGCTTATGATCCTCAAGCAATTTCGACGAAACTTCCTGCGCCGTCGTCAACACGGCGGCGCGCGCCGCCTGCAGGCTTTCCTGTTTGAAGCGCTCGAATTCGGCCATGGTTTTCTCGCCATCGGCGATGCGCTGGCGCGCCGCGGCGAGCTCGGTCTCGGCGGCGAGTCGCGCCGCGGCCGCCGAGTCGCCGGCGGCGGTCAGCTCCGTGACGCGTTTCTCGACTTCGGCGAGGCGGGTTTCGGCGGCGATCCGGCGCTGCGTTTCGCGCCCTTTCAGCATGAAACCGAGGGCCAGGGCGGCGACGACGGCGAGCAGGGCGGTAAGGATCGTTTCCATGCGGCCGAGTCTAGCCGAAGCGCCTGCGACACCGGTACCAAGTTGACGAGTCGCGCCGTCAGCCTTACCTAAAAGGCCAGATATCGCTGCAGAAATCCGTCATGGCGCTCCTTCCGATCATCGTCGCTCCCGATCCGCGACTCGCGAAACCGGCCAAGCCGGTGACTAAAGTCGACGACTCGATTCGCCGGCTGATGAATAACATGCTCGAGACCATGTATCAGGCGCCGGGGATTGGCCTCGCCGCGCCGCAGGTCGGCGAGCTGAAACGGGTGATCGTGGTCGATTGCGCCAAGGCCGATGAGAAGCCGCTTCCCTATAAGATGGCCAATCCCGAGATCCTCTGGCAGTCGGAAAACCTGCTCACCAACAACGAGGGCTGCCTGTCGCTGCCTGAGCATTATGCCGATGTGACGCGGCCGGCCGAGGTGAAAGTGCGCTATCTCGACGAGCAGAACGAGATCCGCGAGCTGCACGCCAAGGGCCTGCTCGCGACCTGCATCCAGCACGAGATCGATCATCTCGAAGGAACGCTGTTCGTCGATCATATCTCGGCGCTGAAGCGCAATATCATCCTGCGCAAGCTGCAGAAGACCAAGCGCCAGAAAGCGCCGGAGCCGGCGTAATCAGATCCCTCTCCCCACGTGCTGCGGAGAGGGTTATTAGTCCGCCATGACTATTTGCCGCCGCCTCGCTTTCATGGGCACGCCCGATTTCGCGGTGGCGGCGCTCGACGCGCTGATCGCGGCCGGCCACGACATCGCCGCAGTCTATTGCCAGCCGCCGCGTCAGGCGGGCCGCGGCCACAAGCTCCAGCCTTCGCCGGTGCAGCGCCGCGCCGAGGAAACCGGATTGCCGGTGCGCTATCCGGTGACACTCACGCCCGAGGAATGCGACGCTTTCGCCGCGCTCGATCTCGATGCCGCGGTCGTCGCGGCTTACGGCCTGCTTCTGCCGCAAGCCGCGCTCGATGCGCCGCGTCTCGGCTGCATCAACATCCATGCCTCGCTCTTGCCGCGCTGGCGCGGCGCGGCGCCGGTCGAGCGCGCGATTCTCGCTGGCGACGGCGAGACCGGCGTCACCATCATGCGCATGGAGAAGGGGCTCGATACCGGGCCGATGTTGCTCGGCGAACGTGTGCCGATCGCGCCGCGTGCGACGGCCGCTGGTCTGCGCGGCGATCTTGCGGCGCTCGGTGCGCGGCTGGCGTTGCGCGTGCTCGATGAAATCGAAACCCTCGAACCGCGGCCGCAGCCGGAAGACGGCGTCACCTATGCGAAGAAGCTGACGCGCGAAGAAGAGCGCATCGCTTGGACGAAGCCGGCCCGCGTGCTGGAGCGGCAAGTGCGCGCGCTGCCGTCCTGGTTCGAGGCAAAGGGCGAGCGCATTAAGCTGCTCGCCTCGATGCCGATGGACGGTAGCGGCGCGCCCGGCACCGTGCTCCATATGCCGCAAGATTCTGGGCCGACGATCGCGTGCGGCGAAGGCGCGCTCAAGCTCCTGAAGCTGCAGCGGCCGGGGCGCGGTCCGGTCGAGGCCAATGCGTTCCTGCGCGGCTTTGCGCTGCCGCCCGGAACGGTGCTCCCGAGTTGATCCGCGATGCCGCGCTACAAGCTCATTCTCGAATATGACGGCAGCGGCCTCGTCGGCTGGCAGCGCCAGGCGAACGGGCTCTCGGTGCAGGAGATTTTGGAGATCGCGGCGGAGCGATTCTGCGGCAAGCGGCTCACCGTGCATGGCGCGGGCCGTACCGATGCAGGCGTCCACGCGTTGGCGCAGGCGGCGCATCTCGATCTGCCGAAGGAAGCGCCGACCGATGTGATCCGCAACGCGCTCAACCAGCATATGAAGCCGCATACGGTGTCGGTCGTCGCGGTCGAGCGCGCCGCCGACAATTTCGATGCGCGGCGCGCGGCGCGCGGCCGTGTCTATCGCTATCGCATCCTCAATCGCCGCGCACCTGCCGCGGTGACGCGCGGCCATGTCTGGCATGTCGGCCCGCCGCTCGACGTGGACGCGATGCAGCAAGGCGCGGCGCTGCTCTTGGGCAAGCATGATTTCACCAGCTTCCGCGACAGCGAATGCCAAGCGAAATCGCCCGTGAAGACGCTCGATAGGCTCGATGTGACGCGGGTCGGCGACGAGGTTCAGATCGAAGCCCGGGCGCGCTCTTTCCTCCATCACCAGGTGCGCAACATGGTCGGCACGCTGAAATTGGTCGGCGCCGGCAAATGGCGCGCGCAGCGCGTCGGCGACGCGCTCGCGGCGCGCGACCGCCGCGCCGGCGGACCGACGGCGCCGCCGGAAGGACTCTATCTCGTCGAAGTGATCTATCCCGAATAGCGGACAGCTATCGGCAGTCGGCAAAAAGATTTGTCGGAAGAAGCTAAGAGCCGATTGCTGCCAGCCGATCGCTTACTTCGACTGATCGAGCGGTACGCTGTAGCGAACGCCGACGAATCCGCCGGTGCCGCGCGTGTCGGAGGCGCGACCGCCTTCGATCTGGACATTTTGCATCGGGCTCAGCTTCAGCGCGACACGCGTGCCTTCGACTTGCGGACCAAAGCCCCGCGTGCCCCACCAGTAATGATCGCCGGCGATGGTGGCGTCCCACGGCATCATCGGCATGCGCAGGCCAAGTTTGACATCGTGGCTTGCCAGCGAGCGTTCGCTCGTCGTGCTGCCATTATGCTCGGTGCTGCTGCTCGCGACGAGCGACGTCACGGGCTGGGCATGGCCGATCGCCCAGACCTGATCATCGGTGCCGCCGGTGCCGAAAGAGACGAGGCCGAGGCTGAGGTTCGCCGGGCGCGAGGAGAAGGAAACATTCTTGGCGGCCGCGGCGGCCGTCGCGGCGGCTTCTTCGATATCGGTGTCGGCTTCGGTGTTGATGCCGCCAGTGGCGTGGCCGTTGAGATGGGCCGTCCAGCTCACTTCGAGCTCTTTCACCCAATCGCTGGCGCGGGTGAGGGCCTGCGACAGGCCGTTATCGGCGAGGCTCTGGCGCAGCCCGCTGACGGCTGCGCGGATACGGTCGGTGGAGGAGCCCGTGTCGCTGCTTTGGGGCGCGGGAGGCAATGCGACGATAACGGCTTGGCTCGGCGATAGGTCAGTCGCGTCCGCGCCGGTCGCATGGAGCATCGCGACGACGAGAACGGCGCCAATCGTGCCATATCTCCACATAAAGTTATTATTAGCTTTAGAGGGCTTAATTTTTCGTTAATGAAACCGCGTATTTTGCGAAATATCTTGGCCTTAATGATCTTTATTGTGTTGACGAACTGAGTTCTGCCTTAGGACATCCGCGTTTTCACAGTAAAGGTTGGCTAAAGCGGTTACGTATGACTACCTACGCTGTTGCCCTAAGGTGACGCGGTGCGCTGGCGCCGGGTAACGATAGCCGCGTGACAAAGAACCTCACCGCCCACGATCCCCAAGCCGACCGCTCCCGTTTGCAACGCTATCGCATCCTGCTCGCGGCCCAGACCGATCACGACATCCGCGCGATGCTCGAACAGCTTATCGGTGAGGTCGAGGAGCGGCTCGCCCCCGCTGGCCACGCCTGACGCCGCGTGAAGCGCAATTGCTAGGCTAAGGGCTAGCGAATTCAGGCGCGTATGGGCCGGCTCGGCTCTCAGTAGAGACTGAGCGCCGTGATCTGAATGAAAAGCCCGATCACGATGTCGACGATCACGATCACCCCGGCAATCCAAGGGCCGGCGCCGATGGCGACGAGCGCGATGAACCATTCATAGATCAGCGCTGCGATGAGCCCCAAGCGCTGCAGCGCGACGCCTGCGCTGTCGGGCAGAACAAGCGAGAGCAGGCCGATCAAGACGAACAACGCTATTTGCAAGAGGATCGACCAATTATAGCCGGTGATGAAGTCGAAGCCGCGCTCTTCGCGTCCGAGCGCGCGGCAGAGCGCAAGCGCGGCCAAGGGAAATGCCGTCCACCCGATCAGATAGCCAATGCTTTCGACGAAAAAGATGTGGCCGAGACCTGCGCTCGCGACGTCTCCCGCCGGTAACTCCAGCCAGCGCTCGAGCAGGAAGAAGGGGTAGCAATAAGCTGCCGCCCAGAACGAGCGCCACGTGCCGCGGTGGCTCAGATCGAAATAGCGCAGCGCCTGGCGATCGAGCAACGCGAAGCGCCACGCGCCGTAAAGCGCCTGCCAAAGCTCGGCGCCGCGCGGCATCAGCGTCCAGAAATCGGGTTGGGGGCGAAATAGTGTTCGAGAGCGGAGCGATAGATCTTCGTCAGCGCCGCGATATCGGCGATCGTCACGCGCTCATCGACCTTGTGCATGGTGAGGCCGACGAGGCCGAATTCGGCGACCGGACAGAAGCGATGGATGAAACGCGCATCTGATGTGCCGCCCGTGGTCGAGAGGTCGGGCGTCAAACCGGTCACCTCGCCAATGGCGCGGGAAAGGATCGCGCTGACTTCGCCCGGCGGGGTCAGAAAGCTTTCGCCGCTCACCTGGATATCGAGCTTGTAGCGTCCGCCTGCGGCGTCGAGCTTTTGCTTCAGCCATTCGGTCAGCTTCGCGCTCGTCCATTGATCATTGAAGCGGATGTTGAACGTTGCCTTGGCGACGCCCGGAATCACATTCGTCGTCGGATTGCCGATATCGATGGTCGAGATCTGCAGATCGGTCGGCGGAAAGCGCTCATTGCCGCGATCGATCGGCTCGGCGAGCAGCGCCGAGAGCATCTTGAGCAGGCGATGCGCAGCGTTGTCGGCGAGATGCGGATTGGCGGTATGGCCTTGAATGCCGGTGACGGTGAGAAAACCGTTCATGCTGCCACGCCGGCCGATCTTCACCATGTCGCCGAGCTGCTTGGCGCTGGTCGGCTCGCCGACGACGCAGGCATCGAGCGTCTCGCCTTGCGCCGCGACCCAATCCAAAAGCTTCTTCGTGCCGTTGATCGCGGCCGCTTCTTCGTCGCCGGTGATGAGGAAGCTGATCGAGCCATCGAATTCGGCCCGCGTAGCGAGGAATTGATCGGCGGCGGCGGCGAAACATGCGATCGCCGTCTTCATGTCGTTGGCGCCGCGGCCATAGAGCGCTCCGTTCAGCACCTCGCCGCCGAATGGATCGACCGACCAGGATTTGAGATCGCCCGGCGGCACGACGTCGGTATGGCCGGCGAAGCAGAAATTGCGGCCGGTTTTGCCTTTGCGCGCATAGAGGTTGCGGATCGGCGCTGTGCCTTCCTCGGTGAACTCGACGGTCTGACAGGCGAAGCCGAGCGGCTCGAGCGCCGCGGTCAATACGCCGATCGCGCCGTCGTCTTTCGGCGTGACCGAAGGCCGCTTGATCAGCGCCGCCGCGAGTTCGACCGGGTCAATCGGCATCGGCGATCAATCGCGCAGCAGCTCGTTGATCGAGGTCTTGGATCGCGTCTGCGCATCGACGCGCTTGACGATGACGCAGCAATAAAGATCGGGGCCCGGCTCGCCATTCGGCAGTTTCTTGCCCGGCAGCGTGCCGGGCACGACGACGGAGAAGGCAGGCACGCGGCCGACGAAAGTCTCGCCGGTGGCCCGGTCGATGATCTTGGTCGAGGCGCCGACGAAACAGCCCATCGAGAGCACCGCGCCCTGTTCGACGATGACGCCTTCGGCGACTTCGCTGCGCGCGCCGATGAAGCAATTGTCCTCGACGATCACCGGCTCGGCCTGCAGCGGCTCGAGCACGCCGCCGATGCCGACGCCGCCCGAGAGGTGACAATTCTTGCCGATCTGCGCACAAGAGCCCACGGTCGCCCAGGTATCGACCATCGTTCCGCTGTCGACATAGGCGCCCACATTGACGAAAGAGGGCATCATGATGACGTTCGGCGCGATATAGGCGGAGCGGCGGACGACGCTGCCCGGCACGGAACGGAAGCCGGCTTCCTTGAAGCGCTTTGCGTCCCAGCCCTGCGCCTTGATCGGGATCTTGTCCCACCAGGCGGAGCCGCCGGGTGCGCCCACAATCTCGGCATTGTCGTTGAGCCGGAACGAGAGCAGCACGGCTTTCTTCAACCATTGATGGACCCGCCAGCGGCCGTCTATCTTCTCGGCGACGCGCGCCTTGCCGGAATCGAGCAGCGCGAGCGCCGCCTCGACCGCCTCGCGCACCGAGCCTTTGGTGGCGGAATTGACCTGATCACGCGCCTCCCAGGCGGCATCGATCGCGGTTTCGAGCTGATTGGCGCTTTGTGTGCTGGTCATGGGGCGACCATGCGAAAGCGCGTGGTTGCTGTCAACCGCGCGGCGCGTCACCATCTTTTCACCAGGAGGTCAGCATGAGCGTTCTTCCGACGATCGATCCGCAAACCACGCCGACGCCGAGCGCCGCGCTCGAAATGACGATCCAGCCGCGCACCCGCGATCTCGGTGACGGGTTCCAGGTGCGCCGCGTGCTGCCCTTTTCCAAGCGCCGTGCGCTCGGGCCTTTCGTCTTCTTTGACCATATGGGCCCGACCAGCTTCGCGCGCGGGACCGGCCTCGATGTCCGGCCGCATCCGCATATCGGCCTCGCCACCGTGACCTATCTCTTCGAGGGCGAGATCATGCATCGCGACAGTATCGGCAGCGTGCAGCCAATCCGCCCCGGCGCGATCAACTGGATGACCGCCGGCCGCGGCATCGTCCATTCCGAGCGCACTCGGCCGGAGCTGCGGCCTGCCGGCTCGCGCTTGCATGGGTTGCAGCTCTGGGTCGGGCTGCCGCAAGCCCAGGAAGAAGCCCCGCCCGATTTCACGCATTATCCCGCGTCGGTCTTGCCCGAAGTTTCGCGCGCGGGGCAGAAGATCCGCGTCATGATCGGCGAGGCTTTCGGCGCGCGCTCGCCGGTGAAGACGCTGTCGGAGATTTTCTATGCCGATGTCGAGCTCGCCGCCGGCGCGCAACTCGACCTGCCCGCCGACCATGAGGAGCGCGGCCTCTATATCGTCTCGGGAGCGCTCACGCTGGATGGTCAGCGCTACGACGAGCATCAGCTTTTGGTGCTGAACAAAGGCGTCGCCGCCGCGGTCATCGCGGCCGCCCCGTCGCGACTCGTCGTCTTGGGCGGCGCCAAACTCGATGGCGAGCGGCACATTTGGTGGAACCTCGTGTCGAGCTCGCAGGCGCGGATCGATCAGGCCAAAGCCGATTGGAAAGCCGGACGCTTCGCCAAAGTCCCCGACGAGACCGAGTTCATCCCCCTGCCGGAATGAAGCGGCCGCTCATCGCGCGCAGGAACGGCGCGAGGCGATTGGGCTCGACCGTGAAGTCGATATGCTTGGCGAGGCCGTCATCCTCGGAATGCGGGCCGCCCTTCACCCAAATCGTTGTCATGCCGAGCGCCGCCGCCGGCGGCAGGTTGCGCGCCATGTCCTCGATCATCACCGCGCGGGTCGGGTCGATTTCGTATTTGGCGACGAACGCGGCATAGGCGGCGGGATCGGGTTTCGGCGCGTAATCGCAAGCGACGATATCGTGGATGGCGGCAAAATGCGCGCCGAGGCCAAGCCGGCCGAGCACGCGCTCGGCATGGCGCTTGGTGCCATTGGTGAAGATCAGCTTGCGGCCCGGGAGCGCCGCGATCGCGTCGCCGAGCGCGACGTCCTCCTCCAGAGCTGAAAGGTCGATCTCATGCACGTAATCGAGGAAGCGCTCCGGCGCCAAGCCGTGTTCGATCATCAAGCCGCGGAGCGTCGTGCCGTGCCGGTCGAGGAAGCGCCGTCGCAGCGCATGGGCCCCTTCGTGATCGAGCTTCAACTCCTCCATGATGAAAGCCGCCATACGCTGCTCGATCTCGCGGTAGAGATCGCAGGTGCCGGAATAGAGCGTGTTGTCGAGATCGAAGACCCAGGTCTCGATCGCGGCGAGGGGGTTGAGCGGATTCGATTCCATCAAATGACAAGCCGTCAGCAATCGCCTTCCCGCGCACCATAGCGCTTGCGGCGAGATGCGGACAGTTGACGCGGCTTAGCGCTTGGGCCGGCGCGAATTCAGCTCGACGATTTGCGCGCTCGGCCGTGTCAGCAGCCAATAAGCGACCATCACGACGCCGGCACAGGCCGCGAGGTTGGCGATCGTCGCCCAAACCAGCGTCGCGGTGACATCGGCGCCGGGATCGCCCGTCCCGTCGACGAGTAGCAGGCCGGTGCGGGCGACCGCACTATCGGCGAAGCTGCCGATGAGGCCAAGCAGACAAAAGCCAAAGACGGTGGCGGCTTTGACGATCCGGCGCGACAGCGTCGCGCCGCGCCGGTGCCGCGCTGTCAGGGGGATCACGCGGCTTTCGCCGGCGGCAACCGGCTGCGCCGTGCTCATTCCGCGGCGCTCGCGACCGGGACGGCGGCGCCCATCGTTTCCGCCGCGGGGCGCGATATGTACCAGTAGCCGATGCCCATGATACCCGCGCCGGCGATGATGTTGCCGATCGTCACCCAGAAGAGGTTGTAGACAAGGCCAGCCCAAGTGACGGTCGCCGGATGATCACCCAAAAGTGCGACCAGCAGCAGCGTCATATTGGCGATCGAATGCTCATAGCCGCTGCCGATGAAGGCAAAGAGGCACCACCAGATGAGGATACATTTGGCGGCGTCATTGGTGGTGCGGGCAGACGTCCAGATGGCGAGGCAGACGAGCCAATTGCAGAGTGTCGCGCGCGCGACGAGCGACAGCACCGACGCGCTCTCTTTCGCGGCGGCGGCGGTCATCAGCCATTGGCTCTTCGAATGCAGCATAGCGCCACCGCCACCCCAGACGAAGACCAGCGCGAGCGCGATGCAACCGGCCAGATTGCCGATCCACGACAGGCTCCAGCACGCCGCGAGATCGCCCAGGCTCGCCTTTCTGCGGAGCACGCCGTGGGTCATGAACATGGTGTGGCCGGTGAAGAGATCGGAGCCGGCGAAGATGACCAAGGTGAGGGCGACACCGAAGGTCGCACCCATGACGATGGAGCGATAGGCCGGATCGACATCCGAGCCGAGCGAGAAGATCAGGATGATGCCCAGCCCGACGAAGGCGCCCGCCATCATCGAGCTGACGAAAAAACCACCGGGGCTGCGCTTCAGGAAAGCCGCCTTCGCCGCGGCGGTGCTGGCGAGGGCGTCGACGGTATCGAGAAACATCGCAGCAAGCTCCTCAAGGCAAATCTGCTCCGCTTCCCGCAAAAGATGTGCCATCCGCGAATCGCCGATTCCTTAAGGATTCGAAACGCTTCGCGCGAAAAAATGCCGCTCCCGGCAGCACGATGCAGAAAAATTGTGCAGCGCAGCGGATGCTTGAAATTCGGGCATCCTGCGGATTTTCGCAATTTTCGCCATTCGGGCATGCGTCAAGCCGCTTTGGCAGGCGAAATGATTGGTGTCCGGTCAAACAGGAGCCCAACCCGAATTGGCATTGCACTTGCTAACAGTCGGACCAGCAGGCACTCGCATGACCGATTCAGGCTTTACCGACGAACAGAAACAATTTCTCGACGGGTTTTTGAGCGGCATCGCCGCGCGCCGAATTGGCGCCACGCCGGCATCGGTCGCGACACCCAGCGTCGCGACCGAAAGCGGCATTCACCGTGTCGCGCAGGATCGCTTTATCGCCGCGGGCAGGAAACTCGTGCCCGAGGAGGAGGCGAAGCGCAAAGCGCATCCGCTCGATATGTGGGACGAGCTCCGCGCCGAAGCCGCCGCCGGCCGCTTCCCCAAGGGCATCGATGTCTTCCGGCACAAATTCTTCGGCCTCTTCTATGTCGCGCCGACCCAGGATGCTTTCATGTGCCGGCTGCGCATCCCCAATGGCGTGCTCCAGCCCCATCAGATGATCGGCCTCGCCGCGCTCGCCGAACGCTGGGCCGGCGGCTACGCCGATATCACGACACGCGCCAATCTCCAGCTCCGCGAGATCGGGCCGCAAGGCATCGTCGAACTGCTCGAAGGGCTGCACGATCTCGGCCTCACGTCGCGCGGCGCCGGCGCCGACAATATCCGCAACATCACGGGCAGCCCGACCGCCGGTGTCGACTGCCAAGAACTGATCGACACCCGGCCGCTGACGCGCGAGCTGCATCATTACATCCTCAATCACCGCGAGCTCTATGGCTTGCCGCGCAAATTCAACATCGCTTTCGATGGCGGAGGCGCGGTGTCGGTGCTCGAAGACACCAACGATATCGGTTTCGCCGCTGTGAAAGTGCTGGCAGGCGCGGCGGTGCCGGACGGCGTCTATTTCCGCATGCTCTTGGGCGGTATCACCGGGCATGACGATTTCGCCCGCGACACCGGCATCCTGCTGAAGCCGGAAGAATGTCTCGCCGCGGCGATCGCGGTGGTGCGCGTCTTCATCGCCGAAGGCGATCGTACCGACCGCAAGCGCGCGCGGATGAAATACGTGCTCGATGCCTGGGGCATCGAGAAATTCATGGCCGCGGTCGAGACGGAGCACGGCAAGCCCTTCACGCGGCTGCCGCTGACCGAGTGTGCGCCGCGCGCGCCGGCCGCCAAGCACGGTCATATCGGCGTGCATCCCCAACGCCAGGCGGGCTTCTCCTACGTCGGCGTCGCCGTGCCGGTGGGACGGCTCAGCGCCGCGCAGATCAAGGGTCTCGGCGAACTTGCATCGCGTTTCACCGGCGCGACATTGCGTCTCACGGTCTGGCAGAACTTTATTCTCTCCAACGTGCCGGACGACCGGCTCGACGAGGTCGAAGCTGCGCTTGCCGCGCTCGGCCTGGCCGCCAAGGCGAGTGCGATCCGCGGCGCACTCGTCGCCTGCACCGGCAATACCGGCTGCAAATTCGCGGCGACGAACACGAAGGGCCAGGCGCTGCAATTGGCCGATCACCTTGACCAGCGCATTGCGCTCGATCAGCCGGTCAGCATCCATCTGACGGGCTGCCCGCATTCCTGCGCCCAGCACAAGGTCAGCGATATCGGCCTGCTCGGCGTCAAAGTCGGCGAGGACATGGTCGAGGGCTATTCGATCCTGGTCGGCGGCGGCGCCGGTTCTGAGCAGAAGATCGGCCGCGAGATCTTTCCAGGTGTGCCGGTGGCGGAAATGCCTGGGCGGGTCGAGGCGCTGCTGCGCGCCTATCTCGCGCGGCGCCGGGCGGCTGAATCCTTCCACGATTTTGCCGCGCGCCATTCGGTCGAGGAGCTGAAGGCGCTCGCTTTGCCGCAACCCGAGATGGCGGCCTGACATGACGCATATCGCGCCGCTCGTTCCCGAGAACGCGCCGTTCAGCTCTTCGCAACGCGCCTGGCTCAATGGTTGGCTTGCGGCTTATTACGGCGCGGATGACGGTGTTGCGCCAACGCCCGGGGCCGCATCTGCGTCCGTTCCTGCAGCCCCGGCGCCTGCCGCGGACGATGATCCCTGGCACGATATGGCCATGCCGCTCGATGAGCGGATGAGTCTCGCCGAGGGCCGGCCGCTGCCGCAGCGTTTGATGGCGGCGATGGCGCAGCAGGATTGCGGCCAGTGCGGTTATCTCTGCAAGACCTATGCGGAAGCGGTCGCGAGCGGCAGCGAGAAGGCGCTTAATCGCTGCGTGCCCGGCGGCAAGGAAACCGCGCGGATGGTGAAAGAGGTGCTAGAGCTGGCGGCGGCGCCGGGCGCGAGCGCCGCACCGGCCGTCGCTGGGCCAGCCTCGGCGACCGTTTCGCCGGCATCGACGCAGGGGCAGAAGCTCGTCGCCGCACGGCTCGACGCAACGACGCCGCTCAACCGCGGCGCCTCGAGCAAAGATACGCGGCAGGTGGTCTTCGATATCGCCGCGACGGGCCTCGCTTATGAGCCGGGCGATGCGCTCGGCGTGCAGCCGGTGAATTGTTCCGATACCGTCCGCGCGATTATCGAATGCCTCGGCGCCAAAGACGACAGCGAGGTTGCAGGGCCCGACGGCGTGACGCGCGGTCTCTTCGACGCGCTGGCACGAGCGTGCGAGATCGGGCGGCCGAGCGACGAAGCCGTCGAGGTCCTCGCCTCGCGCGCGGTCAATCTCGCGGAATCGCAGCGGTTGCAGGCGCTGGCCGAAGGCTATCCCGGCGCCGGCCCGGAGAATGCCGATCTGCTCGAGCTGCTGCAGACCTTCCCGTCGGCGCGGCCGCCGCTGCAGGAATTGGTCAGCGCGCTCGGCGCGTTGCAGCCGCGTCTCTATTCGATCTCGTCATCGCCCAAGGCCAATCCGGGCGCGGTGCATCTGACGGTCGCGGCGGTGCGCTACAAACTGCGCGATCGCGCGCGTAAAGGCGTCGCCTCGACCTTCCTCGCGGATCGCACACCCAGCGGCGCCAGCGTGCCGGTCTTTGTGCAGAAGTCGCATGGCTTCCGCCTGCCGAAAGATCACGACACGCCGATGATCATGATCGGCCCCGGCACCGGCGTTGCGCCGTTCCGCGCTTTCCTGCAAGAGCGCCGCATGCTGGGCGCCAAAGGCCGCAATTGGCTGTTCTTCGGCGATCAGCATCGCGCCAGCGATTTCCTTTACGAAGAAGAGATCATCGGCTTCCAGCGCGACGGGTTGTTGACCGATCTCGAGCTCGCTTTCTCGCGCGATCAGGCCGAGCGCATCTATGTGCAGCAGCGTATGCGCGAGCGCGCCACGGCACTTTGGACGTGGATCGAGGAAGGCGCCTACATCTATGTCTGCGGCAGCGTGACGATGGGCAAGGATGTCGGCGCATCGCTCACCGCGATCATCGCGCGCCAAGGCGGTATGGGCACCGGCGCGGCCAAGGCTTATCTTGCGAAGCTGGCCAAAGAAGAAAGATACGTGCTGGACGTGTATTGAGCGCGCTCAGCGATCAACCGTCAGCTCTCAACAAAACACACCGTCATGGCCGGGCTTGTCGCGGCCATCCACGAGTCTGTTCTAAGACGTGGATGCCCGGCACGACGCCGGGCATGACGTATGGTGGGAGCCGAAGCGAAAGGCCGACGCCGGAAAGCTGATTACCATCCGCTATTTCTTCTTCTTCGCCTTGGGCTCGTCGCCGTCGTCGAGGTCGCGGATCTCGGTGTTCATCGCTACGTCGTCGCGGCGGCGCTGCGCGATGATCTGGCCGGTGACGAAATAGTCGCCTTTCACCGCGCGCTCGGCGGCTTCGTCGAACTCTTCCGACCATTCGCCGAGCGAATAGCCGTACCAGGGCTGCTCCGGCCGCAGCGCCGGCAGGCCGAGCTCTTCCCAAATCTTCTTCGCGCGCTCCATGTATTCGCGCTTGGGCAACGAGACCGGCGGATAGGGCTCTTTCAACGTCGCGTCGATCAGCACCGATCCTTCGACGCCGTTATTGCGATGGCTGCGCGGCCCATGACCCTGGTCGCGATGCGGCAGGACATGCATGTCGAGCAGCGGATTGGCGCGATACGACATCGCCCAGAGCAGCGCGTCGGCATTGTTGGGATCGATGTCGTCGTTGACGGCGATGATGTATTTGCCGGCGGCGCGGTGCAGCGCGGCGGCGCCATACATTGCGCGCCAGATCTCGGTTTCGGGCATATTGCGGTCGCAGACCAGCACCAGCACCTTGCGCAGATTGGTCAGCGGCTCGTGCATCGAGACTTTCTTGATGCCTTTGATGCCGAGTGTGGTGGTGAGATGCGTCAGCATCATCGGCTCGAGCGCGACGCGCTTCATCAGCGACGATTCCGACGGCGTCACCTGGCTCACGATCGAGGTGAGGATCGCATCGCGCCGCCGCGTGATCGCGGTCACTTCCATGAACGCGTTGTATTCCTGCAAATTGACGTGGCCGT
>DASXCX010000219.1:0-8548 GCA_036490955.1 Allostellaceae bacterium | reverse complement strand
CCTGCGGCGTTCGAGAGGCGGTGTGTAAAAGGCGATCTATCGCGCGGCCAAGCGGCCGGACTCAGCCGCGATGGCGTATGGTGCGCCGTTCCTGCGCCGCGACAAGGCGCAGCATGCGTTTGATGCCGGCCTCATCGAGCTTCAGAGCGGCCTCGACCCAAAGGTCGGCGATCCGGGTCATTTCTTCGAATGTCACCGTGTTGACCATGCGCCGCGCGCGATGGAGCGCGCGCAAAGCGGCGTAACGCTTGCCGCCGCGGCCGATGAAATCATAGAACGCGGCAATGCCCTGCCCATCCGGCGCCAGGACGTCGATCGCGCCCATCGCATGAAGCTGCTCGGCGCTATAGAGCTCGCCGCTCATGATGATGCGCTCGGCCAAACCCGGCGCGATGCGGCGCGTCAGGAACGTGTAGGCACCCATGCCGGGGAAGAGGTTGAAGAGGATTTCCGGCAGGCCGAATTTCGCGCTGCGCTCGGCCACGATGACATTAGAGGACAGTGCCGCCTCGAATCCGCCGCCCAGCGCGTCGCCCTGCACCAGCGCCACCGAGATAATCGGGAGATCGAAACCGAGACCGGTCGCGTTGGTGTAGCCGACCTCGCAACTCGCATGGGCGTAGCGGCGCAGCGCGGCGCGATCGCGATCGCGGATCAGCTGCGCGAAGAGCTCGAGATCGCCGCCGAGATTCCACACCCCCGGCTGACGCGAGCCGAGTACGAGGTAGCGCAGCGGCGGCTCGGCCTCGGCGCGCTCGCCGAAGAGACCGCGCGCCATGCGCTGGACCGCGCGCGCCTCGGCGAGGACCGATTCGGTGAAGCAGGGACGGCCGGCGAAATCGAAATAGCAGAAAAGGATTTTCTCGTCCGGATCGTAGTCCAGGTCGAATTCGCTGAATTCATGGGCATCGAGTGCCGCTTGGACCGGGTCGTCGGCGCCGCCTACCAGTTCGGCCAGAAGCTGCTCGGCGGATTTCGCGCTCGGCTCGGCGCTCATCCGGTCCTGGACTAGATCAATAAGCTGCGGGTGGCCGACCATTCTCCCTTTCAGCGCCATTCATTAGGGCGCCCATCCTCGAAAAACAGTTAACGCCAGGTTAATTTCTAATTCAATCAAGAAGATTCACTGGCTTCTTAATTTCAGCAATTAGATCTATGGCCTCTGCCTATAGAAGGGTGCTCGCCATCGGCCACAATAGGTAGAGGGTGCACCTCTCCGGTGGCCACGCCGCTCGCGGCGCTTTCCGTTCGAGCCGCTCAGCGACACGACCGCTTCCCGGCCTATAGGTTTCGCCGATCACTTGGTTGGCCGATTCGGCGTTGGCCAGGGCCGCTGCCATGCTAAAGAGGGGCCGTAATTCGCACGGTGCCCTGATGGATGCGATTGACGCTCTGACTACACGCCGCAGCCCGGCGCAATTTGCCGAGCCAGCTCCCGACGACGACGCCCTTGCCGAGATTTTGCGCGCCGCGCTACGGGCGCCGGATCATGGCAAGCTCAAGCCCTGGCGCTTCATCGTGTTGCGCGGCGACGCCCGCAAGCGCTTTGGCGATGTAATGGTCGAAGCGATGAAGCGGCGCGAGCCCGACGTGCCGACGAACATGCTGGAGCGCGAGCGCGAAAAGCCGCTGCGCGCGCCGCTCATCGTCGTGCTCGCCGCCGCTCTCCAGGAAGGACATAAGATCCCCGTCGTGGAGCAACTGCTTTCCGCCGGCGCCGCAGCGCAGAACATCATGGTCGCGGCGCATGCGCTGGGTTATGGCGCGGCGTGGAAGACCGGCGCACCGGCTTACGACAATTTCGTCAAGGAGACGCTGGGCCTCGCGCCGAGCGATGCGATCGTCGGTTTCCTCTATCTTGGCACGCCGACGAGCATGCCGGCCGCTCTGCCACGGCCGGAGCTTTCTTCTTTCGTGCGCAATTGGAACGGCTGATTGCCGAACCGCAACTACGCCCTCGGCACGCTCGTCGTCTTCGCCGGCATCGTTTACGTCTCGCTCTACCCATTTCACGGCCGCGTGGCGCATCTCGCCGGCGGCCCGCTCCATCAATTCGCGCTGACCTGGGATCGCTGGCCTGAAAGCCGCGGCGATTTCATCGCCAATATTTTGCTGTACCTGCCCTGGGGATTCTTTTGCGTGTGCAGCCTGGGGCGCAGCAAGCCGGCCGCGCTCCGCGTGCTCATCGCGACTGCGCTCGGCGCCGCGCTGAGCCTCGTCATGGAGATTTCGCAATTCTATATCGCCGAACGCTTCACCGACATGCGCGATGTTTATTCGAATACGGTCGGCGCATGCGTCGGCGCGCTCGCCGGCCTCGCGCTCGCCGCCAACAGCCGCGCGCCTTTCCTGCGCCAGCTACGCGTCGAGCCGTTCGCAACCCTGCTCCTCGTCTCCTTTATCGCGGCGCGACTCTATCCCTTCGTTCCGGTCATCGATGCGCACAAATACGTCGTCGCGGTCAGGCCGCTGCTCGATACAGCCGCGCTGAATAGGCTCGATCTCTTTCTCGCCGGGATCACGTGGCTGGTGATCTGCTATCTGGCCGAAATCTTGTTCGGCAAGCCCGCGGCCTTTCGCGCCGGCTTGCTGATTGCCGCGTCGATCTTCGGCGGCGAGATCCTGATTGTCGATGCCAAGCTCAGCCTCAACGACTTGCTTGGCGCGGCGCTGGCCTATCTCTTATGGTTCCCGCTGCTGCGCTTTTTGCCCGGCCGCATTCCGATCGTCGCTATCGCTTTCGCCGCCGTGATCGTAAGCGAGCGGCTGGCGCCGTTCCATTTGAGCCCGGTCGGCCACAGCTTCGAATGGGTGCCGTTCCTCGCTTTGCTGCGGGCGCCGATCGATCTCGGCTTGCCGGCGATGATCGATAAATTTTTTCTCTACGGCGGGCTGATCTGGCTATTGATGTGCGCGGGTTTGCGGTTGTGGCGAGCCACCATCGCGGTCGCGCTGCTGCTGCTCTTTTGCAGCATCCTCGAAATATATCTGCCGGACCGCAGCGCCGGGATCACCGATGCTTTGCTGGCGCTGCTGATCGGGACGCTGTTGCGCCTTACCTTGCCGCTGCGTCGGTCGGGGGAGCGGCAGCCTCAACCGGCATGAAATCGGCGCAGCCGGCATCGGCGCTCAGATAACGATCGTGCTTGAGGCAGAGCCCATCCTCGGCGCGGGTCGAGCCCCAAGCCGAGGACATGGCGCTCATCCCCGGGAATATCGATTCGAGAAAGGCCGGGCTGTTGCGGAAATGCGCACAGGCCCGGCATCTTCCCGTCATCGCTGCTGTTCCCTCTCTCTAGAGGTCACTGGCCGAGAGTCGTCCAATGCGAGACGAAGACGTAGGCCGAGAGGATGAAGCCGAGGATCACGTTCACGACCACGCCCGAGCTGAAAGCGAGGAACGGCTTGCGGCCGGCCGCCGCCAGATCGCGGAAGCGCGTGGTGAGACCGATGCTGAGAAAGCAGAAGATGAACGCCCACATCCGCAGGTCTTTGATCGGCGCGACAAGCAGCGGCGCAACGGTCTTGTTGTAATCGGCGAGGCTGAAGCTGCTGGTCGCCCAGGTGATGAGCAACGACGCAACGAGGAAGCCGATCACGAATTTCGGGAAACGCCACCAAATCTCGGCCGCGTTCGCCTTGCGGCCCACTTCGCGCCGTTCCCAACGCGTGGTGGCGACGATCGCCAGCACGAAGGCCCAAATGCCGATCCACACATCGCGGCCGACAACCTTCATCAAGGTGAAGGCGAACAGCGCCTGATCGTTGGTGCCGGCGACGACGCCATGCGCGGCGAGGCCGCCATAGGTTTGCGCCGCAGCGATGCCCGCCGCGTCGGCGAATTCCGACGTGCCGATCCAGGCACCGCCGACGCCCGCCGGGAGATGGAGGGCCTGCGCAACGATCGGCATCACGAAGATCATCACGATCGCCCAGAGAATCACCAGCGTGATCGCGATCGGTGCATCGTCTTTCTTCGCACCGACGGCGCCGGCGATGGCGATCGAGGCGGAGACGCCGCACACCGCGCCGCCCGCGCCGAGCGTCGCCGCCAGGCGGCGGTCGAGACCGAGCTTTACGCCGGCGAAATAGATCACGACGAAGGTCGCGAGCGAGACGATCGACGCCTGAAGGATCGCGACGGGACCGGCCCAAATGATCAGCGTGAAGGGCAGCGTCGCGCCGAGCAGGATGATGCCCGTCTTGATGTAAAATTCGACCCGGAAACCGGCATCGAGCCAGCGCGGCAAGCCGAACACGTTGGCGATAACGAGACCGAGGATCAATGCCACAAGCGGCGCTTCAAGGTCGTAGGTGTTTGCCGTGTCCCATTGGCCGATGACGTACACAATCACCGAGGCGACATAGACGACGAGGAAGGCCGGCAGAAACTCGCCGATCTTATTTCCCATCGCCTTCAGGGCGACCGAGAACGCCGCCGCCCAGAGCAGGAATTGGACGACATAGCGCGGCCAAGTGCTGGCGAAATGCGCACTCAGCTGCGCGAAGCTGGTCCATTTCGGCGGCGTCACGGCGACCCAGCGCCAGCCATTGCCGGAAGCGAAGAGGATGATTGCGGCGATCACGATGCCGAGACCGATCCACACCGCCCACCAATCCTCTTTGAGCCATAATTCGCGCCAGCCGCTGCTGCTGCTACGCGGAATCGCGTTAACGCCAAAATCCGCTTCTACCTTGCTCATGACCTGCTCCCGCTATCTTCTTGTTCCGCGCACCATCGTCTCAGGCCGCACAGCGACAGGGGCCTTCGCCGAACCGTGCGAAGCCGAGCCGAGCTCGCGCGGTCGCGATGTGATTGCAGAGTTCGGTCATGCCGACGCTGTCGCGGCGCATCACGAGATGCACGACCGGATCAGCGAGAAGATCGACAAGGGCCGGTTCCTGACCCGCCTCGAGCCATTGCCGAGAGACATGAGAGAAATCCGCGCTCCATTGCTTGGCCATAACCGCACTCCTTAAAAGTAATTCATTATCCTAAATCCGAAATTCTCATGTCAAATAAGAAAATAAAACAATATATTTTTGTATAATATGAAAATATTGCTTAACCAATTGGAATAGTTCTTAAATCGGGAGAATGAACTTCAATCCGACGCCCAGGATGGCGGCGCCGACCATGCCCGCGAGGAGTCCCCGCTTGGCAAGGAAAACCAGAGCCAGTGTCGCCAAGAAGACAATCCACGGCACCGACCCGGTCAGCGCCTCTTGGCCGATATTGAACGCGACAGCGAACATCAGCCCGACCGAGGCGGCGGTGAGGCCGCGGATGAAACCCTGTACGGACCGCTGATGACGCACGCGCTCGTAACCTTTGAGCACCGGGATCACGAGATACCCGGGTAGTTGGATGGCGACGATCGCCCCCAACGCGCCGAGCCAACCGCAGATCATGTAGCCGACGGAGGCAAGGTAGAGATTGTTCTGTCCCGGCGTGACGCGGCCGAGCGCGTAGGCATAAAGGAACTGGTCGAGGTTGAGGACACCGCCATCGACCAGGCGATGCTGCAGCAAGGCAAGCACCGCGCTGCCATTGCCGAAGGTCAGCAGATTGTAGGTGAAGATGACGATGAGGAGCTGCCCAAGGCTCATCGCTTCGCCTCCTCGTCCGGCTTGCCGCGCAACAGGATCGCGCCGGCGAAGCCGCCGACGAGCAGCATCACCGCCGGTCCGACATGGGCAAAGAGCAACAGCCCGCAGGTGACAATGGCGAAAACGATATCGAGCGAGACGCGGAACAGCGGCTTGCCCAGCCGCACCGCCGAAATGACGACAATGCCGAGCGCCGCCGGCAGCAGCGTCGCGTCGATGTAATCGAGCACCGCGCCATGGGCGAGATAGCCGTAGGCGATGGTCAGCACGACGACGCAGACGAAGCCGGGGATGATCATCGCGATCAGCGCGACCACCGTGCCGACGAAGCCGCAGAGCCGGTGGCCGACCGCGACCGCGACCGCGGTCATCGTGCCGCTCGGCATCAGGCGGCCGATGCTCCAGAGGGTCATCAGTTCCTTGTCGGGCAAGATGCGGCGCAGCGTGACGAGTTGCTCTTGCAGCAGCGCCAGCACGCCAAGGCCGCCGCCAAAGCCACAGCCGGCCTTCAAGAAAATTAGGAACAGCTGCGCCAAGCTCAGCCGCGGACGCGTGTCGGCGATCTCCGCCATGTCTTCCCTCGATGACCCTCGTTTCCCCGCCGAATGTGCAAGAAGCCGCGGCGCGATTCCAGCGTCGAAGCCATGCGTGTCCGCGATAGGAGCTAGAGCGGCGCCTACGCGCATGACCGTGATGTCGGCCCCGCCTCGGGAAACGCCCGAAGTTATGGTTAACCGATTACTGACGTCGACCCATGGCGCGCTGCGCCGCAAGCCACCAAGAATTTGATTTAAGTGCACCTTAATCTTGGGCCGGCATCTTGGTCGATGGTTTACGAGGCGGGAAAGGGTATGCAGGCGCGTACGGCGATTTCACAAACGGAGCTCGACCGCGCCGTGCGGCTGCACGAGGCCTACCGGCAATCGAAGTCGGGCGGGCAGCGCGCGCTTCTCACCTATCGCGATCTCTCCGGCTGCGATCTCAGCAAGCGCGACCTCTCGGGCGCCGATTTCACCGGCGCGTTCCTGGTCGGCACCAATCTCGAAGGCGCTAATCTCACCGGCGCCGTTCTCTTCGCGAGCAATCTCTGCAAAGCCAATCTACGCAACGCGAAGCTGGTGCGAGCCGACATGCGCGGCGCGCTCCTGCGTGGCTCCGATCTCACCGGCGCCGATCTCTACGACGCCGATCTGCGCGACGGGCTCATCACCATGTGGCAGCGCTCGGGCGAGTTGCAGCATGTCGAGGTCGAGCCACAGGGCGCGACGCGGTCACCGGAAAGCGGTGCCGCGCACAAATCGGCGCCGTCCGCCCATACCGACTTTTCGGACGCCGTGTTGCGCAACACGCGGCTCGTCAGGGCCGATCTGCGCAAGGCGACGCTCGCCGGCGCCGATCTCGGCGGTGCCGATCTTTCGGGTGCCGATCTGCGCGGCGCCGATCTCAACGACGCCGTGTTGACCGACGCGGTGATGGAAAATACGCATTTCATCGGCGCCAACCTCAAAGGCATGCTGAACGACAAGCCCGCCGGGCTCTTGGTCAGCGACCTCGACGAGCCGTTGGCAGCGCTGATCGCCAAGCACGAGCGCTGGGTCGAAAGCCAGGGCCGCGAAGGTGCGCAGCTCGATCTGAGCGGTTTCGACCTACGCAACGCGCCGCCCCTCGCCGGTACCGAGCTTGCCTTACTCAAGGCGAGCGATTCGGTGCTCTACGGCCTCAACCTCGCCGGTATCGGCCTTGCCGCGGCACAGCTCGACCGCGCCGATCTGCGCTCCTGCAATCTACGCGGCGCCGATCTGCGCGGCATCAGCCTCAAGGGCGCTCGGTTCATCAACAGCGATATGCGCGACTGCCGGCTCGGACCGCTGGTCGTCAGTGACGGGCAGCGCATGGTCAGCCGTCTTGACCGGGCGATCCTGCGCAATGTCGATTTGCGCGGCGCGGATCTCAAAGACGCCGTGTTGCGCGGTGCCGATCTTTCCAACGCCAATCTGATCGGTGCCAAGCTCGACGGCACCGACCTCGAGGGCACGCACCTGGCCGGAACAATCAAGGCGGCGTGAGCCCAATCGGCTAACGCGCAGCACCGCCGCGGCGATGCGGCACGGTTGACAGCGCCGCGCCGCGCCGCATGCTGCTCCTCCTTATCCGTTTTGAGGATTTGGTGGAGCGGCATAACAATTTCGACGCATTGCGCCTGATTGCCGCGATCAGCGTCATCTTCTCGCATGCTTTTCTGATTGGCGAAGGCCGCCAGGACGGCGAGCCGTTGATGCGGCTGACCGGTGGCCAGACCATCCTCGGCGTGGTCGGGGTCTTCGTCTTCTTCACGATCAGCGGCTACCTCGTCACGCAAAGCTTCGAGACGACGCGCTCGGCGCCTCGTTTCGCCTTGAAACGCGCCCTCCGCATCTACCCGGGGCTCCTGTTCTGCCTCCTGCTGTCGGCCTTCGCACTTGGGCCTTGGGCGACGTCGCTGGCGCCCCGCGCCTATTTCGGCGACGGCGGCAGCTATGCCTATGTCGTCAGCAATTTCACGATGATCGATCCGACGCGCTCTCTGCCCGGCGTGTGGTTCACGAAATGGGATGCGGGCGGCGTGGTCGACGGGCCGCTCTGGACCCTCCCTTGCGAGCTCGCGATGTACGTCGTGGTGTTGCTGCTTGGCGTCTTGCGCGCGATCGATCTGCGCGTGATTGCGGCGCTCATCGTGCTCGGCATGGGCGGCATCTGGTTCGACACGGCATCGAGCGAATATTTCAGCGGCAGCGCGCTGTGGCTGCTTTCCTTTTTCGCCAGCGGCATGGCGCTTTATCGCCTGCGCGACAGCGGCTTCATCAACGGCCGCGTCGCGCTCCTCGCATGCGCGGGGCTCGCGCTCAGCGTGCCGCTCAAAGCATTCATCCTGCTATTTCCGATCTTCGGCTCCTACCTC
>DASXCX010000218.1:0-4797 GCA_036490955.1 Allostellaceae bacterium | reverse complement strand
CACCGATCAGCAAAAGCTCGCCCTCTTGTCGTGCACCGGCTGTCACACGCTGCAGCGGATCGCGCGCTCGACGCATGACGAGACCGAATGGCTCGCGACCATCAAGCGGATGGCGACCTACGCGCAGGAGAGCAGCCCGCTGAAGCCACAGAAGACCGAGGACAGCTTCCTCGGCCGCACGCCGCCCGAGGTGCTGCAACGCCTCGCTGCCTATCTCGCCTCGGTCAATCTCAGCACCGGGCCGGAATGGAGATATCCGTTGAAGGTGATGCCGCGCGTCACTGGTCCCGGCACCCAGGTCGTCGTCACCGAATACAAGCTGCCGCAGGCGACCTTCGAGCCGCATGACGTCATCCTCGACGGCAAGGGCCAGGTGTGGTTCTCGGATTTCGTCGAGCTGCAACTCGGCAATCTCGATCCCAAAACCGGAAAGGTCACGGAATATTCCTTGAAGCAACGCAAGCCGGATACACCCGTCGGCGAGCTCGACATCGAGCCCGCCGGTCCGCACGATCTGATCATGGGCATGACCTGGCAGGCGACGCTCGCGCGTTTCGATACCGCCACCAAGAAGTTCCACTACTACCCGATCCCAGCCGCCGTCGACGACAAAGTCGCGCAACTGATCATGACCACGAACCGCGCCGATGTGGACGGTACGGTATGGACGGCCAATGAAGGCCATCACGAGTTCTATCGGGTCAATCTCGCCACCGGCGCGATGCAGAAATATGGGCCGTTCGAGCACACGAGCTATGGCCTCGCCGCCGACAGTCACAACAACCTGTTCTTCGCCGATTTCGGCAACGACACGATCGGCCGCGTCGACGCGAAGACCGGCCAGGCGACGTTTTATAAAACGCCGACAAAGATGTCGCGACCGCGGCGCGGGCATATGGATGCGCAGGATCGATTCTGGTTCGCCGAATTCAACGGCAACGCGGTCGGCATGCTGGATCCGAAATCCGGCGCCGTCAGCGAATGGCAGACTCCGACGCCGTGGACCGCGCCTTACGACGCAATTGTCGACAAGAACGGCGAGGTTTGGACCGGCGGCATGACGACGGATCGCGTCGTGAGGCTCGACCCGCAGAGCGGAAAAGCAGTCGAATATCCGCTACCCGACAACACAAACATCCGCCGCGTCTTCGTCGACAACCACACGAATCCGGTCACTTTCTGGACCGGCAGCAATCACGGCGCCGCGATCGTGAAGGTCGAGCCGCTGAACTGAACCGCAAAATGCGGATAGGCGCCGCGATCGGCGCCCATTACACCTGGCTCAGCGCGGGAGCACGTAGTAGGGCGGACCGCAATTCTGTGCCATACCGGCATCGAGCGCCGGCCGGATGTCGGGCTGCAGCCCATCTTCCGACGGTGCCGCAAGCTGCTGCAGCGCCGCGGCGGGTCCCGAAATCGCCACTGTCGCGACGCAGGTGGGAATTTTAAGAGCGATCAGAAACGGCGTCCCGATGACGCTGACCGGGGTGACCGGCTGGGCCTGCTGCGGCGGCGCGGCGCAACCAGTGAGCAAAGCCGCCAAAACAAAACATCCAAACCGCGTGCGGGAATCAAACATGTGCCTGCTCCTGCTACCGGAAAGCCGGGTATCGGAACCCGATCTCCAAAGATATTACTGCCGCCAACCGTTCCCGGGAAAGACCCGGAGCAACCGCTTTACGCCCAAAATCTTGCTGTATGATGTCAGTCGATAAAGACGGGGACTGACAGTGGGCCACGATCACTCGATCTGGAGCTTCTGCTTCTGCCGCGGGCATGTCCCTGCCGATTTCTTCGGCGGCTGTCCGATTTGCAGCAATCAGGGGCTCGTCGAGGTGCCGATGCACTATACGCTCGTTGCCGCCGGTCCGGCGATGGCGCAGCGACGGCTCGTCCTCGTCGATACCGGCTTCGAGCGCGGCCGGTCGATGACGGGCCGCGCCTTCGAGAATATCGAGTTGCCGCGCACGACGCTCGCCAAGATCGGCTTCCGCCCCGAGGACATCGATCTCGTCGTGCTGACGCATCTGCATTTCGATCACGCGGGAAATTTGGATGCCTTCCCCAAGGCGCGCTTCCTGTGCCAGCGCCGCGAATACGATTTATGGAAAGAGGCGATCGCGGCGATACCCGACACCTCGCCCGGCAAAGCGCTTTGGGCGCTGTCGTCGATGGATCTCGAAGCCTTCATGCGCTTCGAGGACGCCATCGCTGCGGGCCGCGTCGATTTCATCGACGGCGATCGCGAGATCAGCGCCGGCATCCATTGCCGGCTCGCGGCCGATAGCCACACTTTCGGCTCGCAATGGGTCGAGGTCGAGACCGCGGCCGGACCGCATGTCATCGCCGGCGATTGTGTCTATTGGTACGCCAATCTCGAGCGTCTCTGGCCGTCGGGCTATCTCCAGGGCAATCCGTGGAACCTGATGAAGACCTATGAGCGGATTCGCGCGCTGGTGGGCGAAGACCGGCTGCAGCGCGTCGTCCCCGGCCACGATATGCTGATCTATCAGCGCCATCCGAGCTGGATCGCGGGCCTCCATCCCGTCGCCGAAATCCATCTCGCCAAAGACGAAGGGTCGCGAATCGGCGGCCGTTTCGCACTCGAACAATCAGGAGGAAATCGATGACCGACATCATCGCATCGCCGCAAGGCGGCTACAGCTTTATCAAAGGCGGGATGCATCCCTTCTCAGGCGGCGTGGCATGCCACAAAGGTCATGCGCTGACCCGGGTGCGTTTTCGCGCGCCGATACCTTTGGCTGAAGGCTTGGCGAAAGCCGCCGCTTTCATCAAGGCGCAAGGCCGACCGCCAGCCGCACTCGCCGCCTGTGAATTGCGTTCGCCGGCGCAGATGTCGCTTACCGATTTTGCCGCCTTCAACCGGACGTATGTCGAGCAGTTGAAAGCCAACGGTTTCCCGGCGGAAGCGCCCTTCCCGATGGCGCGCAGCAATGTCGCGCCGACCTTGGCGCCGCCTGCGACCAACACGCTTTTCGCTTTCACCTATTCGGTGGCGGCGGCCGAGGCGCAAGGGCGGCCGGATTTTCTCATCTCGGGAAAGGCCGAGATCATCGACGAGCCACGCACCGTGATCGCCGAGGGCGATCCGTCGCCGGCGGGAACGGAAAAGAAAGCGCGCCACGTTTTCGAGCAGCTCAAAATCCGTGTCGAAGAGCTCGGCTGCCACTGGGCCGACATCACCGGCATCCAAGTCTACACACCGCGCTCGCTCGATCCGGTGGTGCCGCTCTTACAACGGATCGGCTTGGCGGTCGTCGGCGTCACCTTGCATCCGGCCCATCCGCCGGTCGCGCCGTATGAATTCGAGGTCGATGTGCGCTCGGTCAGCGTCGAGCGCGTGCTCTAGCCTTCGTCTTCGTCGAGCGTGGACGGCGTGTCCTCTTCTTCCTCATTGCCCTCGCGCGAGGGCACGTGGTAATTGCCGCCGAGCCAGCGGCCGAGGTCGATCAGCGCGCAGCGATGCGAGCAAAACGGCCGATGCCGCGTGACTGCGGGCTTGCCGCAGATCGGGCAGGTCGTGGCCGGGATTTTCTCGGGCGGTTTGTCGTTGCTCATCGCGCTTTATACATAAGTCGTGCGGCGCAAAAGTCGATCGTCTCGCGCTGACGCCAGCATGGCGCTACTCTCACCCGAAGTTCGCCTCAAAGAAGGCGGGCTCTCGGGAGGATTGTTATGCGTCGCTTGTGGTCGGTCGCCGCCGCGCTCATCGTTGCCGCCGCCCCGGCTTTTGCCGCCGATCATGTGAAAGTCGGCACGACCCGCCTCATCGGCTATGTCACCGTGCCGGTCGGCTTGGCGCATGGCTATTTCCAGGCCAAAGGGCTCGATGTCGAGCAGGTCTTCTTCGACAGCGCGCAGCCGATCGCGGTTGCGGCGGCTGCGGGCGACATCGATTTCGGTATCGCCGGACCGTCGGCCGGTTTCTACAACCTCGCGGCACAGGGGCATGTGAAGCTCATCGGCGCGTCCGGCGGCGACAGCAAGGGCTTCCACGCGCTCGAATTCCTCGCATCGAATAAAGCCTGGGATGCCGGGCTCAAGACACCGCATGATCTGCCGGGGCATAGTGTCGCGATCACGCAACTCGGCACCGCGCTCCATAACGTGATCGGCGTTCTCGCGGAGCGCGATGGTTTCCCGATGAGCGCCGTCGAGGTGAAGCCGCTGCAATCAAACAACGTCGTCATCTCGGCGTTGATCGGCGGCACGGTCGACGCATCCGTGGCGCCGAACGGGCCGATTCTCAATCTCGTCGATAAGGGCCAGATCAAATTCCTTGGCTGGACCTCGGATTATGCGCCGCTGAAAGCCGGCGTGATGCTGCTCGGCTCGAAACGCGCGCTCGACGAGCATGGCGATATCGTAAAGCGATTCCTCACCGCCTATCGCAAAGCTTGCAGCGATATCCATGCCGCTTTCGCCGACGCACACGAGACCCGGACCGACGGACCGGACGCGCCCGATATCATCAAGATCATCGGCGAGTTCACCGGCCAGCCGCCGGAGCAGGTTGAAAACAGCGCGCCTTATGTTCAACCCGACGCGCGGATCGATATCGCAGCCTATGCCGCGCAGATCGCTTGGCTGCGCTCGCAGAGCCTGCTCAAGGGCGATATCAAGATCGAGGATTTGATCGACAAACGATATGCACTGACGACCGCCGATAAGTAAGCGGCCGATTAATCACGCCACACGGATATCGACCGCATCGCGCGCGCGTTGCGGCTCCGCGGTCACCGCGAAGTTGCGTCCCAACCGCGCTTCGAGCCAATG
>DASXCX010000217.1:0-7495 GCA_036490955.1 Allostellaceae bacterium | reverse complement strand
CGCGGGAATGGCCAAAAGCCTTTCCCGCGATCAAGCTCTCGCAAACCTCGGTTATCCCGGGTCAACAATTCACTCGGCTTTCGGTCGAGCGCGGCGCCGGAAAGTATCTCTGGGATCTCGTTTTCACCGGCTCGGACAACGCTTTTCAGCTCCGAGATGCGGGCATGCTCGATCCGATCAAGCCGGAGCTCGTCTTCCCCGACGTGAAGAATCCCGACACCTGGGGTGGCTGGGACGAGGCGTTCGCCGACACCGCGGCAACCTATGTCTTCACCTCGCGCATCTTTCTGAAGATGCCGTTCTACAACGCGAAGCTGCTGTCGCCCGAGAAGGTGACGTCCGAAGGCACCAAGCTCTTTCTCGATCCTGCGCTCAAGCAGAAGGTGATCTGGGACGATCCTGCTTTCGGCGGCAGCGGCCGTACCTTCGCACCGGTCATGCTGCGTCTTCTTGGCGAGGATGGTCTGCGCCAATTCGTCACCCAGCAGGTCTCGTTCACGTCGCAGATGTCGGACCTTGTCGACCGCATGGCGCGCGGCCAATACATCATATCGCTTGGCCCTGTGCTGACCGGGCTGCTCGACCGCTATCGCGACGCCGGCGTGCCGCTCGACATCCGACCGCTCGGCAACACACCCGAGCTCGGCGCTTATGCCAATACCGGCGCATCGAACATTATCGTGATGAAGAATCGTCCGCATCCGAGCGCGGCACGTGTCTTCCTCAACTGGTATCTCTCGAAGCCGGTTGAGGCGGCGCTTGCCAAGGAGATGGGCGAGGACACGCGCCGCACCGATGTGCCGCAGCAGGTCGATCCGGCGCAGCAGCGTCTGCCGGGCATCAAATATTACGATGCGCAGAAAGAAGAGAACACGCCGGCGGCGCGCAAGGCGCAGGAGCTGATCGCGAAATTCCGCGGCAAGCCGTGATCGCGGACGCGTTGCGGCTCAGCGCATCGTAGCCGGCAGCCAAAGCGTGATGATCGGGAACAGCACCAGCAGTGCGAGCTTTAGGAAATCGGCGGCGAGGAACGGCAGGATGCCGCAAAAGATCGTGCCGATGGTCACGTCGTCGCCGGCAACGCCTTTGATGATGAAGGCGTTGAGGCCGAAAGGCGGATGGATCAGCCCGACCTCGACTGCGGCGATGGTGATGATGCCCCACCAGATCGGATCGTAACCGAGGCTGACGATCAGCGGCATCACTACCGGCACGGTGATGAAGAGCGTCGTGATCGGATCCATGAAGAAGCCGAGCAGCAGATAGATGATGAGCAACAGGAATACGACGATCAGCGGCGCGAGGTGCTGCGCCTGAATGAAGGTGACGAGCGCTTGCGGCAGCTGCGTCACGCCGATGAAGAAAGAGAAAGCGACGGCGCCAAAGAGCAGCATGTAGATAAGCGCGGTATTGCGCGCGACATCGCCCATTACGCGCCAGAAGGCATCACCGTTGAGACGGCCGCGGGCCAAGGCGAAGAGGAAGGCGAAACCGCCGCCGACAGCGCCCGCCTCGGTCGCCGTGAAGACGCCGGCGTAAATGCCGCCGATCACCGCACCGAAGAGCACAACGACACCCCAGCTATTGAGGGTCGCGGCAAAGACTTCGCGCATCGGGACCCGCTCGACAGGCCCGGCGGCGTTCGGCTGGACCCGCACATAAAGCGATATCGTCAGGATGTACAGGAGCGCTGCGAGCAGCGCCGGAAAGACAGCAGCGACGAAGATCTTGTTGATCGATGTCTCGGTCAACACGGCGTAAAGCACCATGATACCCGAGGGCGGGATTAGCGAGCCGAGCGTGCCGCCCGCCGCAACGCAGCCGGTCGCGAGTTGCGGCGCGTAACCGCGACGGCGCATCTCCGGCACGGCGATGGTGCCGATGGTCGCGGCGGTGGCGAGCGATGAGCCGGTCACGGCACCGAAAGCGGCACAGCTGCCGATGGTCGCGATGGCAAGCCCGCCGCGGCGGCGTGCGAAGAGCGCATGCGCTAGCCGGTAGGCATCGGTCGAGAGCCCTGCCGCCGTGGCGAAGCTGCCTTTCATCAGAAAAAGAGGCAAGACGACGAGGTTGAGACTCGAGAGATAGCCCGCGGACTGCAGCACGATGGTGTTCATCGTCGGGTTAAAACCGACGAGCACGCTGCCGCCGGCAAGGCCGGCGCAAGCCATGGCGATGCCGACCGGGATCATGATCGCGATCGGCACCCACATCGCACCGAAAGCAAGCATCGCCAGCGTGATCGGCCCGAACGCGCTGCCCCATTGCAAGATCGCGTCGTAGAGCAGCAGGGTTGCGATGAGGCACGGCATCACGATCGCCGCACCGCGCAGCCATGACCCGGCGGCGCTGTCGCTGGCGAGCGCTTTCGCGAGCTGATTGAGGAAAATCAAGATCTGCAGCGCGGCGCAAATGCCGAGCATCGCGGTTACCGCCCACCAGAAGGGCGCGATCGGCAGCGAGATGATCGTCGTCGCATCGTGACGCAGCATCAGCCGCTCGGCATAGGCGGCGAAGCGCAAAGTGAGGATCACCATCATGCCGAGGATCAGCGCGCCGCCGATTGCTTCAAGCACGGCTTGGTAACGCGGCCCGATCGGGCGCTTGAAAAAATCGATGGCGATGTGATTGCGTGTCGCGATGCCGATCGGCAGGCTGGCGCTGACGATCACGGCCATAATGAGCTGCGTCGCCTCGTCGAGGCCCGGGATCGGCGCGCTGAAAAAAAAGCGCAGGCTGACATCGACGATGGTCAGCAGCGACAGCGCCAACATACCGACAACGGCGATGATGGCGATACGCCGCGCCAGCGCGATCGCGCCCTGCTCCAGCGCCTTGAGCCGCGATACCGTATCCGGCGCCTCGACGGCGGCCATCAATGAAGGCCTATTTCGCCTCGGCCGCGAGATTGGCGGTTTCGGCACGGAAAGCGGCCAGGATCGCGGGACCGTTCGGCACTGCCTTGGCCCACGCATCGGCCACCGGCTCGGCCGCCTTCTTCCAGCGTGCCGATTCCTCGGGCGACAGCGAATAAGGCGCGTCGATCTTGCCCTGTTCCGCGAGCGCCGCGAGTTGGGCGCGAACGCGCACGACCTCACCGTCGTTCGATTTGCCGAGCGCGCGCGACATGATCTCGCCGGAATGCTTCTCCATCGCCGCCTTCGCCGGGGCCGGCAGGGCGTCGAAAGCTTCCTTCTTCATGATCAGCATCCCGCCGCCGCCATTGAGCGGCGCTTCGAGGAAATAATGCGCGATCTCGTCGACGCGGAACTGGCCGGTCAGTACCAGCGAGCTCCAGGTGCCGTCGATGACGCCGCGATCGAGCGCCTGATAGACCTCATCGACCGGCACGTTGACCGGCGTCGCGCCGAAAGCCGTAACGGTCGCCGCTTGCCACTTGCCTTGCGCGCGCAGCTTCAGGCCCTTCATGTCTTCGAGGGCCATCACCTTCTTCGACTTGGTCTGCACCTCGGCGCCAGGCCACGCGGTAACGCCAAAGAGCTTCACCTGATCGAAATCGCTGGCGATCGCGCCTTTGGCATAGAGTCGCCACAACGCGGTCGCGCCGATCTCGCCGGTGTCATAGCCGAAAGGCAATTCGATGACGCTCGATTTGACGAACTTGCCCGGCACCGAGCCGAGCAGCGCCCAGCCGATATCGGCGGCACCGGTCAGCACCGAGTCGTACATGTTCCCGGCATTGCCGAGGACGCCGCCGCCGTAATAGGTAATGTGCACCGTGCCTTCGGAATCGCGATTGACGGCTTCGAGCCACGGGATCAACACTTCGACATAGAAATAGGATTGCGGCGGGCCGAAGGTCGCGAGCTTCAACTCGACCGGTTGCGCGTTGGCGGCCGCGGCCACGCTCAGAAAAGCGGCGCAAGCCATGCCTGCGATGCGGCGTAGAACTCTCGGCATTTCCCCCTGCTCCCTCGCTTCGGGATAATTTTTCTCACGGCTTTCTTACGGCGATCGGGCCCACGGAGCGAAGCGGCGCAACCGGACGGACCGATGTTCGATGATTTCGTAAGACGATTTGATTGTCAATGCGGCACGACGGTTCGGCACATGCTCATGCCTGGAAGCGCGTCACGCTCACCACGTCATAAGGATGCAGCTCGGCGATTTCAGCCGCAGCGCGAATTCGCTGGAGCAGATCGGCAACGGGCCCGCTCGCGACAGCTTGCCGAAAGGCGTCGGCGCTCGTCCATTGCTCATAGCTCGCAACATACGCCGGCTGATAGCCGCGATGTGTGGCGATGCCGACAAAACCAGGCGCATGCACGTCTTTGAGCGCCTCGCCGTAGCGTTTCAGCAACGCCAGCAGATCGCCCTGTTGTTCCGCCGCGACCGTGAATATGCCGACGACGCCGACCGCACCGCGATCGTCACGGATCTCGATGCGATCCTCCGGACCGACGGCGGTGATGACATCGGCGATTTCGTACCAGCGGATCTCATGCTTCTCGGAGAGATCATGCGTGCGCTTCATCAGCGGCGCCACATTCGCCTGCGTCCGCAGGAACTGGCCCTGTGCGCGATCGGTGTATTGGTTGTAGTTTATGATGATCGGCGCATCGACCGCGCGATGGAAATTCGCCGACACGACCATCGGATAGCGATGCGCCAGAATCTCGCGGTTGATTGCCGTCAGCGTCTCGATCAGCGCCGGCTGCCGGTCGGCCGGCAGGGTGAATACATTGATGCCGGTGGCGACCTTGCTGCCGCGCGCAATGGGTGTGACCGACATGAACCCGCCCTCCCCAGACGATGTCGTTCGACAATACGGCGCGGCTTTGCGCCCTCGCAAGCGCGGCATTTACCTTCTCCTAACCATAATCGGGCCTACTCCTCCGATAGAGGAGCCGGATGATGGATTCACTCGAGATTCGCGGCATCGACGATATCGGCCTGCCAATGCCGAAGGGCATGCCAGACGAGATCGCCGAGCCCTTCACCGAGCACGTTGCCGCCAAAGCGATGGTGCTTCGCACGCAGGCCATGGCCCTGGCAGGCCCGGATGTCGCGGTCGGCCGCAATCCGTGGGTGCGCCTCAAATTCATGCTCGACGTGATGGCCACTTCGATCCTGCCTCAAGCCGAGCGGACCATTGCCGAGTTCGCCGCCGCGGCCGACGTCCAGTGCCGCGCCGGCTGCAGCTTTTGTTGCTATCAGAATGTCGACGTGACGATTCCGGAAGCCATTCTTATCGCGCTGCAACTCACCAATGGGGCCGATCCGCGCATCGCCGCCGTTCTCGCGGCGGCCGATGAATTCCGCGTTCTCGACGACGATACCCGCATCGCGACCGGCAAGCCGTGTCCGTTGCTTGTCGATAAGCGCTGCTCCGTTTACGACCAGCGCCCGATCACCTGCCGCTCGCTGACTTCGCCCGATGCCGCACGATGTCACACGGCGATGCAGAGCCTCGAAGCTGGCGAAGGTGCGTTGCCTATCGAGATATACGTCGTGCTGCGTTTTCTCTGCGGCGGCGAACAAGGCGCGATCCGCGGCATCTGCCGCGACCTTGGCTTGCAAATCGATATCGTGGAGCTGACGCAGACGGTCGCGGCGATTATCCGCGACCCGACACTCATCGAACGCTGGGCGTCGGGCGAGCACGTATTCGCGGCGCGTGCGATCGATTAGCCCGCGACGCTCTCGATCCGCACGGGCACTAGCCCATCCTTCACCATGCCGAGTTTCTTCGCCGCGGCTTTCGAGAGATCGATCAGGCGACCATCGGTATAGGGGCCGCGATCGGTGATCGTCACCTCGACCGAGCGACCCGTGTTGAGATTGATGACGCGGACACGCGAGTTGAGCGGCAAGGTGCGATGCGCCGCGGTCAATTTGCGATCGTCGAACGGCTTGCCGCTGGCCGTGGTCCGACCCCGCCATTCGTCGCCATACCAGGATGCGACGCCGGTCAGCTCCGGCGTCGACATTCTGTGGTCCGGCTTCTGCTCGGGCGGCTCGGGAGGCGGCGGCTCCAAAGCCATGACCACGATTCGGTTCTGTGGCGTTTCCGGCACGTTCGGCCACATCCCGACCGCGCCAATAAAAAGAACATCGGCCGCGACAAGGCCGGCCAGGCACAAATGTACCGCCCCGTGATGGACCATCTTGATCCTCCCGAGCCGCCAATGCCGCCGGAAGGGAAATGGTTCCCTGTTACCGCGCCGTAACTGCGAGCGTTCCGCAGGCACCACCCCCAAGGCGGCGCCCCGGGACGACGGTTTTGTCTTCAGGCTTTCAGATGTTGCGCGAAGAGGGCTTTGGCGCGTTCCCAAGCGAGCTTCGCGGCGTCGGCGTTATAGCGATCCGTCGTGTCGTCGAAAAAAGCGTGGTTCACGTTGGGATAGACATAAGCGGTGTAGTCGACATGCGCGGCTTTGAGCGCATCCTCGTAACCCGGCTTGGTCGCGTTCACGCGATCATCGAGCCCCGCGTAGTTGAGGATTAGCGCCGCTTTGATTTTCGTCACCTGATCGAGCGGCGGTGCAACGCCGTAGAAAGCAACACCGGCATTGAGATCGGGTCCCGCCGCTTCGGCGAGGCGATTGACCATGCCGCCACCCCAACAGAAGCCGATCGTGCCGATCTTGCCGGTCACATCGGCCCGTGATTTCAGGAAGGCAACGGCTTGCACCAATTCGCCGGTCGCCTGCTCGGCGGTGAGCTTGGTGAAATCCTTCATCGCCTGGTCTTCATCCTTCGGCGTGCCGCCGAGCACCGACATGCAATCGACGCCGACGGCGACATAACCTTCGAGCGCGACGCGGCGCGTCACGTCTTCAATATGCGGGTTAAGGCCGCGATTTTGATGAATGACGACGATGCCGGGCAATTTCGCGTCGCCTTTCGGCCGCGCGAGATAGCCCTTCACCGCGCCGCCGCCGCCCGGCATCGAGACGGCTTGTGTCGCAAGGCGCGGATCATCGGCCGGGATCGTCGCGGCGCGCGCATAGTCGGAGCGCAGCGCGGCCATGATCGTCATCGCCAGCGCTGTCGATCCGACGAGCTTTGTCACCTGTTCGAGAAACAGGCGCCGATCAAGGTGGCGATGGGTGAAATCGTCATAGAGCTCGATGATTTTTTGGTCCACGTAATCCTCCTCCCGATGGGTAAGCACAGCATGCCCCGAGCACGGGGCAAGGCGCCCGTCACAGCTTTGTGAGTAAAGCCTACGATGCGCGCGGCCCAGCTTCAATTTGGGGAACCGGACGCGGCCTGCGGTCGGGCCCGATCGCGACATAGGTGAACGTGCCTTCCGTGACCTTGATGCGCTCACCTTCGAGATTGCGCCGCACCCAGGTATCGATCTTCACGGTGATCGAGCTCCGGCCGATCTTCACGATCTCGGCGTAGCAGCTGACCTCGTCGCCGATGAACACCGGCAGGTGGAAGGTCATGCCGGTGACCGCCACCGTGGCGCAGCGGCCCTGGGCGCGGCGATGGGCGATGACGCCGCCGGCCAGATCCATTTGCG
>DASXCX010000216.1:0-15154 GCA_036490955.1 Allostellaceae bacterium | reverse complement strand
CGCCGATCGGATCGGCAAGTTCTTCGGCCGCGGTCGCCAGCTCGCGCCCATCGGGGATAAACTGCCGCGCGATCGGATCGGCCGCGTCCGCCGGATTGATCAGCGCTGCGACATCGCGCGTGATCGCGACGGCATAGCGCTCGGCGACGGCGGCGATCTCGGCCTCGCGCTCCGGCGCAATCAGCCCGGCTTCGACGAGTTCTTCCGCCCGGCGTAACGTATCGCTCATAGGAAGCGCTCGGCGATTTGGCTTCGTTTGGCAATTTTCAGATTCAACACGATGTTCCAATCGCTTATCGTCTACGCCGCCGAAGCCTAAGACATGCGGCGAGCGCGCGCGCTTTTCAAGCCGTCATGGCGAGCGCCGGCCTGCAACCGTAAAAGCGCCATAATCCGCGTTGAGCCTGATGACAAGGGGAAGAAGCGTACGATGGCTTTTGACGGCTCACGCGCCCAGCTCTACCGCGAGCAAGCCCGCAGACTTCGCGAGATCGCGGGGGCGTGCACGATCCCCGAGATGCACGATCAATTGATGCGGATCGCCTGGGAATACGACAAGCTCGCGCGGCAGGTTGATAAGGGTCATCTGCCGCGATAAAGATCGCGACCGTTTGGGAGGGTAAGTTGGTCCCAAGAAACGACCGGCTCGAAGTGCTGGACTATCTCAAGCGATCGATTCAGCGGATACGCGACGTTGCGGCCGCCCATTCAAACGAGAACATCTCGTCGGAGATGCTCAAAATCGCGGACGCGGTAGCGGCCGACACAGCCGAGCTGGAACAAGAGCTCATCGACGCCGGGTATCTCCCCAAAAGCGCCTAGCGCATAATCGAGCGATCTCGGCCTCGTGCTCCGGCACAACGCGCCCAGCGTCGACGAATTCCTCGGCCGGCGCCGCCCGTTCGCCGTCATGGCCGGGCTTGTCCCGGGCATGACGTTACAAGAGGGAATGAAGCGGACGAGCGTCCCAGCGTAGAGGTGCAAGTGTCGCTTTCGTTTTTCAACCCTTCTCACACCCGTTCACCGTCATGCCCGGGCTTGTCCCGGGCATCCACGAATTTTCAAGACGTGTATGCGCAGCACAACGCGCCCAGCGTCGACGAGTTCCTCGGCCGGCGCCGCCCGTTCGCCGTCATGGCCGGGCTTGGCCTGGCCATCCCGAGTTTTCGGCAAAGACGTGGATGCCCGGGACAAGCCCGGGCATGACGTTGCAAGAGGGAATGAAGCGGACGAGCGCCCGGCTTGGAGATGCGAGTATCGCTTTCGTTTTTCAACGCTTCTCACGCCCGTTCACCGTCATGCCCGGGCTTGTCCCGGCATCCACGAGTTTTCAAGACGTGGATGCCCGGCACAAGGCCGGGCATGACGTTACAAGAGGGAATGAAGCGGACGAGCGTCCCGGCTTAGAGATGCGAGTATCGCTTTCGTTTTGCAACCCTTCTCACGCCCGTTCGCCGTCATGGCCGGGTTTGGCCCGGCCATCCACGAATTTTCGGCAAAGACGTGGATGCCCGGGACAAGCCCGGGCATGACGTTACAAGAAGGAATGAAGCAGACGCGCTAAGCCTCAAATATCCGCGTAGCACTTCACTTCGGCGCGGGCGCCGGGGTTGGTGACGGCGCCCTTCTCGGCGTCGGCGACGAGCTGGGCGTATTTCCAGAGGGCGCCGGAGCGGTAGTCGTTCACCCGCGGCTTCCATGATTTACGCCGCTCGGCGAGCTCGGCGTCGCTGAGCTCGACGTCCATCGTGCCGGCGACCGCGTCGATGACGATGATGTCGCCGTCCTTCAACAGCCCGATGGGGCCGCCGTCGGCGGCCTCGGGACCGACATGCCCGATGCAGAAGCCACGCGTGCCGCCCGAGAAACGGCCGTCGGTGATGAGCGCGACCTTGTCGGAAATGCCCTGGCCGTAGAGCGCCGCCGTGGTCGCCAGCATCTCGGGCATGCCCGGTCCGCCGCGCGGGCCTTCGTACCGGATGACGATCACGTCGCCTTCTTTGTATTGGCGCTTCTCGACCGCCTCGAACGCCGCCGGCTCGCCGTCGAAGCAGCGCGCCGGCCCGCGGAACTTCAGCGATTTATGCTGCATGCCCGCGACCTTCACGATCGCGCCCTTGGGCGCGAGATTGCCCTTGAGGACGACCACGCCGCCGGTCGGCGCGATCGGCTTCGTCGTGCGATAGACGACGTCCTGGTTCTCGGGGAATTTCACGTCCTTTAGATTCTCGGCGATGGTCTTGCCGGTGACGGTGATGCAATCGCCGTGGATATAGCCGCCGTCCAAGAGCGCCTTCAGCACCACCGGCACGCCGCCGATCGCATGCAGATCCTTCATCAGATATTTGCCGCCGGGCTTGAAATCGCCGATATAAGGCGTGCGCTTGAAAATCTCGCCGACGGCGTGGAGATCGAAATCGATCCCCGCCTCGTTCGCCATCGCCGGCAGATGCAGGCCTGCATTGGTCGAGCCGCCGGTCGCGGCCACCACCACCGCCGCGTTCTCGAACGCCTTGCGGGTGCAGATGTCGCGCGGACGCAGCCCGATGCGCAGCAGGTTCATCACCGTCGCGCCCGAGGCCTCGGCATATTGATCGCGGCTCTCGAACGGCGCCGGCGTGCCGGCCGAGCCCGGCAGCGCGAGGCCGATCGCCTCGGAGACGCACGCCATGGTGTTCGCCGTGTATTGCCCGGCGCAGGAGCCGGCCGAGGGACAGGCGGCGCATTCGAGCTCGTGCAGCTCTTCATCGCTGAGCTTGCCGACGCTGTGCTGGCCGACGGCCTCGAACACATCGACGATGGTGACGTCGCGGTTCTGGAAGCGGCCCGGCAGGATGGTGCCGCCATACATGAAGACCGAGGGCACGTTGAGGCGCAGCATCGACATCATCAGCCCGGGCAGCGATTTATCGCAGCCGGCGAGGCCGACCAGCGCGTCATAGCTGTGGCCGCGCATGGTGAGCTCGACGGAATCGGCGATCGCCTCGCGCGAGACGAGCGAGGATTTCATCCCCTCATGCCCCATGGCGATGCCGTCGGTGACGGTGATGGTGGTGAATTCGCGCGGCGTGCCGCCCGAAGCCGCGACACCGCGCTTGGCCGCCTGCGCCTGGCGCGACAAGGAGATGTTGCAGGGCGCCGCCTCGTTCCACGTCGTCGCGACGCCGACGATCGGCTGCGTCAACTGCTCCTCGGTAACGCCCATCGCATAGAACATCGCGCGATGCGGCGCGCGCTCCGGCCCGACGGTGATGTGCCGGCTCGGCAGCTTCGACTTGTTCCAGGCGGAAGGCTTGCGGATGTCGTCGGGCATGGGGTGCTACTCCGGAAGAATTTCCAGCACATTAGCGGAAAAGCGCACTGGTCCCAACCCTATGATCTTGCGGGACAAATATGCCCTCGCCGCCGTCCTTTAAGCGGCATTCCACACGAGAACACGTTGTGCTAACTTGTGTTCTACAAAACCACAGCGTGTTACGACGATGCCCGACGATAGCCGCCTTCCCTCGACCCACGTCACGCTGCGCGTGCCGACCGATATTGTCGAGAAATTCGATCGCCTCGCCACCGCCATGGAGCGACCGCGCTCCTGGGTACTGCTGCGTGCGCTGCGCCACTATCTCGAAGCCGAAGGCGTAGAGGTTTTCGAAGACCTCGAGAGCATCGCCCAGCTCGACCGCGGCGAATACGAGCCATTCGAGAACTCGCTCAAAGAGATCGAACAAATCATCAAACGGGCTGAGAAGAAGCATTCATCCCGCAAATGAACTTTCGCGTCATCCGCTCGCTTCGTGCAGCGGGACACATTCGTGACATCGCTCTTTATCTGACGGAATTCAGCCCGCCGGCAGCGCAGCGTTTTCTTCTAGCGATGCGACATGCCCATGATCAGCTCAGCGCATTTCCCAATTCCGGCAGCGCTGGGACGGTCTCGGAAACGCGCCGCCTTGTCGTCGGCGACTACATCGTCTCGTATCGCCTGAAGCGAGAAACGGTCCAGATTGTCGCCGTCCGCCACGGTAAAAGGCGCGATGTCAGGTTTTAACGCATAACCGCATTCCCGCTCTAAATCACCCGCTCCACGCTCACCGCACGCACGTCGGCTTCGAATTCGGAGAGCAGGACGGGCGGCAAGGCGGGATGCGCTTGCAGGCCGACATGCGAGAGGCCGTAACGCGATAGCAGCTTCACGACCGGCTCGATCGCACGTGCGGTGTAGGATTGGATGCCGGTGATGTCGCTCCACGCGCCGCCGAGGTCGCGTACACGGTCACGCAAGCCGTCGAAGACGTGGGCGGCTTTCTTCTCTGTGCCCGCCGGCGATGGATCGCCGTCGGCGATGCGCATGCGCACCGGCCCGTTGATGCTGTCGGGCATGCCCGAGATGAGGTAATCGCGCCCGCCCGCCGCCCCAGGCGCGACGATCGTGTACGTGAAGGCATAGAGCGTATGGGCCGGCGGCGGATCGATAAACACGCCGACATTGCTGCGTGCCAACGGAAAGGGCGCCTCGGCCGGAAAGCCGTTGGCGCGCAACATCTCGACATAGCGTCCGTTGAAGGCGGTGAAGTCTGCCGATGACATCTGCGCGGATGAGCGCAACTCGCAAGCCGCGATCGCGGCAAGCGGGCGCGCCTGCGCCTTGATATGAGCGGCCGCCTGCGCGAGGCCTTCGGCGAGCGGCGGCGGCTTGCGAAAGTGAACACGTGTCAGCGCATAGCCCGGCAAGCACGCGACGCCCAGCGAGAATGGATTTTCGCCGCCTTCGAGAAACGCATAGCCGCCGTCGGGCCGCGAAATAGGGTCGCTCATCAGATCCTCCTCCGTCCGCTTATCGGCACGACGCGCCGCACTCTCGAGGCCAGCCGATCGTGCTCTAGCGCCGAAAGGACGGCACGCCCGCTATGCCGCACCGCCCTCCTCGTAGCAACACCACAACCTAATGCGCGGCCGCCGCGCGCACCGGCGCGGCCGTGATCGCCTTGTTGGACCAGGCGATGACCACATCGGCGATCTGCTTGCTGTTCTTTTCCATCATCATGACGTGGCTGTTGCCGTGGATGCCGCGGTCGGCGAGCTTGATCCAGCTCGGCTTCACGCCGGCCTGGCGCAGATAGTTCACCGTGCAATGGTCGTACGGCGCGTGATAGGACGCCTCGGAGGTGATGACGAGGATCGGCATCTTCTGCAGATTGGGTAGTTGCCGCGCCGGCTCGGCTTGCGCGTAGCAGCGGACGAGATCGGGGCCTTCGGCTTTGGCCTCCTCCACGATCTTCAACTCGGATGGGTCCTTCACCGCGGGCGCGTAGGTGATCGGCACGTCGGTGATGCCGTAATGCAGCGCGATGTCGCTGCTGTATTTGAACCAATCGGGCGCGCCGGTGTCCTCGACGCTGTAGAACGGCGGCCCGTTCGGCTCGATCGCGAGAATTCCCTTCACCGCGTTGGGCCGCGCATCCGCCACCGGCCAGACGAAGGCGCCGGCCTGCGAATGGACGAGGAGGATCGACGGCCCGATCTTATCGACGAGGGCGATCAGGCCGGCGCTGTTGAGCTCTTGCTGGCGATGAAAATCCTTGATCGAGGGCAGTTGCGACGACACGAGCTGCTGCACCGCCGGATCGTCGAGCGTGCCGTCGCCCGGCCATTGGTCATGCAGATGCGCCTGCGGCCAGAGCTTGGATTTTTCCTCGGCGACATAGCGCGACTGATTGTTCGACATATCGGTCTGGCTGTTCGGACCGTAGATGTCCGGGTAATAGGGCGAGCGGCCCTTGCCGACCTGATCGACGACATAGACGGCATAGCCGGCGCGCACGAAATTCTGTTCCCAGCCTTCGCGCCCGTCGGGCGTACCGGTGTAGTTGGTGCCCGTCATGGTGCCGCCATGGACCATGATCACCGGATAAGGATGCAACTGCTTGGCCGGAATCATGTATTCGGCATACATCTGGCCGACCGTGTATTGCTTGCCGGCGACGGTGACGACATGGCCGCCGACATACATCCAGCCGGACTTGGCAAGGACCAGCGGGGCCTCGGCCGAGCGCGCGGCGTGACCCGTCGAGAAGAGCAGGCTCGCCAGGAGTCCGGCGCGCAGCGTGCCAGCAGCTAGACGGCGGAGTGATGTTGCCATGTGTTTTTCCTCCCGCGTTACATTTCGTTGGATTTGATTATAAGCGGCGCTGTCGCCGAAGTCCGCCCCTTCCCTCCGCCTTCTTCTTCGGCGCGGCCCCGCGGGTCATCGCGCCGCCGTTGCGATCCCCACAAGCGTCAGGCTTGGGTCAACGTCACGACGCCGTCCACGACCGTCACTTCATAAGCCGGAACTTTGAGGTCGGATCCGGTCGCGCTCTTGCCGTGATCGAGCTTGAAGCGGAAGTAATGCCAGGGACAGATGATCTCGCGGTCCTCGAGACTGACTGTGCCTTGGCTCAAGGGCGCGCCGCGATGGGGACAGGAATCCAGCAACGCATGCACGCGGTCGCCGCAGCGGACGATCGCGATCGGAAAATCATCGTCAACCATGAAGCGAAGGATGCCGCCATCGGCGAGCTCATCGAAACGACAGACCGGAATCCCCGCCATCTTGGCTCCTCACGCATGAACTATCCCGCCGCCCGAGCGGCCGCGTCTTCGACCGTATCGGCGGCGAACCCTGCGCGCCGTCAGGCGCCGGACCGACATCACATCATCATCGCCATCGCGCCGAGGCCGAGGAGGCGCATGATGAGGCCGATGACGACGAAGACGACGATGACGCTGACCACGAGCGCGACGGTGAAGGTGACCGCGCGCTCTTTCGGCACGCCGCCCGCCGGGGTCGCGCCGGCATAGAGGAGATAGAGGCCGTAAAGGCCGAGCAGCAGGCTGATGATGCCGAGGAACGGGATCAGCAAGAAGATGCCGCCGACCCAAGAGGCGGTGTGCGAATAAGCGACGAGCTTCAAGGCCTGGACGAAATCGCCGCTGCCGCCGAATTTCGGCGCCAGCCATTGCGCGATCAGCGCCACGACATAGATGCCGACGAGGCCGAGCACCCAAGAGACCACCGTGCCCAGAAGGCCGAAGCCGACACCGAAACGGCCGAAGAACACCGAGAAGCCGATCAAGATCGCGAGCGGCGGTATCGCCGACAGCGGCATGATGTAGCCTGTATAGAGCGCGCCGACGCTGGTCCGCTCGGCCGCGATCACCGGCCATTCGGTGTTCGGCGACAGGAGAATGCCTTTGACGCGCGCGACGATGTCCATGATGTCCCCCCAATTCGGCCCCGCCCCATCATAGCCGAAGTCGAACGCCGTGGCGCTATCGACACGCCCGCCCTTCCGCCGCTTCGCGCCCGGCTATTTTTTGCACCGACGCGAGCAAAACCTCGGTTATAAAAGCCCATGTTCGCCCGATCCCGCCTCGATGCGCTGGGCGACGGGATATTCGCCGTCGCCATGACGCTGCTGGTTTTGGACTTGCGTCTGCCGGACGATTTCCATCCGCAGAGCGCCGCCGAATTCGTTGAGGGGTTGGCGACACTATGGCCGAAACTCCTGCCCTATGTGCTGAGCTTCAGCGTCCTCGGCATGCGCTGGCTTGCCAATGTCGAGCTGCGCACGCGCGAGGAATTCTTCGGCCGCAAATATGTTGATTGGTGGCTGTTCTATCTGCTGCTCATCACCTGCGTGCCGTTCTCGACCATCGTCGTGAGCCGCTACGGCAATTTCGCGCCCGCCGTATGGCTCTATATCGGCCACACGATGCTGATCGCCTTGATCAGCATGCGGCTCGTTTACCTGACGCCGGGTCTCGAGCCCGGCGAGCATCTCCGGCGGCGCCAGACGGGGGCGATCGTCCTCGCCGTTACCGCGGTCCTGGCCTTTGGCTTGAGCTTCCTCAGCCCGCGCGATGCGATCTGGGCCTTCACCCTCAACTTCCTCGCGCCGCGTTTAACGCGCCGGCTTCACCGGACGGCGTAACATCTGTCAAAGCTTGCGCACGCCCGCTGGTCCGTCGCCAACGGCATGGCGCGTGATCGGCCCGATGCCGCAGATCGCGATGACGGCCGGCTCTTTGCCGTCTTTCTTCACGCCGTCATAGTGCGGCGTGCGCGCGACGCGGCGGATGAAGCTGCCGGCCGGCATCGGCGCCGTGTCCTCAGGGTCGAATTTTTCGCCGCTCGCGACCCACCACGTGCCGGAGACGACGACGCATAAGCGATCCGTCTCGTACCAATGCGGCGCGCTCATATAGCCGGGATACCATTTCGTCAGGTTGTAATAGAGCCCGGGCTTCGACGAATCGCCCCACAGATCGGCATTCGCGACCGTGTTCGGCGCCGCGCCCGGCGCCGTGGTCCAGCGAATCTGGTCCGGCGTCTCGGTGAAGGTCATCGCCGGGTCGGGCGCGGCGAGGCCGGGGCGCGCGAGAAGCATCGTCGACAGCGAAGCGAATAGCGGCGCGATCAAGAGCCCGCGGCGCGAGGTTGCGAAATCGTCCATAGGCGCACCCCTCTCTCGATCAGTTCAGCGGCACCGCGTAGCGCTTGTCGATCATCTTCTCGCCGTCGGCATCGGCGGGCAGCATGTTCTGCTCCTTGAACCAGGCGATCTGGTGCAGCACGTCCTTCACGTCGAGCTTGGCGTCGGGATCGTCGTAGGAGATGCCTTCCTTGAGTTGCTCGGCAGATTGGCTCAAGGCCTTCGCCATGATGGCGAGGATCGCCGGCGCGGTCGGCCCGTCGCGGCGCGTGCCGTCGGGCGCGGTGAAGGCGTCGTAATAGTCATGCGCGCCCTTCTTATAAGCGCGCATGAAGGCATCGATCATCGGCTTACGCTCGTCGGCGGCCTTGCTCGAGACCATGATCAGCGTGTTCTGCCACGGCGTCTCGTCGCCGACCCAGGCAAGTAGATGCGCCTTGTTGTCGGCGACGAGCTTCAGCACGAAGGTCGAAACCTCGACCGCCGCGTCGACCTGGTTGCCGGCGACCGCGGTCGCCGTATTGGAGAGGCCTTGCAGCGCGACGAGGCTCTGGCTCTTCGGGTCGATGTGATATTTGGCGTTGGCGAGCTCGAGCTCGTAATGGATCGGACCGCCGACCTGCACGATACCGACGTGGCGGCCGCCGAGGTCCTTGAGCGATTTCACGCCTTTGTCCCAGCCCTCGTTCGAGGCGATGATGGCGGCGCCGTGGAAGGTCGGCACTTCACGTCCCTGCCCGCCGATGATCTTGAGGCCGCCTTTGGCGCCGAGATTGTAGGCGGCGGCGGTCGCCGCGGTGGCGCCGATATCGAGCGCGCCGGCGACGACGCCCTGCGCCACCGATTGCGCGGCATCCATGCTGACCATCTCGGCGGTGATGTGCTCGGCGGCGAAATAGCCGCGGTCCTGCGCGATATAGAGCGGTCCCGACGCGGTGACCGGGCCGGTGCCGACCTTGATCGAATAATCCTCGGCCCGCGCCGGCAGCGCGAGAGCCGCGACCGTGCAACCGATAGCGAACGCGGCCAGAGCCTTCATCCGATCCTCCCCGATGATTTTATGCGGGCGAGGATAGCTCATCCCGCCAGCAGGTACACCGCCAGGATGACGTAGCCGAAAATCGCGACGCTGGCATGGACACCGATCGCAATTCCCGGCATGCGCTGGCGACGGCAATGCAGCAGCAGGCCGAGAAGGCCGATCGCGGCCGCGACGAGCAAGAGGATCGCGGCGGTGATGCCGAAGGATCGCGTGCCGGTGGCGACGCCGCGCGGTGGCCCTGCGATCAGCGCATCGACGAGAGCGCCATAGCTCAGCAGCGCCGCGATGCCATGCAGCCAAGCGAGCAGCCGCGGCGGCGGCTGGATCGGCCGACGCATGATTTGGATCGCCAGCGCCGCGCCCAAGAGCACGACGACGGCGAAGGAGAGCACGGCGACAGAGAGCATTCTTCGCGACCCAAATAAATCATCGTCGCCCCAGCGAAGGCCGGGGTCCATTCCTCACGAGCACGGCTGTTGCGCCATGGATACCGGCTTTCGCCGGTAAAGCGAAATGTGTTTAAGTGCTCGCGGAAACAGCGGGCGACAAGAAACGCGTCGGGGAAAGCACCATGAGCCGGAAGATCGCACTCTTTGTCCTCGCCTGCCTCGCGACGTTCCGCCTCGCGCCGGCCGAGGCCGCGGAGAAAGTGACGGTCGGCATCGTCGGCGGCTACAACGCTTTCGTCTGGCCGGCCTCGATCGCCGAGGCGCGGCATCTCTATGCCGATCACGGCGTCGCGCCCGACGTCATCTTCATGCCGTCCTCGCCCGGCATGCTGCAGCAGGTCACGGCCGGCTCGCTCGATATCGCGGCAAGCGCCGGTCTGGTCGATCCGGTGCGCCTCGTCGCCCGCAAGGCCGGCGTCGCGATCGCGCGCGTGTCGCTGCACGTCTCGCCCTACGTGCTGGTCGGCAAGAAGGAATTCGCCGATATCGGCGGCCTCAAAGGCAAGAATATCGGGATCGGCAGCCGCAACGACATGACTTTCGTGCTGATCGTCAACATGCTCGCGCCGTTCAAGCTGAAGCCCGACGACGTCGACATGCTCTATTCGGGCGCGACGACCGCGCGCTATGCCGCGCTCAAGACCGGCGCTTACGACGCGACGCTGTTGGCGCCGCCGCTGTCCTTCATCGCCATCGGCGAAGGCTTCAAGAATCTCGGCGTCGCCGGCGACTACAACAAAGACCTGCCCTTCACCGGCTCGATCATCAATCGCGCCTGGGCCGCGGCGCATCCCGACGCCGCCAAAGGTTTCTTCCTCGCCGAGGACGAGGCGACCGACTGGTTCTACGATGACAAAAATCGCGACGAGGCGATCAAGATCCTGATCGATTCATCGAAGAGCAATTCGGACGACGCGGCGAAGAGCTACGATTTTCTCTACAAGGGCGGCTATTTCGACCGCACGCACAAGCTGTCGCGCCGCGGCGTCGCGGCGTTGGTCGACGCGCTGCACGAGCTCGGCGACAAAGACGTCGATGTCACCGCCGAGCAAGCCGTGATCCCGGGGCTGACGGCGGTGGGCGATTAACTGCTCTGCAAGGGCATCGCGCGTCGTTGCAGCAATAAGTTATTAAGCCCCGATCCGCGCGATCGCGGCGGTGAGCTTGGCGAGCGTTGCTTCGTATTCGCTCTGGCGCTCGCGCTGCTCGTCGATCGCTTCGGGCTTGGCTTTGGCCATGAATTGCTCGTTGCCGAGCTTCTTCGCGATCTTGTCGAGCTCGGATCGGGTCGCGGCGATTTCCTTCTGCAGACGGGCGCGCTCCTTGCCGAGATCGACCGCACCGGCGAGGTCAATCAGCACGGTCGTGCCCTCGACCACGACCTGCAGCGCCGTCTTGGCGTCGGCGCTCGCGTCGATGACGATGCTTTTGAGCCGCGCGAGGCGGCGGATCTGGTCGCCATGCGTCTCGATCCAGCCGCGCGCTTCGGGGCGGATCTCGGTGATCGTCGCGTTGAGTTCGCTCGCCGCGGGAACGTTCATCTCGGAGCGCGTCGCGCGGATCGCCGAGATGAGGCTCACCACCCACTCCATCTCCTCGACCGCGGCCTGATCGGCAGCGCGGCTTGCCTCCGGCCATTTCGCGGTTATCAGCATGCCCGCATTGTCGCCGGCGATGTGCGTCCAGAGGGTCTCGGTGATGTAGGGCATCAGCGGATGCAGCAGATGGACGATGCGTTCGATGACCCAGATCGTCATCGCGCGCGTCTCGGCCTTCGCCGCCTCGTCGCCGCCGGTCAAGATCGGCTTCGAAAATTCGATATACCAGTCGCAGAAATTTCCCCAGGTGAATTGATAGAGCGCATCGGCGGCTTCGTTAAATTTATAATCCTCGATCGCGCGCGCCACGCGTTCGCCGGCCGCGTTCGCCGCCGCGGCAATCCAGCGATTGACGGTGAACTTGGCGCTCGCAGGATCGAAACCAGGCACGCGCTGACAGCCGTTCATCTCGGCATAGCGCGTCGCGTTCCAGAGCTTGGTCGCGAAATTGCGATAGCCTTCGATGCGGCTTTCGGCGAGCTTGATGTCGCGGCCTTGCGCGGCGAGCGCCGTCAGGGTGAAGCGCAGCGCGTCGGTGCCGTAGCGGGCGATCAGATCGAGCGGATCGATGATGTTGCCCTTGGACTTCGACATTTTCTGGCCGCGCTCGTCGCGCACCAGCGCGTGGATGTAGACCGTCTTGAACGGCACATCGCCCATGAACTTGCAGCCCATCATCATCATCCGCGCGACCCAGAAGAAGATGATGTCGAAGCCGGTGACGAGCACGTCGGTCGGGTAATAGCGCTGCAGCTCGCGCGTGCGTTCGGGCCAGCCCAAGGTCGAGAACGGCCAGAGCGCCGACGAGAACCAGGTGTCGAGCACGTCGGGATCGCGCTTCAGATCGGCCTCGCGGCCGTAATGCTTGGCGGCGGCCGCAAGCGCTTCCTCCTCGGTCTCCTCGACGAAGATCGCGCCGTCGGGCCCGTACCACGCCGGGATCTGATGGCCCCACCAGATCTGGCGCGACACGCACCACGGCTGGATATTGCGCATCCATTCGAAGAACGTGTTTTCCCACATCTTCGGGACGAACTGCGTCTTGCCGGTCTCGACCGCGGCGACCGCGGCCTTCGCCAGCTCGCCGGCATTCACATACCACTGATCGGTCAACCACGGCTCAATGACGACGCCGGAGCGATCGCCATAGGGCACCATCAGCGTATGCGGATCGATCTTCGCGACCAGGCCCTGCGCTTCGAGATCGGCGACGATTGCTTTACGCGCGGCGAAACGATCCATGCCGCGATAGGCCTCGGGCGCCTCGTCGTTCAGCTTGGCGTCGCGATCGAAGATGTTGATCATCGGCAGGTCATGCCGGCGGCCGACCTCGAAATCGTTGAAGTCATGCGCCGGCGTGATCTTCACCGCACCGCTGCCGGCCGTCGGATCGGCATGCTCGTCGCCGACGATCGGAATGCGCCGCCCGACAAGCGGCAGCACGACGTAATGGCCGATGAGATGCTTGTAGCGCTCATCCTCGGGGTTCACCGCAACGCCGGTATCGCCGAGCATCGTCTCGGGCCGCGTCGTCGCGACGGTGACGAATTCGTCGGCGCGACCTTCGACCGGGTATTTCAAATACCAAAGCGAGCCTTTGGTCTCTTTGCTTTCGACCTCCAGGTCGCTGACGGCGGTGTGCAGCTTCGGGTCCCAATTGACCAACCGCTTGTCGCGATAGATCAAGCCTTCGCGATGGAGCTGGACGAAGACGCGGCGCACCGCCGCGGAGAGCCCCTCGTCCATGGTGAAACGCTCGCGCGACCAATCGGGCGAGGCGCCGAGCGAGCGGAGCTGACGCGTGATCGTGCCGCCGGACTCGGCCTTCCACTGCCAAACCCGTTCGATGAATTTCTCGCGGCCGAGCTTGTGCCGGTTCGATTGCTCGGCCTCGAGCTGGCGCTCGACCACCATCTGCGTCGCGATGCCGGCATGGTCCGTTCCCGGCTGCCACAGCGTGTCGCGCCCCTTCATGCGGTGATAGCGGGTGAGAATGTCCTGCAGCGTGAAGGTCAGCGCGTGGCCCATATGCAGGCTGCCCGTCACGTTGGGCGGCGGCATCATGATGCAATAGGGCTGCGCCGCGCTGTCAGGGTGACAAGCGAAAGCGCCGGACTTTTCCCACGATTCGTAAATCGCCGCCTGGATCGCGGCCGGATCGAATGTCTTGTCGAGCATGGCCGCTTTTTAGCGGCGCTGCACGTATAGGGCTAGCCTCGGCTCGGCAACGCCGCCGCTACCGGCGTTGGGCATCGAGGGCGAGCCGGCCGATCTCTTCGCGCACGATGCGCTCGACGATCTGCGGCAGGTTGTCGTCGAGCCAGCTCTTCAGGATCGGCCGCAACAACTCGCGGGTGAGGTCTTCCAAGGTCTGGTCGGCGTTGCCCATCGGCAGGCTCCCAAGCTTAGGCTCGCGGTGGCGGCGGGAAACGAGTTCGCTCATCGCCGCAAGCGAGGCCGCGGCGGCGCGATCGGACAATAGGCGATCGTCGAACGAGCTTAGGCCGGGCTCTCCCATCGGCGCAGAGGCGGCCGCGGCAAGAGGCTCGGGATCGAGATCGAAGCTCAGCTCGGGCACGCGGCGTGGCGGCTCGGGGGGCGGCTCATCCTCCACCGCCAGTGGCGATTCATGTACGGAAGGCGGGAGCGGTGGCGGCTCATCCACGGCCTCCTCGGTCAGCAACAACACGTCGCTGTCGTCTTCCTCGACATCGGCCTCGACGACGGGCGGCCTTTGGGGCGCGTCCGCCGGCGGCACGACTGCGGCGGACGGGGGCGCGGCAGGCGCCGGCGCAGCGGCCGCCGCCGCCGGTGGCACGGGAGCCGCTGGCTCGGCTTTCGGCGGAGCGGCCGCTTCGCCTCCTCCGGCATCGTCTCCGTCCTCGGAGATGATGCGTCGGATGGAGGCGAGAATCTCCTCCATCGAGGGCTCGTGCTGGTCTTTGCCTTCCGTGCTATCGGACATGACTACGGCGCGCCGTCATGATCGCGGATCATGCGCTCTATCGTAGGTGAAAGCGGCAGCGAACACCAGAGACTGAGGGCCGTGCGGTCCTTTCGCGCGGCGACTCGGGCGTTGCTATCGCTTACTGGCCATCATCGGCGCTGAAGCCGATCGCCTTGTTGCGTACGGATTTGTAGTGGACGTTCACGTCGTAGATCTGCACCGGCAGCTTCATGTCGGCGGCGGTCAGTCGGCCGATCTGCTGCGACAGGTTGAATTGCGCCACCGACTGGTCGTGCTGCGCCTTGGCGAGATTGACCTGGTCGACAAAAAGCGTCTGCTGCTGGATCAGCACGTCCTGCACCGTGCGCTGACCGACCTGCTGTTGCTGCGTCACGCCTTCCAACGCAATCTGCGCCGCGTCGATCGTGGTGTTCTGCGAGCGAATGCTGGCGCCGGCGGAGTTGATCGTCTCCCAGGATTGCGTCGCGGTCTGCACCGCGGCGCGGCGCGCGTCGTCGGTCGTGCCCTGCGCCTTGCCGACATTCTCGATCGCCTGGCGCGATTGCGACCAGATATTGCCGGCTTCGTAAAGCGGAACGGTAAGCTGCGCGACGCCGGAATAATTGGTCTGCTCGCGGCCGTTGAGG
>DASXCX010000215.1:0-8374 GCA_036490955.1 Allostellaceae bacterium | reverse complement strand
CCTCAAGCCGCTCCAGCCGACGATCGGCAATCTGATCTCGAGCGTGCAATCGGCGCGCGACACCGGGCATCGTTTCGCGGCGCGATAGGGGCAGAATTCATGCATCTCGCGCTTCCCGATTTCATGGCCGCTTTGCCCGAGATCTTCCTCGCGGCGGCATCGCTCGCGCTGCTCGTCCTCGGCGCCTTCCAGGGCGACAAGTCGGCACGTGAAATCGCCTGGCTTGCCGTCGCGGCGCTGGTCGTTGCCTTCGCGCTGGTGGCCTCGCCGCTTCATAGCCACGGTCCGGCGCGCCAGGTCGCGCTCTACGGCCTCTTCGTGGTCGACGGTTTCGGTGCCTTTTCGAAGATGCTGGTGCTGATCGGTTCGGCACTGACCCTCATCATGGCGATACGCTTCAACGAGCGCGAGGGGATCGCGCGGCCGGAATATGCCGTGCTGGTGCTGCTCTCCACCACCGGCATGATGATGATGATCGCCGCCAACGATCTCATCTCGCTCTATATCGCCCTCGAATTGCAGAGTCTCGCGCTTTATGTCGTCGCGGCCTTCCATCGCGACGACATCCGCTCGACCGAGGCCGGACTCAAATACTTCGTCCTCGGCGCGCTCGCCTCGGGCATGCTGCTCTACGGCGCATCGATGGTCTATGGCTTCGCCGGCACGACCAGCTTCGACACGCTGGCGCACAATTTCGCCGATGGCGGAACGGTCTCGATCGGTCTCATCATCGGCATCGTGCTGATCGCCGTGGGCCTCGCCTTCAAGGTTTCCGCGGTGCCGTTCCATATGTGGACGCCCGATGTCTATGAAGGCGCGCCGACGCCGGTGACGGCGTTCTTCTCGGTCGCGCCCAAAGTCGCGGCACTGGCGCTGTTCGTCCGTGTCATGGTCGGCCCGTTCGGCGGCCTCGTCGCCGAATGGCGCCAAGTGATCTGGTTCATCGCGGTCGCCTCGATGCTTCTCGGCGCTTTCGCCGCGATCAACCAGAGCAATATCAAGCGGCTGATGGCCTATAGCTCCATCGCCAATGTCGGCTATGCGCTGATCGGCCTCGCCGCGGGCAGCGCCTCCGGCGTGCGCGGCGTTCTCGTCTATCTGGCGATCTATGTGTTTATGAACGCGGGCGCTTTCGCCGTCATCCTCTGCATGCGTCGCAACGGCAAGCAGGTCGAGGGCATCGGCGACCTCGCCGGCCTGTCGCGCACGCATCCGGCGCTGGCGTTGGCGCTCGGCATCTTCATGTTCTCGCTCGCCGGCATCCCGCCGATGGCCGGCTTCTTCGGCAAGCTCTATGTCTTCCTCGCGGCCATCGACGCCCAGCTCTACGTCCTCGCCGTGATCGGTGTGCTCAGCAGCGTCGTCGGCGCCTATTACTATCTGCGCATCGTCAAGCTGATGTATTTCGACGAGCCCGCCGGCGCTTTCGATGGCCCGATCGGCCGCGAGATCCAGGCGGTGTTGGTCATCTCGGCGCTGGTAATCTTCTTCTTTTTCGCTTGGCCGGGCCTTTTGGTCGATGGCGCCGACGCGGTCGCGGCCGCGCTCTTCACCGGATGAGCCCTCAGGCAACTCTTCCGTCCTTCTATCGCCTCGTCGGCCACGAGCGCATTGCCAGCACCAGCGACGAAGCCAAGCACCTCGCGGCCGAGGGTGCGCCCGCCGGCACGCTGGTCTGGGCGCGCGTGCAAATGGCGGGGCGCGGGCGCCAGGGTAGGACATGGATTTCGCCTGCCGGCAATTTCTACGCCTCGCTGATCCTCAGGCCCAGTGTACCGATTGCGACGGCGGCGCAGCTTGGCTTCGTCGCGGCGCTTGCCGTCGCGGACGCCTGCACGGCACTCGTGCCGCAAGCGCCTGTCAGCCTCAAATGGCCGAACGATGTGCTGCTGGCTAGACGCAAGCTCGCCGGCCTGCTGCTTGAATCGCAAAGCCGCAGCGATGGCACGCTCGATTGGCTGGTGCTGGGCATCGGCATCAACCTCGCGACCTATCCCGTCGAGGTCGAGTACCCGGCGACGGCTTTGGCTGCGACCGGTGCCGACGTGAATGCCGAGACAATGCTCGGCGCGCTCGCCGCATCGTTTCTCGCCTGGTATGAGCGCTGGCGCGAGGGCGCGGGCTTTGCCACCATTCGTGCGGAATGGCTGGCGCGAGCGCAGGGCTTGAACCAGCCGATCCGCGTGCGCTTGGCCGTAGGGACCCGCGAGGGTGTGTTTGCCGGGCTCGATACGGATGGTGCGCTGTTGCTCGACACGGGAGCCGGCCGCCAGCGCATTGCCGCGGGCGAAGTCTTTCCCGCGATCGCGGCTTAAGGAGCGACAATGCTGCTTGCGATCAACGCCAATAACACCAACACCGTGTTCGCGCTTTGGGACGGCGACCGGCTGCACGGCGCGTGGCGCATCGCGACCGAAGCCAAGCGCACCGCCGACGAATATGTGGTTTGGCTCGATCATCTCTTGGGACTCGGCGGGCTGACGCGCGGCCGCATCGACGGCACGATCATCGCCAGCGTCGTGCCGGACGCGAATTTCAATCTCGTCAAATTCTGCACCGATTATTGCGCCTCGGCGCCACTGATGGTGGGCGAGGCGGGGGTCGAGCTCGGCATCAAAGCGCTGGTCGATCGGCCCGAGGAGGTCGGCGCCGATCGGCTCATCAATACGATCGCGGTGCATGACCGGTATCCCGGCGCGGCGATCGTCGTCGATTTCGGCACCGCGACGACGTTCGACGTCGTTGACGATGCCGGCAACTACCGCGGCGGCGTCATCGCGCCGGGCATCAACCTGTCGCTGCAGGCGCTGGAGCAGGCCGCGGCCAAGCTGCCCAGCGTCGCGATCCGCGCCACCGCCAAGGTCATCGGCACCAACACCGTCGCCTGCATGCAGTCCGGGATTTACTGGGGCTATGTCGGGCTGATCGAGGGTATCGTCACGCGCATCACCAAGGAATATGGCGTGCCGATGCGGGTGATCGCGACCGGCGGCCTCGCGCCGGTCTTCGAGCATGCCAGCCCCTTGATCGAGCGGATCGACGGGACGCTGAACCTTTGGGGCATGCGCCTCGTTTACGAGCGTAACCGGCCGAAGATGATTACCGTATGAGCATAAGCGAATCCGACAAGATCAATCGTCCTGACGAGCTAGTCTTCCTGGCGCTCGGCGGCGTCGGCGAGATCGGCATGAACATGAGCCTCTACGGCTATCATGGTCGTTGGCTGATGATCGATTGCGGCATCACTTTCGCCGACGACACGGTGCCAGGCATCGACGTGATCATGGCCGATCCGAAATTCATCGCCGACCGTGCGGACCGGCTAGACGGTCTCGTCTGCACCCATGCGCATGAAGACCATATCGGCGCCGTCGCTTATCTCTGGAAGCGCTTTCGCTGCCCGGTCTTCGCGACGCCGTTCACGGCCGCCGTGCTGCGCGCAAAGCTCACGGAAGCGGGCCTCGAACATGAGGTGCCGCTGCATGAAGTGCCGATGTCCGGCCGCTTCTCGGTCGGACAATTCGAGCTCGAGCTGATCACCTTGACGCATTCGATCCCGGAGCCGAATGCGGTTGTGCTGCGCACGCCTTTCGGCACCGTGCTCCATACCGGCGATTGGAAATTCGACGCCGACCCGCTGGTGGGCCCGACCGCCGACGAAGCGGCGCTGCAGCGCCTCGGAAAAGAAGGCGTGCTCGCGATGGTCTGCGATTCGACGAATGCGCTGCGGCCCGGCGAGGCAGGCTCCGAGGCCGATGTGCGCAAGGCGCTGATCGAGGTGGTCGCCCAGCAGAAGCAGCGCGTCGCTGTCGCCTGCTTTGCCTCCAATGTCGCGCGGCTCGCCTCGATCGCGGCAGCAGCGGCAGCGAATGATCGCCACGCGGCGCTGGTCGGGCGCTCGCTTTGGCGCATGGATCATGCGGCGCGCGAAACCGGCTATCTCGAGAATGTCGTCCCCTTCCTCACCGACGAGGAAGCCGCCTATCTGCCGCGCGACAAGGTCGTGCTGATCTGCACCGGCAGCCAGGGCGAACCGCGCGCCGCGCTCTGGCGTATCGCCGAGGACGAGCATCCGGAGATCGTGCTCGAGCCGGGCGACACGGTGGTGTTCTCCTCGCGCGTCATCCCGGGCAATGAGCGCGCGATCGGCCGCTTGCAGAACAAGCTCGCGCATATGGGCGTCGAGATCATTTCGGACCACGATCATTTCGTCCATGTCTCGGGCCACCCGGCGCAGGATGAACTCGCGCGCATGTATGCGCTGGTGAAGCCTACGATCGCCTTGCCGGTGCATGGCGAGGCGCGGCATTTGATGGCGCACGCCAAGCTCGCCGAAGAGCAGGGCGCCAAGCACGCGCTCGTCACGCATAACGGCCAGATCGTGAAGCTCGCACCCGGCGCGCCGGCGGTCATCGGCGAGGTACCGACCGGCCGACTGGTCGTTGACGGCAAATCGCTGCTGCCGCTGGGCGGCGAGGCGCTCAAAAGCCGACAGCGCATGGTGTGGAACGGCACCGCCGTGGCGACGGTGGTTGTCGACCGCAACGGCAAGCTGAAAGCGCCGCCGCAGGTGACGGTGCAAGGTCTCGCCGAGGACGCGGCGGCCGCGGCGGAAGAGCTCCGCGAATGTGTCGAAGAAGCGGTCGAAGACCTCTCGCTCAGCGACCGGCGCGATGATGAGGCGTTGCGCGAGGCGGTGCGGATCGCGATCCGCCGAGCGCTCAAAGCCTGGCACGGCAAGCGCCCGGTCACCGATGTGCATGTGGTGCGGATTTGAGTTGCGTCGCGCCGCGCGCTAAGATTTGTGAACTATGTTCACGCTTCCGAGGATGATTCGACTTAGCTGACCGGCTCTTCGAGGGCCGGTATTGTGCTGTCGTTATCTTTCTCCTCGGAGTGTTCCATGTCTGCGCAAAATCGCGGCGGCGGCTTTCCCGTCGCTTCCCAGCCGGCCTCTCACGATGATTTGATCCGTGACCAGTTCAGCCGCCAGGCCGAGCTCTTCGCGCGCGCGCCCGAACTGCACGGCGAAGCGCAAGTGAAGCCGCTGATCGATGCGGCTCGGCCGGAGCCGCATGAGACCATGATCGACTTGGCCTGTGGTCCGGGCACGGTCGTGACAGCTTTTGCGCCACATGTGCGGCGAGCGGTCGGTGTCGATGCGACAGAGGCCATGCTCGATGAAGCGCGGCGGATCGCGCGCGAGAAGCGCCTCGACAATGTCGAATGGCGCGCGGCCGGTGTCTACGCGCTGCCTTTCCCCGATCGCTCTTTCGACATCGTGACCTGTCGGTTCGCCTTCCATCATTTGCAGGAACCGCCCCGTGCCTTTGCCGAAATGGTGCGGGTCTGCCGGGATGGCGGGCGTATCGTGCTCTGCGACGGTGTCGCGCCCGCCGCTCCCGAGAAGGCGGCAGCTTTCAATGCGACCGAACGCTTCCGCGATCCCTCCACGGCGGCATTTTTGCCGCTCTCCGCTTTGCGCGATCTCTTCGCGCAAGCCGACCTCCCGCAACCGGTAATCGAGCCCTTCCAGGTCACCTATGCAATCGACGAGTTGGTGGCGACCTCGTTTCCGGTGGATAACGATCATGCCACGCTCAAGCGCATGATCGAGGATTTGGTCGCGAGAGATGCCTTGGAGGTCGGCACCAAGCCAGGCGGCACGCATTTCATCTTCCCCGTGGCCGTGCTGTCCGCGACCAAGCCGTCGCCTGCATAGCGCTCCCGCCTCCGGCGCACTGGTCCGGGTGGGCGGTGCTCGCTAGGGTTTCGGCGTGGCGGAAGAGACAGAGCGATCGGGCGGGCAAGAGCGCACTGCCGTGCCGAAAGGGCGCGGCTATATCCTAGTCGCCTGCATGTTCGCCCAGTTCATGGCGGCGGTGGAAGCGACGATTGTCGGCACCGCGATGCCGACCATCGTTGCGGATCTCGGCGGCTTCCATCTTTTCTCTTGGGTCTTCGCTTCCTATCTGCTGGCGCAAGCCGCCTCGACACCGATCTATGGCCGGCTCGCCGACGTCTATGGCCGCAAGCGCGTCTTCATCTTCGGGGCGTCGCTGTTCCTCGCAGCCTCGACCGCCTGCGGTTTCGCCTGGGGCATGGTGCCGCTAATCGCGCTGCGCACCATCCAGGGCTTTGGCTCGGGCGCAATCCAACCGATTGCCTGGACGATCCTTGGCGACGTCTATCCGCCAAAAGAGCGCGCGCTGGTGCAGGGCTATCTCTCGGCGGTGTTCGGCACCTCCGCGATCGCCGGGCCGTTGCTCGGCGGCTTCATCGTCGAGCAACTTTCGTGGCCGCTGGTGTTCTGGATCAACATCCCGGTCAGCATCGCGACAATGATCATGCTCGCGCTGTTCCTGAGAGAGCGCCTCGCACCGCGACGGCACGAGGTCGATTATCTCGGCGCGGTACTGCTCATGATCGGCATCGGAGCGTTCATGGTGGTGCTGGTGCAGGCCCGTAGCCTCGATGGGACGATGCTGCTCGGTCTTGGCGCGATCGCCGTCCTCGCGCTCGGCGCGCTGGTCTGGCAGGAGGCACGCATCCGCGAACCGATCGTGCCCTATCGGCTCTGGCGTCTGCCGATCATCGTGCTCGGCAATATCGGCTCGTTCGCCATCGGGGCGCTAATGATGTCGAACGGCGCCTTCCTGCCCACCTATGTGCAAGGCGCGATGGGCGCGAGTCCGGCGGTCGCGGGCTTGACGCTCGGCGCGTCCTCGATCCTTTGGACCTTCGGCACGTTCGGCGCCGGGCGAGTGATGGTTCGCTTGTCCTATCGCGCGGCGGCGATCTGGGGCGGCTCGGAGGGGCGCTGCTGCTAACCGCGACGCCGGAATACGGGCCGGCCTGGGTCGGCTTCGCCGCGGCGGTGCTCGGCCTCGGCATGGGTTTCAGCAATACGACCTTCGTCATCGCGACGCAGACCAGCGTCGGCTGGAGCGAGCGCGGTGCGGCGACCTCGGCGAATATGTTCCTTCGCACCGTCGGCCAGTCGGTCGGCACCGCGATTTTCGGCGCGATGTTCAATCTCGGCGTCGGTAGTCGCATCGCCGGCGCGGACGAGGAGATCAATCGGCTGTTGGAGCCGGCGACGCGGGCCACGGTCGACGCGGCCGAGGCGCTGCGGCTCTCGGACGCGATCGCGGCAGCCATCCACAATGTCTATCTCGTCGCCGGGCGTCCTTGCGCTCGGGCTTTTCGCGCTCGCCTTTCGTATTCCAGCCGGGTTAAGTCCGGTGCGCCAGCAGGCCCCGCAGGAAGCGCCCCGGTCTGCGGCGAGCGACTGAATGTCGCTTCTAGACGCCTCGGCGCCGCGCTAAAAGTCAGCGCATGATCGGACGCCTCAACCATGTCGCGATCGTCGTGCCGGATTTGGCGCGGGCCGCGACGCTTTATCGCGAGGTGCTCGGCGCCGACGTCTCGGCGCCGTTCGATCTGCCGGCGCACGGCGTCACGACCGTTTTCGTCACTCTCTCGAACACCAAGATCGAGTTGCTTGTGCCGCTCGGTGAGAATTCGCCGATCGCATCGTTCCTCGAGCGTCATCCCGATGGCGGCATGCACCACCTCTGCTACGAGGTGCCGGACATCGTCGCCGCGCGCGACAAGCTGCGTCAGGAAGGCGCGCGTATCCTGGGCAACGGCGAGCCGGCGATCGGGGCACATGGCAAGCCGGTGCTATTCTTACATCCGAAGGATTTCGCCGGCACGCTCATCGAGCTCGAGCAGGTCTAGGGATGAGCTGGTTCGTCGGCGTCGCAATGTATATCGTGATCTGGTGGATCGCGATCTTCGCCGTGCTGCCGCTGGGCGTGAAGCCGGCGGAGAAGGGCGATCTCGGCGCGCGTGCCGGGGCGCCCGCCAATCCGCGGCTCTGGTTCAAGGTCGGCGTGACCAGTATCGTCGCGGCCGTGTTGTGGCTGATCATGTTTGCCGTCATCCATTTCGGTCTGATCGATTTGAGGGATTTTGGGCGATGAGCGCCGCCTATTGCCGGCTTGCGCCGGGCCATCCGTTCCATGGCAGCTATCATGCCAGCGAATACGGCTTTCCGTCGCGCGACGACGCCGTGCTGTTCGAGCGGTTGGTGCTCGAGATCAACCAGGCCGGCCTCTCCTGGCTTACGGTCCTGAAGAAGCGGGAAGCGTTCCGTGCGGCCTTCGCCAATTACGACATCGACAAGGTCGCCGCTTTCACGGCGCGCGACGTGACGCGGCTGATGAACGACGAAGGCATCATCCGCAACCGCCTCAAGATCGAGGCGGTGATCGAGAATGCCAAACGGCTCCAGGCCATTCGCGAGAGCCACGGATCCTTCGCCGCGTGGCTCGATGCGCATCACCCGCTGACGAAAGAGAAATGGGTG
>DASXCX010000214.1:0-11108 GCA_036490955.1 Allostellaceae bacterium | reverse complement strand
TCTCGTGGAGGTGATGCTCCGTCAAGGAGATCGCGCCGAAGCCGCCTTTATCCGCCTCGAGCGCGAGATCGGTCATGCAGTTGAGGAGCGAGAGTTCTTTCCGCTTGTCTTGGATGCGCGTGCTGAGATGCATGCAGAACTTCATGGTCGTGCTTCCGTCCTTTTTCTTTGCCGAACTGAGGCCGGTCGCGACTGCCACTACCCGTCATGCCTCGTAGCGCGGGGATTATATCAAAGGGGCTCTTTTTGTCAGGGACGGCGGTCTCGGTTGAGCGACCCGGTCCTCATTTCCGCCGGGGCGACTTCTTGCGGCCGGCGCGCTCGCCTTCTTTGCGCGCCACGAAGAGTTTGGCGGCCTGGTGCGCCGCGGCCCGGTTGAGGTAATTGCCGCATTCGAAGCGCTGGCCGTCGACGGTCACGGCAAGCTCGAATTTTTGCGGACCGGCCTCGCGGATCTCGATGGTTGGTTCCGTTGGACGGGTCAGGGGACTTCGTCTCCTCAGCGCGCCGTCGCTGGCACGCGGCCGAGCAGCGTCGCTTCCTGATTGCGCGCGACAAGCCACATCAGCAGCGCGCCGAAGATCGCGAGGCCGGCCATGAAATAAAGCCCGACCTCGAAGCTGCCGAATTGCTGGCGGAACACGCCGAGCAAATAGGTCGCGAGGAAACCGCCGATCGAACCGCCGCAGGAGAGCAGGGCGATACCGACGGCCGCGGCGCGGTCCTTCAAGAAGCCGGTAGCGAAAGACCAGAACGGCCCGACCAAGGGGTTGCAGCCGCTGATGCCGATGATGAGCGCGATTAGCGAGGCGACCGGGCTGGCGGTGAGATAGGCGCTGGCGGCGCAGCCGAGGGCGCCGATGATCAGCCCGGCGATGACATAAGGTGAGCGCGTGCCCGTGCGGTCGGAATGCTGGCCGACGTAATACATGAGCACGACGCTGACGAGATAGGGGATCGCGGTGATCAGGCCGATCTCGAACGGCCGCAGATTTTGCAGATGACGAATGATCTGCGGCAGCCACAGCACCATGCTGAGGAACTGCGCGCCGATGCAGATATAGGTGATGAACAGCACCAAGATGCGCCAATTCGCCAGCACGGCCCAACCGCCGGAGACAGTCATCGCACCGGCATCGCGCCGGCTTTGCGCGAGGCTCGCGACCAGCGCGTTACGCTCGCCATCGTCGAGCCAGGAAGCGCTGCGGGGACCGTCGGTCAGGATACGGCCGATGAAGAGGCCGAGAATGACGGTCGGCGCCGCTTCGAGGACGAACATCCATTGCCACGGCCTGAGGCCGAGCCATTCGGGCACTTCGAGCAGCGCACCCGAGAGCGGCCCGCCGATGACGACCGCGGCGGCGGTCGCGGTATAGAGCGTGCCGATGGCGCGGCCGCGCTCGCTCTGCGGGAACCATTCGGCGATATAGAGCGTCGCGCCCGGAATCATGCCGGCCTCGGCGACGGCCAGCAGGAAGCGCAACGTGTAGAAGGAAGTGGTGTCGCTGATCAGCGCCATGGCGGCGGCGATCAAGCCCCAGGCGACCATGATCCACGCGATCGTGCGGCGCGCGCCGAACCGGTGGATGAGGAGGGTGGCGGGGATCTGCGCGCAGACATAGCCGATGAAGAAGATCGAGGCGCCGGTGCCATAGACCTCGGGCGTGAAGCCGAGCTGGCCGTTCATCTGCAGCGCGGCGAAGCCGAGATTGGAGCGGTCGATGTAGTTGAGCATGACGATCAGGAAAAGCAGCGGAATGATGCGCCAGAAGAGCTTGCTGACGAGCGGGCGGGAGAGAGTCTCGCTGCTGCCGGCCACGCCGCTTTGTGCCACCATCGCCCCGTCCTCCCGCTGCGCGCGTCCTGCGCGGTTCGTCTCGCCGGCGCTTATAAAAGCCGCGCCCTTATTGACTTTGAGGCTGGCATGTTGACAACTTGGTGTCAATTCATTTCCCGCGCGCCTCCGGTGCGCTACGAAGGTTCGTGATGACCGCGCATAAAGTGCCCTGTCTCGTTGTCGGCGGCGGGATCGGCGGCTTGACCGCCGCGCTGGCGCTCGCGCGCCGCGGCCGCGACGTCCATGTGCTCGAGAAGGCCGACGCCTTTACCGAGATCGGCGCCGGGTTGCAGCTCGCGCCGAACGCGACGCGCGTGCTGAGCGAGCTCGGCGTGATGGATGCGCTGATGGCGCACGCGGTGGCGCCGTCGCGGCTTCTCTGGATGGATGCGCTCGCCGAAAAGCCCATCACCTCGCTCGATCTCGGCGAGCCGTTCCGCAAGCATTTCGGCTTTCCGTATCTCGTGATGCATCGCGGCGATTTGCTGAGCGCGCTGCTCGAAGCCTGCCGCGCCTCGGGCCGCATCACGCTCGAAGCCTCGCGTGACATCGTCGGGGTGGAGGATCGCGGCACGACGGCGCTGGCGCGTTGCGCCAATGGCGACACTTACGAAGCCGACATGCTCGTCGGCGCGGACGGGCTCTGGTCGGGCATCCGTCGGATGCTGCATCCGGATCAGCCGTCGCGCGTGCCCTATGTCGCCTATCGCGGTACCATGCCGATCAAGGGCATCTCGCCCCATGCGGGCGCCGACACCGTCGTGATGTGGGTCGGGCCGAACATGCATTTCGTCCAGTACTCGATCCGCGGCGGCGAGGAGTTCAATCAGGTCGCGGTGTTCAAGAGTCCGACCTATTCGACCAACGACAACGAGTGGGGCACGCCCGAGCAGCTCGACGCGCATTTCGCGCAGTGTTGCCCGTATCTGCGGGATTGCATCAAGCTGATGTGGCGTCATATCCGCTGGCCGATGTACGACCGCGAGCCGATCGGCGATTGGGTGAAAGGGCGTATTGCCTTACTGGGCGACGCGGCGCATCCGATGTTCCAATACATCGCGCAAGGCGCCTGCCAGGCGATCGAAGACGGCTTCTGCCTCGCGCGCGAGGTGACGGCGAAAGCCGATCCGGCGCAGGGTCTCGAAGCTTATCGCCAGGCGCGCTATCTGCGCACCGCGCGGGTCCAGCTCACCGCGCGCGCGATGGGCGCGTTCTTCCATCTCGACGGCGTCAACGCGCAGCTTCGCAACGCGATGATCGCTTCGCGCAAGGCGACGGATTTCGCGCCGCTCGATTGGCTCTACGGCCACAAAGCCTAGGCCGCTATTTGCCGGTCGTTGCGTCGTCTTAGAGCGGAGACACGAATGAATCCCGATAAGAAGATGCGGCTCGCCGCCTATTACAATCCGACGGGCCACCATGTCGCGTCATGGCGCCACCCCCGCGCTCAGGCGGACGCCTCCTTCAACGTCAAGCATTACGTCGAGATCGCGCAGACGGCGGAGAACGCAAAGTTCGACTTGCTGTTCCTGGCGGATGCGAATGCCACCCGCGAGGCGGCGGTGGAGGCGATTTCGCGCTCCGTGCAGTTCGTCGCGCATTTCGAGCCGATGACGCTGCTCTCGGCCCTCGCCATGGTGACTTCCAAGATCGGCCTGGTCGGCACCGTATCCACGAGCTGGAACGAGCCCTATCACATCGCGCGCAAATTCGCGTCGCTCGATCATATTTCCAACGGCCGCTCGGGCTGGAACATCGTCACTTCCGGGCAGAACGCGGAAGCCCGGAACTTCGGCAAGGACACCGCCTACGACCACCACGATCGCTACGTGCGCGCCCGCGAAGTGGTGAAGCTCGTGCTCGGCTTGTGGGACAGTTGGGAAGACGATGCTTTCGTCGTCGACGCCAAGTCGGGACTTTATTACGACCCGGTCAAGCGCCACGACCTCAACTGGTCGACCGAGTTGTACAAGGTGAAAGGCCCGCTGAACGTACCGCGCCCGCCGCAGGGCTATCCGCTGCTGGTGCAGGCCGGCGGCTCCGACGATGGGCGCGAGACGGCGGCGATGTTCGCAGAAGCGATCTTCAGCCCGCACCTCAATATCCCCGAAGCCAAAGCCTTTTACGACGACGTGAAGGGCCGCATGGCGAAGTACGGTCGCGATCCGCAACACTGTAAGATCCTGCCGGGGCTTTCGGTCGTCTGCCGACCAACCCAGGAAGAAGCGGATGCCGATTACGAATATCTGCAATCGCTGATCCATCCGATCGTCGGCCGCGAGATGCTGAACACGATGCTCGGCCACAGAGTGGACCTAACTGAGTACGACATGGACGGCCCGTTGCCCGAAATGCCCGATCACGACGGCGGCCACTACGCCAGCATCGTGGCGATGGCTAAACGCGAGAACCTGACCATCCGGCAACTCGGGCAGCGCGTCGCCGGCGCACGGGCGAAGAACGTCATCAAGGGCTCGCCCAAGTTCATCGCCGACTACATGCAGGAATGGTTCGAGGCGGAATGCTGCGACGGCTTCACCATCATGCCGGCCTATATCCCGGGCGCGCTCGACGATTTTTGCTCGATGGTGGTCCCCGAGTTGCAGAAGCGCGGCCTGTTTCGGACCGCGTACGAGCACGACACGCTGCGCGGCCATCTGGGCGTTCCGCGTCCGGCCAATCAGCATGTCGGCCGCAACCAGTTCTCGGACGTGCCGGTCGGGGCATAGAAGCGCGAAGCCAATCGCTCTTTGTGCCGCGCTCCTGTTGCGCCCAGCACGGGATCGCCGAATATTGGCGGTGCGGCGCTCAGACGGCCTGAGGCGGGCCCAATCCCAAGGAGAAGAAGCGATGTCGTTCTACCGAGGCATGGTTTGCGAGAATGTGACGATCACCGGCGACAAGGGAACGCCGATCACCGCTTACGTGGCGAAGCCATCGGGTCCCGGCCCGTTTCCGGGCGTCGTGCTGATCCATCACGTCCCGGGCTGGAGCGAGTTCTATATCGACGAGACGCGCCGGTTCGCGCATCACGGCTATATCGCGATTTGCGCCAATCTCTACGAGCGCGAGGGCGGCCACGACGCCAACCCGGACGACGTCGCCGCCAAGGTGCGCGCCGAGGGCGGCATTGCGGATTCACAGATGGTCGGTGATACGGCGGGCGCGGTGGCGTGGATGCGCGCGCAGCCCAATCACAACGGCAAGGTCGGTCTCATCGGCTCGTGCTCGGGCGGCCGGCACACCTTCATCTACGCCTGCACGCGCAACGATGTCGATGCGGCGGTCGAGCTCTGGGGCGGCGGCGTGGTCGCGGCCAAGGAAGACCTCACCGCGAAAAAGCCGGTCGCGGCGATCGACCTGACGAAGAACCTCTCGTGCCCGCTGCTCGGTCTCTTCGGCAACGACGATCGTTCGCCAAGCCCCGATCAGGTGAACCAGCACGAGGCCGAGCTGAAGAAGCAGGGCAAGAACTACGAATTCCATCGCTACGACGGCGCTGGGCATGGCTTCTTCTATTGGAACCGCCCGATGTATCGGATCGAGCAATGCATGGACGGCTGGAGCAAGATCCACGCCTTCTTCGGCAAGCATCTCGCGAAGTAGGAAGCCGGGCAAAGGAGAGATAGAGCATGTGCACCTCGATCATCGAGATCGCCCGCGCGGAAGGCATGGCGAAACGCGGGGACGAATGGTTCCCGCTATCGCAAGCGGTGGTCGCCTACGACCATGCGCGCCATGCGCCGCTGGGCGACGTCATCACGCTCGACTTCATCAACACCGCCCTCGATCCGGGGGCGCGGGCGGGCGTCGAGCTGTCGCTGGAGACGGCCAAGGAGTTGCGCGCGGCGCTCGACCGCGCGATTGCCGCCGCCGATTACGAGGAAGCGGAAGTCCGCGGCAAAGGCGTCGTGCTCAGCCTCGTTCGAACGGCCTAACAGCAAAAGCGGTAAGCGCGGAGGCCGGCCGGTGTCGGCCTCCGCGTTGCCGCGACGCTATTCGGCCGCTGCCTGAGCGTTGTTCTCGGCGGCGATGAGGCGCTCAATCATGCGGCGCATGGTCATGCGATTGGCGTCCGACGCGATGTCGACGAGGCCTTTCTCGCCCAGCTCGGTCATGCGCGCCTGCTGCACTTCGACCATCTCTTTGTCCTCGACGAAGGTCGGCGCAATCTCGCTATAGAGCTGCTCGGTCGCTTCCGGCTCGTTCTGGCGATAGCCGTTCATGCAGGACCAGAAATAGAAGCATGAGGTTTCCGTCTCGGGCGTAAGCCCGTGGAACAGGCGGAATTGGAAACCGCCCTCGCGCTTGCCTTCATACGCGCCGGTACCGACATCGGCCGCGCCGGTCCATTGCAGGATGCTCGACGGCGCGACCCATTCGAATTCCTGCCAGCGATCGACGCGGCCTTTGAAGCCGGCGGCCTTCACATAAGTCGGCGGCGGGACGGAGTTGCGCATCCAGCGGGTGAATTTGAGTCCGGTCTCGGTGCGCGTCGTCTTCATCTCGGCATCGACGTGAGCCGATGGATTGCCGCCCACCGTCTTCGCGTGCAGATAGCCGAGATGCGCCAGGTCCATGAGATTGTCGACCATCAGCATGTAATTGCCTTGGATCGGATAGCAATCGTGCTTATTCGGCCAATGCGCGTGGTCGTCGTGATAGGGGAAATCGAGGATCATGCTGGCATCCGCGCGCGCCGCTTCGCCCATCCAGATCCAGACGAACATGTCTTTCTCGACGGTTGGGTAAGCACGCACGCGTGCGTCTTCCGGAATGCGGCTTTGCCCGGGGATCGCGATGCATTTGCCGTTGCCGTCGAAGGTGAGGCCGTGATAGCCGCATTGAATGCCGCTGGCGACAAGCTCGCCGCGCGAGAGTGGGGCGGCACGGTGGCAACAGCGGTCTTCGAGCGCGACGGCGCGGCCGCCCGCGTCGCGGAACAAAACCACCGGATCATTGCAAATGCGCCGCGCGAGAGGCTTCTGTTTGAGCTCGTCCGCCCAGGCGGCGACGTACCAGGCATTGCGAAGAAACACGACATTCCTCCCATCTGGTTTTGAGGAATGCTACAGCGGCAATCCGGGCTCGCCAAGCAGCGGCATTTATTCACCTATTCATCGAGCTAACCTACGTCGCCTCCGCCTCGCGGATCGTGCCGGGGTTGTCGAGGACGAAGCGCGCGAGCTCGTCCTTGCGCGCGAACCAGACGCCTTTCCGCGTCTGTGCTCGCGCAATGAAGGCTTCGACGATCCTGACCCGTGCCGGGCGCGCGAGCTTGTCGTGGAAGCTGATCACCATCATGCGCCGACGCGTTTCCGCCTCCTCGTAGAGGGCGTCGAATTCCTCGTTGAGGGTCCGCTCATAGCCGGCGAGATCGCCCGATTGCAGCACGTAATGCACGAAGTCGTTGAGATAGCGTGTATAGGGCATCACCACGAACGGCTTGCCGTCGACCGGCACGATGAAAGGCTCGTCGCGGCTGAAATCGTCGATGTGATAAAGGAAGCCCAGTTCTTGCAGCAGCGATAGCGTGTTCGCGCTGCGCCAGACGCCCTGGGTGTTGTAGCCGACCGGATGCTGCCCGGTGAGCCTTTCTTGGAGCGCGACGCCGTCGAGGATGAATTTCCGCTCGTCCTCGCGCGAGAGATGGAATTGCTGCGTGTGGGTGATGCCATGGGCCGCGCATTCGTGCCCGCGCTCGGCGATCTCGCGCGCGAGAAGCGGCGCCTTTTCGAGTCCCTTCGCCGATAAAAACGACGATACTTTGATGCGGCGCCGGTCGAACATGTCGAGGAGCCGCGGTATGCCTTCGCGCCAGCCATATTGGTCTTCGGTATAAGCCGCGAAGTTGGGGAAGCGCTTGCCGGCGGCCTCGGGCGGCACGGCCGGCAGCGGGATCATCGGCATCGGCTCCGATCCCGCCTCCCACATCATCGAGATGGAAATTGGCAGCCGCACGCCGTCGGGCCAATGCGCGCTTGCTCGCGCCGACATGGGCGTCTCACTCATGCTTGCCCCTCCACCAACGCTCTATCCGCTCTCGGTTGCCGCGAACCGCCGACGCGCCGGTGGCCCGATCGGACCGCAAATATCCGCCGGCGCGGTGCTCCCTCAGCGGCCTGGCGTGGTCGTGTCGATGACCGAGCTCGGCCAGTTCATCTTCGCGAAGATATAATCGCGCGCTTGCGTCGCGTCTTTGCGAAGCCGCGCCAGATCGACGCCGACCAGCTTGCCGTGCCGCTTCACGATTTTGCCGGCCACCATCACCGTGTCGACGTTGCTCGTATCCATCCCGGTCACGATCGCGCCATAGGCGTTGTTGAGCGGGAAGCTGTCGATCGTGTCGGCGCGGAGCATGACGATGTCAGCCTCTTTGCCGGGCGTGAGCGTACCGATTTTCTTGTCGAGAGCGCAGTCGCGGGCGCCTTGCACGGTCGCCATGGCGATCACGTCGCGCGCGGTCAACAGCTTCGGCAGATCCTTCTCGCCCTGGATCGAGCGCTCGTTGAGCATCACGCGCTGCAAGAGGAAGCACGACCGCATCATTGTGAACATGTCGGCCGACATCGAGGTTTCGACATCGCTCGACAGGCTGGGCGTCACGCCATTGTCGAGGCAGACCTGGATGACCGGCATGCCATGCCGCATCGTCATCTCGATGGGCACCGCGGCGGAAACCGCGCCGCCGGTATCGGCGACGAGCTTCGCCTGCTTGGGCGTCGCGCCGGTGAAATGGATGTACACCTGGTCGGACCGCAGGACGCCTTCGGCGCCCATTTGCTCGAAATCCTTGGGGAAGCTGTTCGGCAGCGTCTCGACGATATGCGACCAGATTCGCATGCCGTATTTGCGGCCGGTGGCGAGCATCTCGCGGTTGACGCTCGCGCTGAACGCCGGCGTTACCAGTTGATCGCTGGAGGAGAAGTAGCGCTTCAGCAATCGCTCCAGATCCTGCGGCCACTTCACGTCGGGACCGGCGCCCGCGGTATAGGCATAGACGATGCGCGCGTTCGACTGCTGAAAGCCCCGAATAAGCTCATCGCTGTGCTCGGGGCTGTTGTTGACCTGGGAGACATCGGCGATCGTGGTGACGCCGGAATCGAGCGAGCGCAGCGCGCCGGAGAGACCGCCGATATAGGCGTCCTGCGGCCGAAAGAATTGCGTCGCCGATTTGGGCCCGTTGGCGATGTCGCGGAAATAATCCGCGAGCAGCCCGTTGCCTTGAATATTGCGCAGCAGCGCTTGGTAGAGATGGTGATGGGTGTCGATGAAGCCGGGAAGCACGATCGTGCCGGTCGCATCGATGACGTTTGCGTTCGAGGCGGCCACATTCCGTCCGACCGCCAGGATCTTTTTTCCTTCGATCAAGACGTCGGCCTTGTCGAAATCGCCGATCGCCTGATCGAAGCTTAGCACGCAGCCGCCCTTGAGCAGGATGCGCGGCGAGGCATTGGCCGCCAGCGCTTCGGACGCAGCGCCCGACAGCGCGCTCGCCGCAACGACGGCGCCCGTCGCTTTGAGGAAATCGCGGCGTACCATTCCCGCCTGCGCGTCGCGCGCCGTGTCATTCTTTCTCATAGCCCCCTCCCTTGCTTGTTCGTCCCGTTTCACGACAGAATTATCGTATCCGGTAAGGATTTTGCGCCCTAGTCGGCCACCGCCTCCGTGATCGGCCGCTCGCGTGGCACCGCGATGCGGATGAAGCGCAGCACGCACATCGCCGCAACCGCGAACGGTACGCAGCAGCAGGCGTAGACGATCGATACGGCGTGGCCGACCGCGACCGGATCGGTCGCATCGCCGAGCCCCGCGGCGTTTGCGATGACGCCGGCGATGGCGGCGCCGAAAGCCGTGCCGAGCGAGCGCACCGAATTGAGTGCGGCGGCGGTGGTGCGCTGCTCGCCCTGCAGCGCGCGATCGAGCGTCCGGGCGACGAGATGCACGTTGTACATGCCGATACCCAGCCCGAGCGCCGCCGCCGCGACGGTCAAGAGCGCGAGCTGCGGCTGTGTCGCGACCAAGGTGATGCTGACAAGGGCGGTGAACGCGAGCAGCGGGCCGAAGCCGAGCGCCAGGCGCTCGCGCGCGCCCGACCAGCCGGAGACGGCGACAGTGCCGACGGTCCACGAGAAAGAGATCACGATCGTCACGAAATTGACGAAGACCGGCGAGACGCCATGCACCACCTGCAGCAGCAGCGGCAGGAACAGCGTCACCGAAGTTTGCGCCATCGCGTGGAGGGTCAGCGTCCACAGGCAGAGCCCGATCGGCACGCGAAACGAAAGCGCATGCGAGGGAAAGAGCTTGTTGCCGGCTTCGCGATCGAGGCGGAAGGTCGCCGTGACGAGCGCCACCGCGAGAATGAGACAGGCGGCTTCCCAGACGAAATTATCGATCGTGCCGATCGCCGCGACGGCGCAGACACCGCTTGCCAGCATCGTCAGGCGGAAGAAGGGGAAGGGCGGTATCGCGCCGCGCTCGGCCTCGGTATCGAGCCGCGCCGGGATCTTGATCAGCGCGATGATCGCGAAGGCGACCATGAACGGCGCCATCAGCCAAAACGAGCCGCGCCACCAATGCATCGCCGCGAAAATGCCGCCGACGACCGGCCCGCCGAGATGGCAGCAGGTGAAGGTGCCTTGCGAAATCGCGAGGACGCGCGTCCTGAGACGCGCATCGTAGAGACTGGCGATCAGTGCCGTGCCGCCGCCCGCGACGAGGCCGCCGGCCCAGCCCTGGACGCCGCGTGCCGCGATCAGGGTGAACATATCGGGCGCCAGCGCGCAGGCAATCGTGCCGAGGGCAAGGACAGTGGCGCCGAGCGTATAGCCCTTGCGCGCGCCGAATCGCGACCAGATCACGCCGGTCGACGAAGAGCCGACGATCGAGCCCATCGTATAGAGCATCGCGGCCCAGGTGTAATAGGCCGCGCCGCCGATCTCGCCGACCACGGTCGGCATGATGATGGCGATCACCAGCATCTGGGTCGCGTGCATCGCGATCCCGCCAATGATCAGCGCCGAATAGAGTCCGCGGCCGTCGCGGAACAGCTCCGACCAATCGCCTTTCGCGGCTTCGCCCGACGCCACGGCCATGCTCCCCAATCCCCGAAGCGGTTATAGTGCGCTGAGTGCCAAGGGAGGAAGAGCGGATGGAGACGCCGAGACGGATCGGCATTTTGGGCTTCGGCGCGATGGGCCGGCCGATGGCGCGCCACCTCATCGCCAAGGGCTTCAGCGTCGCGGGCTACGATGTCGCGGCGGAGGCC
>DASXCX010000213.1:0-4866 GCA_036490955.1 Allostellaceae bacterium | reverse complement strand
CCGCGTCCCGCATCGACGAAGCCGGCCGCGCCGCCGCCCGCGAGCAGCAATGGCGCTGCCGATATCCTGGCGCGCTCCGGTCCCGCAGCGCGCAAAGCAGCGGCCGAGACCGGTGTCGATGTGACCAAAGTCGCGCCGACCGGCAAGGACGGCCGCGTCACCAAGAGCGATATCGCGGCCGCCGCCGCGAAGCCGGCGCCCGCACCTGCTCCTGTCGTCCGAGAGCCGCGCGAGCTGGGCCCGCGCGAAGAGCGCGTGCGCATGACGCGGCTCCGGAAACGCATCGCCGAGCGCTTGAAAGACGCGCAGAACACCGCCGCCATGCTCACCACCTTCAACGAGGTGGATATGACAGAGGTCATGGCGTTGCGCGAACGCTATCGCGAGAGCTTCGAGAAACAGCATGGCGTCCGCCTGGGCTTCATGTCGATCTTCGCCAAGGCCTGTATCCAGGCGCTCAAGGAGATCCCGGCAGCCAATGCCGAGATCGACGGCGACGACATCATCTACAAGAATCACTACGACCTCGGCGTCGCCGTCGGTACCGAGCAAGGCCTCGTCGTGCCGGTGGTGCGCGATGCCGATCAATTGAGCTTCGCCGAGATCGAGAAGCGCGTCGCCGATCTCGGCCGCCGCGCGCGCGACGGCAAGCTGTCGCTCGACGAGCTCTCGGGCGGTACCTTCACGATCACCAACGGCGGCGTCTACGGCTCGCTCCTGTCGACGCCCATTCTCAACCCGCCGCAATCGGCGATCCTCGGCATGCACAAGATCCAGAAGCGTCCGGTCGTGATCGGCGACAAGATCGAGGCGCGGCCGATGATGTATCTCGCGCTCTCCTACGATCATCGCATGATCGACGGGCGCGAGGCGGTAACCTTCCTGGTGCGCGTCAAGGAGTGCATCGAGGATCCCCAGCGCATGCTGTTCGGCATCTGAGCCATGGCCGACACCTACGACGTCATCGTCATCGGCAGCGGCCCCGGCGGCTATGTCGCGGCGATCCGCGCGGCGCAGCTCGGCATGACGACTGCCTGTATCGACAAGCGATCGTCGCCGGGCGGTACTTGCCTCAACATCGGCTGCATTCCTTCGAAGGCGCTGCTGCAATCCTCGGAGAAATTCGAGGAAGCCAATCACGCGCTTGCTGTCCACGGCATCAAGGCCGGCAAGGTCGAATTCGACCTCAAGACGATGCTGGCGCGCAAGGACGAGGTGGTGAACGCCAATACCAAAGGCGTCGAATTCCTCTTCCGCAAGAACAAGGTCGCTTTCATCAAGGGCGCGGCGAAGTTCACCGCGAAGGACACGCTCGCCGTCACCGGCGAGGACGGCAAGGTGCAGGAACTGAAAGCCGGTAAGGCGATCATCATCGCCACGGGCTCGGACAGCGTTAATCTTCCCGGCATCGCGATCGACGAGAAGACGATCGTTTCTTCGACCGGTGCGTTGTCGCTGCCGTCGGTGCCGACACACCTCGTCGTGGTCGGCGGCGGCTATATCGGCTTGGAGATGGGCTCGGTGTGGCGACGGCTCGGCGCGCAAGTCACGGTGGTTGAATTCCTCGATCGCATCACCCCGACGATGGACCTCGAAGTCGGGAAAGCGCTGCAGGCCTCGCTGACGAAGCAGGGATTTGCCTTCAAGCTCGGCACGAAGGTGACCGGCGCAACGAAAGCGAATGGCGGCTGGTCGCTCTCGCTCGAAGCGGCGGCCGGCGGCAAGGCCGAAGAGCTCAAATGCGACGTCGTGCTCGTCTCGGTCGGGCGGCGCCCTTACACCGATAGCCTTGGCCTCGACATTGTCGGGGTGAAGCTCGACAACAAGGGCCGCGTGATGGTCGATCCGCACTTCGCGACCAACGTGCCCGGCATCTATGCGATCGGCGACGTTATCGCCGGGCCGATGTTGGCGCATAAGGCATCGGAAGAGGGCGTCGTACTGGTCGAGACGCTCGCCGGCCAAAGACCGCATATCGATTACGACGCCATCCCGGCGGTGATCTACACCCATCCCGAAGTCGGCTCGGTCGGCAAGACCGAAGAAGAGCTCAAAGCCGTGGGCGTGCAATACAAGGTCGGCAAGTTCCCGTTCACCGCCAATGGCCGCGCACGCGCCAATGCCGATACCGAGGGCTTCGTCAAAATCATCGCCGATCAGAAGACCGATCGCGTGCTCGGCGTGCACATTATCGGCGCCGATGCGGGCACGATGATCGCCGAAGCCGCGTTGGCAATGGAATTCGGCGCCACATCCGAAGACATCGCGCGCACCGTTCACGCGCATCCGACGCTGAACGAGGCGGTGAAGGAAGCCGCGCTCGCCGTCGGGCCGGGCGCGATTCACATTTAGTTTTCGGCCTCATTGCGAGGCGGCCGTTAGGCCGACGCGGTGGTCCAGTGGTTGAGACCGATTGGATTCGTCGTAACGACGCGTCTAGGCTTTAAACCGATCCCGAAGCGCGTCCCATTCGGCTGCGCCTATGCGGCGCAGGCGCTCGCGCACGTCGACGGTGGCCGCGGGCAAGCGGCGCTCTGTCTTCAGCGCGTTGAGTGACGCGGCGAAGGCGCTCATCGCTTCCTGCAGCAGCAGCCCGGGCACGATGACGATGCGATAGCCGGCGCGCTCGGCCTCGGCCAAATCGCGCAGCGGTGTCCGGCCGCCGATCGATAGGTTGAGCAGGCAGGGGCCGCGTACGAGCTTCGGCACGGCCGCCGCTTCTTCTACCGTCTGCGGAGCTTCGAGGAAGGCAAGGTCGGCACCCGCTTCGAGCGCCGTGTTCATGCGCTCGACCGCGGCGTCGAGCCCCAGAACAGCGCGCGCATCGGTGCGCGCGATGATGACGAAATCGGGATCGGGCTTGGCCGCGACCGCGGCCTTCACCTTCGCGATGAACTCGGCCGCCGGCCTCCTTGTCGCCCGTTGAGAGGGCCAGCACCGAAGACCTCTGACTGGGAACAACGGCGAAAATAAGGCAGATGGAAAAGAAGCGCGTTAGAAAAACTCCTACGTCTATTTGGTTTCTTTTTTAGAACCGTAGTAAAACGCCGGAGTATTTCTTTAGAGACACAACATCGCCATTTATGCCACTCTTCCGCCGTGAAGTTGTGGCGGATTATGACATAAACTTCACTTATCAAAAGCGTGCATCGCCCGCAGAGCAACGGCCTCTTCGTTGACGCGCGGGGATGTCGTCAACCTTCAAGGGAGGAACACGCAGATGTTTGTAAGAAGCTGGACCAATCGAAAATGGCAGCTTGCGCTCGGCTTCGCGATCGCATCGCTTGCCTGCGCGGGTGTTGCGCGCGCGGATAGTGACGGTATCACCAAGCTGAGCCAGACGACGCTGACGGTGCAGCCCATCACCTGCACCTTCACCGAAGGGACGCCAACGACCAACACGACGAATCTTTCCTTCGACATCAGTTGGATCGATGCCGCGGATCGCGCGTACTTCCTTGCGGATCGTTCGCACGGCGCGGCGTCGGCGAACAACCAAGGCGGCAAGCTCACGGGCGCGACCACGGGCGACATTCTTTATATCAATATCAATAGCCCCACGACGTCTACGCCACTCACGCCGCCGGCCAACGATCCCTTCGCCGGCGTACGGTGTGACGCGAATGCCGCTTTCGGCGGCACGAACGCGGCCGGCCGCAATGAAATCACCGGTCCGAACGGCGTGTTCACGGTCAATCATACCGAAGCCTGGGCTGGCGACGGGCCGTCCTATTTCAACCCCGGCCAAACCAACAGCGCGGCTGATTACGCCACCGATCTGTGCGACAGCTCGGTTCGCGTGTTCGATCTGATCTCTCACCAACAGATCGATCATATCAATGTCGGCGGCTGCTTCCGCACCGATGAGGGCGCATTCGATCCGGTCGATCACGTGGCGATCTTCGCCAATCCGTCGGAGCAAAGCTCGGTGCAGAAGATCAATAGCCACGCCACGGCGGTCGATCATTCGCCTTTCGTGACGCTGATCTCGACCCGCCCCGTCGCTCCCGGCCAACATCACAATATCCTGGCGCAGATCAATTTCGACGGCACGAACGGGACGGTACTGGCTGATGAAGGCGTCGAGCAGTCGGTTTATTCGCCGAAGACCGGTCTCATCTATGTCAACATTCCCGGAACCTCGACCAATCCGAGCGGCTATGTCACCGTGATCGACCCGCGCCACGACGGCGATCGCGATGGCGATCACGACGGCGATGACCACGGCAGGGGCATCCATGTCGTCACGAACTTCAAGCTGACGAACAATTGTGCGCCGAACGGCTCTGCGATCGGCCCCGATAACGAATTGTTCCTCGCTTGCAGCGCCGGGCCCGAGCAAATCATCGACATCCGCAACGGTCACCTGATCAAGCTTCTCACGGGGACGACGGGCGGTTGCGATGAAGGGGCCTACAACCCCGGCGATAATTCCTTCTATGGTGCTTGCACCGACAGCAACAGCCCGCCGACCGACAATCTCGACATCAGCGACGCGCAGCGGCCGGCATTCGATACGGCGATCAATACCGGTGCGACCGGTGCGCATTCCATCGCGGCGGATCGCGTGACCGTCACCGAATGGATGCCGATGTTTGGTGGTGCGTGCGGAACGGGTATCGCTTGCGTGGCCGTTTACGGCTCGACGGGCGGCGACGATCCCGGCGAGTTTGCCCGGAATAATCACTGAGCAGCTTTCCATCAATCTCGCGGAATGGGCGCCGGTAACGGCGCCCATTTTTTTGGTATCGATCGCGAAGGAGGGGTTTCAGGCGAATTTGATTTGAACGATCAGCCCCGGTTCGTTTGAGAACAACTCGACCGAGACATTGTGCATGGAGGCGATTGCCTTTACGAGGCTGAGGC
>DASXCX010000212.1:0-8189 GCA_036490955.1 Allostellaceae bacterium | reverse complement strand
CCGAGAGACGTCTCGACATCACCTATGACGATGGCGCCCGCTTCGCGCTGCCGGCGGAATATTTGCGCGTCGAAAGCCCTTCGGCCGAGGTGCAGGGCCACGGGCCGGGGCAGAAACAGACGGTCGCCGGCAAGGCCGGTGTCGGCATCGTGCGGGTCGAGCCGGTGGGGAATTATGCCGTGCGGCTGGTCTTCGATGATGGGCACGATACCGGCATCTATTCCTGGACCTATCTCCACCAGCTCGGCCGCGAGCAAGAAAGCCGCTGGGCGCGCTATCTCGAAGACCTCGCGAAAGCCGGATTGACGCGCTAGCCTGCCCGGAAACGGGAGGACCAGAACGATGCTCGAGACATCGACTGCGGGCAGCTTGCCGAAACCGTTCTGGCTGGCGAAGCCGAAGATGCTGTGGGCGCCTTGGGCGCAACAGGGCGAGGCGCTCGCCGAAGCCAAGCGTGCCGCGACATTGCTGGCGTTGAAAGAGCAGGAAGACGCCGGCATCGACATCGTCACCGATGGCGAGCAGTCGCGGCAGCATTTCGTGCACGGCTTTTTGGAGCAGATCGACGGCATCGATTTCGGCAAGCGGGTCAGCATGGGCATCCGCGCCGATCGCTATATCGCCGAATGCCCGACGGTCACCGGCCCGCTCAGGCGCCGCGCTTCGGTTCACCGCAGCGAGGCAATGCTCGCCCGCGCCCACACCACGCGTAAGCTCAAATTCACCTTGCCCGGACCGATGACGATCATCGATACGATCGCCAATGAGCATTATCCCGATCGCGTCGCGATGGCGATGCGCTTCGCCGAACTCTTGAACGAAGAAGCGCGCGAGCTCGACGCGATCGGCGTCGATGTGATCCAGTTCGACGAACCGGCCTTCAATGTCTATGGCGATGCGGTGAAAGAATGGGGCGTCGAAGCGCTGGAGCGCGCGGCTGAGCGCCTCGAATGCCGGACCTCGGTTCACATTTGTTACGGCTACGGCATCAAGGCGAATATCGATTGGAAGAATTCGCTTGGCGGCGAATGGCGGCAATATGAAGCGATCTTTCCCGCCCTTGCCGGCAGCAAGATCGATCAGGTGTCGCTCGAATGCATCAATTCGCGCGTACCGCTGGAGCTTTTGGCGCTGCTGGGCCACAAGAGCGTCGCGCTCGGCGCGATCGACGTCGCGACCGACCGTATCGAAACGCCGGAAGAGGTCGCATCGGTTTTGCGCCGCGTTCTGCCTTACGTGCCGCTCGAGCGGTTGGAAGCCTCGACCAATTGCGGCATGGCGCCGCTCGATAACGACGTTGCGATCGGCAAATTGCAGGCGCTCGCCGCCGGCGTCGCGCGGCTGAAAGCCGATCTCGGTTCCACCAGGGAGTCCGGAACATGAATTTGCCGCCCGCGATCCGCACAAAGCCCGGCAGCGACATCAATCACTCGCTTGGCGACACCGGCCTCATCGTCGTTTGCAAGCGCGACGGCTTCGTCGAATTCCACGATGGCACGACCTTCGCGCTGCAGGAAGAAATCAAGCTGCCCGATTTCCCGCACGAGGTCGTTCTCTCGCCGGATCGCAAGAAGGCCTATGTCTCGATCTACGGCAACGGCCAGGTCGGCACCAATACCGAGCCCGGCACGCGCATCGCCGTGCTCGACGTCGCGGGCAAGAAGCTCGATGGCTTCATCGAGGTCGCGCCCTTCCTCGCGCCGCATGCGATGACCTTCGACAAGGCGGGTCTGCTTTGGGCGACGGCGGAATCGAGCCACGCGCTCGTCTATATCGATCCGGCACGCGGGATCGTGCTGGGCCATGTCGAGACCGGCACCAACCGCTCGCATTTCATGGCGGCGAATGCCGACGGGTCGAAGATATACGTTCCGCATCGCCAGCTCTCTTTCATGTCGGTGATCGACACGGCGACGAAACAGGTGACGAAGCGCATTCCGGATTTCCGCTACGAATGCCAGGGCGTCTGCGCCGCTCCCGACGGCAACCGCGTCTATCAGGCCTCATCGGCGCGGCCGGAGATCAGCATCATCGATCCGGTAAGCGACAGCGTCGCCGGCAAGTTCACGATCGAGGGGCTGGGCGACGATTTCCCGCCGCAGCTCAATCGGCTGCGCGTCAGCCCGGACAACCGCTATCTCGTCGCCTCGTTCAATCAGTCGCGCGCCGCGGCCGTGATCGATACCGAAGATCCGGCGCGCCAGCACCTCTTCAAGCTCGAGAAAGGCCCGATGGGCATCGCCTTCGGCGCCGACATGAAGCACGCCTTCGTCACCAATCACGACGAAGGCACGATCTCGGCGATCGAGCTCGGCGCGATGAAGCTCGATCGCGCGTGCACGACGCATATCGGTCCGGAGACGATGGCGTTTTATTGACGTCCCCGGACCAATCCTCTCGCCACCCCGCGGGCGTGACGAATAGAGAAAGGTCTACAGACTCTCGCCCTTCACCAGCCGCGGCAGATCGCCGGTTATGCCCATGGCGTGGCGCATGAAGAGGCGCTTCAGGCCCGGCGCGTGATTGACCGCGGCGAGGCCCAGGTCGCGGGCTAGTTTCAACGGCGGGAAATCGTTGGCAAAAAGACGGTTCAGCCCGTCGGTCACGGTCGTCAGCGTCAGGCTGTCGAACCGTCGCCAGCGCTCATAGCGGCGCAACAATTCCGTGCTGCCCAGATCGAGGCCGAGGCGGTGCGCATCGACGAGCAGCTCGGCAAGCGCCGCGATATCGCGCACGCCGAGATTCCAGCCCTGCCCGGCGATCGGGTGAATGACATGCGCCGCATCGCCGATCAGCGCGAGGCGCGGCGCCGCGTAGCGCTCGGCCTGGATCAGCGATAGCGGATAAGACCAGCGGCCGGGCTCCGGCTCGACCCGTCCGAGGAAATCGCCGAAGCGGCTGGCGAGTTGGTGCGCGAAAGCCTCGTTATCGAGCGCGAGCAAAGCCGGCGCGTCGTGTTCGTCCTCGGTCCAGACGATCGAGGAGCGATTGCCTTGCATAGGGAGAATCGCGAACGGTCCGGCAGCGCGGAAATGTTCGACGGCGACGCCGTCATGCGGCTTTTCATGTTTGACGACACAGACGATCGCGATCTGGCGATAGGATTTGCGCCAGGTCTTGATGCCGGCGGCCGCGCGCATCGGCGAGTTGCGGCCATCGGCGCCAACCACGAGCGATGCGGTGACCAGCCCGCCATCGCTCAAGGTCAGCCGCGCTTGCGTCTCCGCGAATTCGGCCTGCTCGACGGCGCTCGGCGCGTACAGCATGAGACTTGTCAGGGCCTCGGCCCGGGCGTGCAGCGCGCCATGCAGTCTACGATTCTCGACGATGTAGCCCAGCGCCTCGGCATCGATCTCGGCGCGATCGTAATGCAGAAAAAGGGGAGAATCACCGTCGACGACGCGGATCTCGCGGATCGGCTCGGCATGGGCGCTGAGCGAATCCCAGACGCCGATGCCTTTCAACACCTGCTGCGAGCCGTAAGCGATCGCGGTGGTGCGGCCGTCGAAGGCGGCATCGCGGAATTTCGCCGGGTCCTCGCGATCGACGACCGCGACCTCGAGACCGGCGGCGGCGCAGGCGATGGCGAGCGACAGGCCGGACAGCCCGCCGCCGACCACCGCGACGTCGGCACGAATGTCCCGTCGATTGTTGGAACGAGTACTGCGGCGGCGCGGCGGCATGGGCCGAGAGTGAAACGCGCGACGGCGGAAAACAAGCGAGCCGGAACGGCGCTAGTCGAATTCCATGTTAATGCGTCGGCCGACACGTTGGCCGTGCGGGTGTGCATCGAAAAGCGCGCGCACACGCGGCGCCGGTGCGCGCCATCCTCGCGCACGCAACCGGTCGTAGACCGCGCGTGCTTCCGCCGGCAGATGGTCGGCGCAGATGCGAATCGGCTTCCCGGTCTCGCCGTCGGCGGCGATGATCACCGCCGGTGCGCCACAGATTGCACAGGGGAAAGTCTCCACGCAGTGCCTGTCGCGCGGCGGCAAAGGGATCGACGAAAGGCGTGTTTCGAGTTCGGCCATATCGTCTCAACACCTGCAAACCGGGCTCGGATGCCTCGCCGGCTGAAATGTCGCGCCCGGTTCGGTAGAACGACGGATTGCCGTGGAATCGTAAGACGCGAGCAACTTTGCCCAAAAACTGAGCAAAGGTGGTAAATCTGCCTAAATTTTCCCCAACCAGATGCTGCAATGCACACAAAATAGGGCGAATCTCGTCGATTCTCCTGATTCGGGGAACTGGCACGAATCTTGTTCTTGCTTGCGAGGGGTCCGGTTTGGGGGCCCGGCAGATTTGCTTCAACGGGAGGTCCGTGGGTCATGAGTTTCCGCAGGTTATGGACGACTGCAGCGCTGATCGTGCCGCTGCTCTTCGCCGGCGCCGTCATCGGCACCAGCGTCGCTTACGCGCAGGATCAGACGGCGGCACCGGCCGCCGCCGCGCCCGCCGATCAAGCCGCGGCGCCGGCCGCCGCGCCCGCCGCACCGCCGGCCTGCGCCGGCAATGCGGATCCAAAGCAGGCGGTGCTCGAGAAATGTCAGCCGAATTCGGGCGACACCGCCTGGATGCTGACCTCGGTCGCACTCGTCCTCATGATGACGGTGCCGGGCCTCGGGCTCTTCTATGGCGGGATGGTCCGCAAGAAGAATGTCGGCGACACGGTGATGACGAGCTTCGCCATCACCTGCCTCATCACCGTGATCTATACGGTTTGCACTTACAGCATGTCGTTCACAGCAGGCACGCCGTTCGTCGGCGGGCTTAGCCGCGCGTTCCTCCAGGGGATTTTGAGCGACATCTCGAACGGCATCGGCAATCCTAACGCGCTCGCGCCGACGATCCCCGAGAGCGTCTATTCGATGTTCCAGCTCACCTTCGCGATCATCACGCCCGCGCTGATCGCCGGCTCTTTCGCCGAGCGCATGAAGTTCTCGGCGATGCTGTGGTTCATCGGCCTGTGGGCGATCTGCGTCTACGCGCCGGTCGCGCATTGGGTGTGGGGACCGGATGGCTTCCTCAACAGCGCCAACAGCGACGCCTTCGTGAAGGTACTCGACTTCGCGGGCGGCACGGTCGTGCACGTCAATTCCGGCGTCGCGGGTTTGATGTGCGCGTTGATGCTCGGCAAGCGCAAGGATACCGGGCCCGCACATAACGTCGTGCTCACCTTCATCGGCGCCGGTCTGCTGTGGGTTGGCTGGTTCGGCTTCAATGCGGGCTCGGCGGTTACCGCCAACCTGCAGGCCGGTATGGCGATGACCGTGACCCAGATCTGCACCGCGATGGCGGGTCTTACCTGGATGTTCGTCGAATGGGCCCACCGCAAGAAGCCGACCGTGATCGGCGTCTGCTCCGGTGCGGTGGCGGGCCTCGTCGTGATCACCCCGGCTTCGGGCTTCGTCGGCCCGGCGGGCGCGCTCGCGATGGGCGTTGCCGCCGGCGTCATCTGCTACTGCGGCGCGGTCTTCGTCAAACACATGTTCGGCTACGACGATGCGCTCGACGTGTTCGGCGTGCATGCGATCGGCGGCGCCACCGGCGCGATCTTGACCGGTGTGTTCGCGATCAGCGAATACGGCGGCACGTCGGGCCTGATCGAAGGCAATGCGGGTCAGGTGATCAACCAGATCGAAGGCGTGCTCATCATCGTCGTCTATGACGTGATCGTGTCGCTGATCCTCTTGAAGATCATCGATATCGTGATCGGCCTCCGGGTCGATGCCGAGATCGAGCAAGATGGTCTCGATCTCGCCCTCCACGGCGAGACGGTTCAGTAAGTACGTTCGTTGTCGTGTAACGCGTAGTACCAGTACCGATCGTTTCTCCAGCAACTTGGGGATGCCGTTACGGCATCCCCATTTTATTTGTTCCCAAAATAGTTGCGGCAATAAAGCGGCGAACACGCCGCAGGCCCCGTCATAAAATTGGCGTGCTCGATGGCTAGGGTTAGGCCGTCGACACTGCGCGAGGTTTCGAGTTTGAGCCATGACTCCGATGATGATGCTCGGCCTGACGTTTCTCGCCGGCTTCGCCGGCGGCTATAGCGTTCGGGCCCAAATCTCCTCCCGCCGCCGGCGCCGCTACGGCGGCGTCTAACGTCCAGCACGCTTCCGCGCTAAGCTCGGCCGCATGGCCGGATCATCCACGCGCGCGGAAAAAATCCGCACCGTCATTCGCGTCTCCAGCGGCAATTTTCTGGAGATGTATGATTTCTTCGTCTTCGGCTATTACGCGAAGATCATCGGCAACACGTTTTTTCCGAAGGGCGACGAATTCCTGTCGCTGATGTCGGCGCTGATCACGTTCGGCGTTGGCTTCTTGATGCGGCCCCTGGGCGCGATCGTGCTCGGCGCCTATATCGACCAACATGGCCGCCGTGCCGGGCTGTTGCTGACGCTGACCCTGATGGCGATCGGCGTCGCCTTGATCGCTTTTGTGCCGGGCTATGCGACGCTCGGCATCCTCGCGCCGGTCCTTGTCGTCATCGGCCGACTGGTGCAAGGTTTCTCTGCCGGCGTCGAACTCGGCGGCGTCTCGATCTATCTCAGCGAAATGGCGACGCCCGGCCACAAAGGCTTTTACGTGAGCTGGCAATCGGGCAGCCAGCAAATTGCGGTCATGGTGGTCGCGCTGCTTGGCGTCGGGCTGAGCTTCGCGCTGTCGCCGCAAGACATCGGCGCCTGGGGCTGGCGCGTGCCGTTCTTCGTCGGCTGTCTCATCGTGCCGATGATCTTCCTCCTGCGCCGCAACCTCACCGAGACCGAGGCTTTCGCCAAGCGCCGCCACCGCGCGACGGCAAGCGAGATCTTTCGCGGCGTCGCGGCGAACTGGCCGCTCGTGCTCGCCGGCATGATGCTGACGACAATGACGACCGTATCGTTCTATTTCATCACCGCCTACACGCCGACCTTCGGCACGCAGCAGCTTCATCTCTCCTCGACCGCGAGTCTCCTCGTCACGCTTTGCGTCGGCGCTTCCAATCTCATCTGGCTGCCGGTGATGGGCGCGGTCTCCGATCGCATCGGCCGCCGGCCGCTGCTGATCCTCTTCACGCTGCTGACCTTGGCGACGGCCTATCCCGCGCTCGCTTGGCTGATCGATGCGCCGTCCTTCGCGCGGCTTCTCACCGTCGAGTTGTGGCTCTCGTTTCTTTATGGCAGTTACAACGGCGCGATGGTCGTATTCCTGACCGAGATCATGCCGGAATCGATCCGCACATCGGGCTTCGCGCTCGCCTATAGCCTCGCGACCGCGACCTTCGGAGGCTTCACCCCGGCGGTCAGTGAATATCTCATCCATGTCAGCGACAATCGCGCCATGCCCGGCGCCTGGCTCAGCGCTGCAGCCCTCTGCGGCCTTATTGCCGCATTGGCGTTGCGCCGCGCGAACGTGACGGCGCCCACAACCGTGTAAGGCCTCAGCTCGACGCGTGCCAGGCACGTACGAAGTCGTTGAGCTTGGCGGCCTCGAGATCGGACACGGCCCAGAAATCCATACCGTTATCGCTCCAATGTACGGTGTTGTAGCCGTTGTGCGACGCCGTGCCCGGCATCGGCCCGCCGCTATGTCCGGCTTTATCGACGGGCCAGACATAAAGATCGATGATGTGCTTGTCGCTGCCATAGACCATCGCGGCAACGGCGCGATCGTTCAGATAGTCGAGCCGCCCGCCGAGCAGCGGGAATTGCTTGGCCGCCAGGTCTTTGACCGGCGGCGCGAAATCGATGCGCCCGTCGAACCACGGCTTCACGGTGTGCTGATCGGTCGAGATCACATCTTCCAGATGGCCCGGCTGCAACGCACGCACATGGCTGGCGATCACAGCGTCGAGCAAATTCGGTTGCGTCGGGTTGATGACCAAGAGCGCGATGCACGTGGCGAGCGCGGCGCCGATGCCGAAGCTCGCGCCCTCGCGCCACCACGAACGCGCCGCGCGCGGCTTCGGTGCCGGCGCTTTGTGCGTCACGGTGAGCCCGGCGCTCAGCACGCGGCGGAGACTCTCCGGCGCCTTGTAGCGCTGCGCGCTTTCGCGCATCAGCTCGTGGGTCGCCGACAATTGCGCATAAGCATCGCGGCATTCGGCACAGCCTTGGCGATGCCGCGCGGCGCGCAACGCATCGGCCGCGTCGAGCTCGCCGTCGAATTCGGCCTGCACCAGCAGGACATTCTCGCATTCCATG
>DASXCX010000211.1:0-32899 GCA_036490955.1 Allostellaceae bacterium | reverse complement strand
CGATCCGACCGAAAATCGGCCTCCAATCCATTGTTATTCGACGATCTTCCGCTTAGGACCGCTTTAACGTCAGCCGGTAGGGATTGCAGTAGCCATTCGGTATCGAGAAGCTGCCGGTGAAGGAATCGCCTTCGAACTTTCCGGTGATACCGCCGTTGTTGCTGGTGAAAGTTCCATCGGTAGCGATCTTGCCGGCCAGCACGCTCGGCTTGAATCTTCCCCATTTGAGCTCGCCACGCACGACATTGTCCTGAATCGTCGCCGTGGCAGTAGCGATACATTGCTGCATCGGTCCTGTGGTGCCATGCGCTTCCCCCGACCAGGGACCGTCAAATGGGCCTGCCGCTTGGGCGGCGCTGGTCGACAAACCAACTATCAGAAGCGAGCGTATCAAATAGCGACGCATTGGTTTCCCCCATCGTTCAAGCGAGTGATTTAAGCTTCCTCATTCGAAAAAGCGCAACACCCGCGCACGGCCGTCTGGCCGACCGCAGCATAACGTGCCCCGTCCATATCCTCGACCGGACGCAAGAGACCCAAAATAGGCCGCAAGACGCCCCCAGCCGTCCTAAACACGACTGTTTAGGACGCCTTTCAATATATTGATTTTCAAGAAAGAAATGGCGGAGGGGATAGGATTCGAACCTACGATAGGTTTTGACACCTATAACGGTTTAGCAAACCGCCGCCTTCAGCCACTCGGCCACCCCTCCACCGAAGAGTGGATTTGACACGGCGTATGCGCGGATTCTTTTACCGGCCGCGCCTCTTTTCGTCAAACTAAGTCACGGACTCTCCTATTCCGCGGCTCAAAAAAGCCGTTTGTTCAGAAAATTTTAAGCGACCGCAACCGATCATCCGCGGCAGAAATACGGAGGGGGACGATGAATTTGTCCAAGCGCTCGATCGAAATGCTGCTCGATCTCGTCGAGATAAAGCTCAGCTACATGGATATCTCGGATCGTGAGGATGCCCGCGACATGCAGGTTTTGGAGCGTTGCCGCTCCGAGCTGCAATCGCTCGATCGCGAGCCCGAGCCAGTCGGCGCTTTCGTTCGCCCGATCCGCCGTCCCGGCCGCCCGCGTACGGCCGCTTAAGACGCCGCCGTCGTGGCTCGCTGCCGCGACCTAGGACGGCACCTTCATTCCGCGCTGCACCGCCGGACGCGCGCTGATCGCATCGAACCAGCGCTTCACGTTCGGAAATTCCGCCAGATCCACCTGATGCCATTCAAAGCGCGACACCCATGGGTAGGTCGCGATATCGGCGATCGAGTAGTCGGTTGCGAGGTAAGGCACTTGTCCCAAGCGCGCATTCATCACGCCGTAGAGCCGCCGCGTTTCCTTCGAATAGCGCTCGGCGCCGTACGGGTTGGGCTCCTTGACCTGGCGCAAGAAGTGATGTGCCTGGCCGAACATCGGACCGACGCCGCCCATCTGGAACATCAGCCATTCGATCGTCTCGATCCGCAGTGCCGGATCGGGCGCCATGAGCTTGCCGGTCTTCTCGGCAAGATAGATGAGGATGGCGCCGGATTCGAAGATGTTGATCGGCTTGCCGCCGGGCCCTTCCGTGTCGACGATAGCCGGGATCTTGGAATTTGGATTGATCTTGACGTAATCGGGCTGGAACTGATCGCCCTCCATGATGCGAATCGGATGGACGTTATAGGGCAGTCCGATTTCCTCGAGCATGATGGACGCTTTCTTGCCGTTGGGCGTTCCCCACGTGTAGAGCTCGATCATTCCTGTCCTCCGCGCGCTGCGATCGCGCTACTATGCCGTCGGCCAATGACCGTTTCGCAAGGAGAAATTTGATGCCGCCGCAGGGCCGACCGGCGATCCATCCGGTGATCCTCTCCGGTGGCTCGGGCACGCGCCTTTGGCCGATGTCGCGCGCGCAATATCCGAAGCAGCTCCTGCCTCTGCTGACCGAGCGCACCCTCTTGCAGGAAGCGGGGCTGCGCGTTGCCGATGGCAAGCAATTCGCGCCGCCGCTCATCATTTCCAATGACGATCATCGCTTCATCGTCGCCGAACAGTTGCGGCTCGCCGGCGTGACCCCGGCCGCGATCGTCCTCGAACCGCTCGGGCGCAACACCGCGCCGGCGTGTTGCATTGCCGCCCTGACCCTCGCCGCTTCGGCGTCCGATGCGCTGATGCTGGTGATGCCCTCGGATCACGCGATCACCAATGCGGCCGCCTTCACAGCCGCGGTCGCGCGCGCCGCGGACACCGCCACGTCCGGCAAGCTCGTCACTTTCGGCATCAAAGCGAGCCGGCCTGAGACCGGCTATGGCTACATCAAGCGTGGCCAAGCCCTCGAGGGTATCGATGGCGCTTTCGAGGTCGCAGCTTTCGTCGAGAAGCCGGATCGTCTCCGCGCCGAAACCTATGTCGCCGATCCAGCCTATTCCTGGAACAGCGGCATTTTCCTCTTTCCGGTGAAACTCCTTTTGGCCGAGATTGAGCGGCTACAGCCGGCAATGGTCGCGGCCTGTCGCGAGGCGCTCGCCAAAGCCAAGCGCGATCTCGATTTCTTGCGTCTCGATGGCGATGCCTTTGCGCAGGTACCGAGCAATTCGATCGACTACGCGGTGATGGAGCATACGAGTCACGCCGCCGTCGTCCCGGTCGAGATGGGTTGGAGCGACGTCGGCACCTGGGATGCGCTATGGATGGTCGGCGCGCAAGACGACGCCGGAAACGTCACCGCCGGCGACGTCATCGTCGAGGAAACGAAGAATTCTTATCTGCGCGCCGAATCAGGCCTGCTCGCCGTGCTCGGGGTCGAGGATCTCGTCGTCGTCACCACGTCGGATGCGGTCATGGTGTCGCGCCGCGATCGCGCGCAGGATATCAAGCAGATCGTCGCGCGGCTGGAGCGCGGCAAGCGCAGCGAGCTTGTTTCGCATCCGCTCGTGCATCGGCCCTGGGGCACCTATCGCTCGATCCACAATGGCGAGCGCGTGCAGGTGAAGCACATCATGGTGAAGCCGGGCGGCATCCTTTCGCTGCAGATGCACCATCACCGCGCCGAGCATTGGGTCGTCGTCACCGGCACGGCCAAGGTGACAAAGGGCAGCGAGGAACTTGTTCTCCACGAGAATGAGTCGACGTTCATTCCCCTGGGCACGCGCCACCGGCTCGAAAATCCCGGCAAGATCCCCCTGCATCTCATCGAAGTGCAGTCGGGCTCTTATCTCGGCGAGGACGACATCGTACGCTTCAAAGACACTTACGGACGGGCATAAACGCTCGCCGCCTTTACCGCGCGCGCAGGCTGAGAGATATCAACGTCGCGTCGGCTGCGAGGCGTGCTCGTTTTCACGCGGTGCGAAAACCAAGGCGAGCTCGGCGGCCGCGGGATAGTTCGGGAAATCGAGCCCCTCGAGCGGCAGTTCCTGCCGCCGCGCCAGCCCTGGCGGTACAAGGCGCTTTGCCAAAAAGGTAATCTCAAGCGCTTCCGGCAAACCATCGGCGGCGACGCCGGATACATTGTTGCCATGGAGATGCACAATGCGGAATTCGGCAAGCAGCTGCTCGATGGCCGCGAGGAAGACCGCGCGCAGCGGATCGGTGTCGTGGAATTCGATAGCGAGAATGTCGATACGTCCGGCATAACGCAGGATATCGGGAATGACACGATACTCGGCACCCTCGATATCCATTTTCAACAGAACATGATCGCGGCCGGGGATGCGCGCGAAGACCTGGTCGATCGTGGCATCGCCCGGCCCGTCGCTGCGGTTGAAGATGCGCTCGCGGAAATGGCGCGAGGGCGCCGCGAAGACCCGACGATAAGCAGCGAGACTGCGATACTTGTCCGCGAGCTCGGCGCCGCTTGCACGCAGGCGCAAGAATTTCGCGAGGATGCGGGTCACCCGCTTGCGGAAATGCCGGTCGCTGACGGTTGGGTCATAGCCGTGGATCGGCACGCCCGGCAGCACAGCCGCCAGCGCCTCTTCGAAGGTGAAGTTCTCGGAAATACCGAATGACACGACCGCATCGATCGCCTTGAGCGCCCACGCCGGCAGCACATAGCCACCATCGCCGTTGCTGCCGAAGCGCTGAAGCCCGTCGACGACGATTGGCGCGAGAAAGCCGAGGCTCTGCGGCAACAGGCAGCGCCGTGGCGCGAGCCCGACGATCGGCCGGACGGCAGCTGGCGGCATCGCTGCGGCGCTCAACCCGCCAGCTTCTTCTTCAGCAGCTCGTTGACCAATCCCGGATTGGCCTTGCCCTGCGTCGCCTTCATCACCTGGCCGACGAAGAACCCGAAGAGCTTGTCCTTGCCCGAACGATATTCCGCGACCTTATCCTGCTCTTTCGCGAGAACCCCATCGACCGCTGCTTCGATGGCGCCGGTATCGGTGACTTGGCGCAGCCCCCTCGCTTCGACGATCGCGCTCGGCTGCTTGCCGGTCTCGAGCATCTCGGCGAACACGTCCTTGGCGATGCGGCCGGAAATCGTGTTGTCGGAGATCAGATCGAGCAGCGCGCCGAGATCGCCGGCCTTGACCGGAGAGCCCGCGATGTCGACGCCGCGCTTGTTGAGCGCACCGAAGAGATCGCCCATCACCCAGTTGGCGGCAAGCTTCGCATCGCGCCCTTTGGCGACGGCTTCGAAATAATCGGCGCTTGCTTGCTCATCGGCGAGCACGCCGGCCTCGTAAGCCGATAGCTTATAGTTCGAAACAAAGCGCGCTTTCTTCGCATCCGGCAGTTCGGGCAGACCGCGCCTGATCTCCTCGACCCAAGCCGGGTCGAGTTCCAGAGGCAGCAGATCGGGATCGGGAAAGTAGCGATAGTCGTGCGCCTCTTCCTTCGAGCGCATCGGGCGCGTTATGCCGCGCCCGGCATCGAAGAGCCGCGTCTCCTGGCGGATCGTACCCCCCTCTTCGAGCACCTCGATCTGGCGCCGCGCCTCGTACTCGATCGCCTGCATGACGAAGCGAATCGAGTTCACATTCTTGATTTCGCAGCGCGTGCCATAAGGCGCGCCAGGCTTGCGCACGGAGACGTTGCAGTCGCAACGCAACGAGCCTTCCTCCATGTTGCCGTCGCAAGTACCGAGGTAGCGCAGGATCGAGCGCAGCTTCTTCACATAGGCTCCGGCCTCTTCGGCGCTGCGCAGATCGGGCTCGGAGACAATCTCCATTAGCGCGACGCCGGCGCGGTTGAGATCGACATAGGTCTGCGTCGCGTGCTGGTCGTGCAGGCTCTTGCCCGCATCCTGCTCGAGATGCAGCCGCGTGATGGCGATATCGCGTGTCGAGCCGTCCGGCAGATCGATGGCGAGCTTGCCCTTGCCGACGACCGGCCGCGTATATTGCGATATTTGGTAGCCGGCGGGCAGATCGGCGTAGAAATAGTTCTTGCGATCGAAGATCGAGAAAAGATTGATCTCGGCATTGATGCCGAGCCCGGTCTTCACCGCCTGCTCGACGCAGCGTTTGTTGATGACCGGCAGCATGCCGGGAAACGCCGCGTCGACGAGCGAAACCTGCGTATTCGGCTCGGCGCCGAACCCGGTTGCGGCGCCCGAGAACAGCTTGGCGTTCGAGACCACTTGCGCATGGGTCTCGATTCCGATCACGACTTCCCACTCGCCGGTCTCGCCTTTGATGAGACTCATCAGGAAGCTCCGGCGATGAATTGCGGCTTGGCGGTGAATTGCGCCGCTTGCTCGATCACGCCGCCAACGCGCAGCACCGTCTCTTCGTCGAAAGCGCGGCCGATCACTTGCAGCCCAAGCGGCAGACCGTCGCTCGACAAGCCAGCCGGCACCGAGATACCCGGCAGGCCCGCGAGGTTGACGGTCACCGTGAAGACATCGTTCAGATACATCGCGATCGGATCGTCGCTCTTCTCGCCAATCGCAAAAGCGGCCGACGGTGCGGTGGGCGTCAGCAGCGCGTCGCATTGCTGGAACGCATCGTCGAAATCCTTGGCGATCAGCGCACGCACCTTCTGTGCCTTCAAGTAGTACGCGTCGTAGTAGCCCGCGGAAAGCACATACGTGCCGATGAGGATGCGCCGCCGCACCTCGGGACCGAAACCTTCGGCGCGCGTCGCTTCATACATTTCGTCGAGTGTGTCGCCATTGACACGCATGCCGAAGCGCACGCCGTCATAGCGTGCGAGATTCGACGAGGCTTCCGCCGGCGCGATGATGTAGTAGACCGGCAGGGCGTACTTGGTGAGTTTGAGGCTCACTTCGATGGGCGTCGCGCCCGCGGCTTTCAACCAGTCGATGCCGCGTTCCCACAGCGCTTCGATCTCCGCCGGCATGCCGTCGAGGCGATATTCGCGCGGAATGCCGATTTTCATGCCGCGGATATCGCCGGTCAGCGCTTTCTCGAAATCCGGCACCGGCAGATTGGCTGAGGTCGAATCCTTCGGATCATGCCCTGCCATCGATTTCAGCATCAGAGCCGCATCGCGTACGCTACGCGTCATCGGCCCTGCCTGGTCGAGCGACGACGCAAACGCCACGATGCCCCATCGCGAGCAGCGGCCATAGGTCGGCTTCAGTCCGACAATGCCGCAAAAGGCCGCCGGTTGCCGGATCGAGCCGCCGGTATCGGTACCGGTCGCCGCGAGTGCCGCACGCGCCGCGACCGCAGCGGCTGAGCCGCCCGACGATCCGCCCGGCACGAGCGGCCGGTTGTCGCCGCGCCGACGCCACGGATTCTCGACATGACCATGCGCGCAAGTAGCATTCGACGAACCCATCGCAAACTCGTCCATGTTCACTTTGCCGAGCATCACCGCGCCATCGCGCCAGAGATTGGCGGTGACGGTCGATTCATAAGGCGGCTTGAAACCTTTGAGGATTTTCGAGCCGGCGGTCGTCGGTACACCCTCGGTGCAGAACAAATCCTTGATCGCGAGCGGCAAGCCCTCGAGCGGCCGCGCTTCACCGCGGGCGATCCGCTGGTCGCTTTCCGTCCCCAGCGCCAGCGCCTTCTCCGGCGTCTCGACGATATAAGCATTGAGCGGCCGCGACGCTTCGACGGCTTTCACATGCGCCTCAGCAAGCTCGCGCGCCGAGAATTTCTTGGCGAGGAGTCCGTCGCGCGCCTCGGCAAGGCCGATTTCCGTGAGCGAACTCACTCCACCACCTTGGGCACAGTGAAGAAACCGCGCGCCGTTGCGGTCGGATTGTTGGACGGCGTGTTGGCAAGCAGCTTGTCGCGAATGCCGCCATCCGTCACCACATCGTCGCGCAGCGGCAGTTTTTGATGCGCGACACTCGCCATCGCTTCTACGCCCGTCGTGTCGACCTCGTCGAGTTGCTCGATCCAGGTGAGAATCTGAGACAACTCGCCGGCAAGCCGCGTCTGCTCCTCGTCAGTCACCCGAATTCGCGCCAGGGCGGCAATGCGCGCCACGGTGGCCTTGTCTAATGCCATGCTGTAAATGTCTCCTGTGTTGCCAAAATAGCAACACTCGCCGCTGCCGAACAATCCCATGCCGCTCTGCAACCCTACCGAATTGAAGCCGCTGCTGCCTGCTGGCACGCGGCTCTTGGGGCTCGACGTCGGCACCAAGACGATCGGCATGGCGCTGTCGGACACGACTCATATCATCGCGACGCCGCTCGACACGATCCGCCGCACCCGCTTCCGCGACGACCTCAAGCGCCTACTCGATGAGATCGCACGCCACAAGATCGCGGGCATCGTCATCGGCCTGCCGCTGTCGCTCGAGGGCAGTGACAGCCCACGGACGCAAGGCGTACGGCAGTTCGCAAAGAATCTGATGGGGCATACGGCGCTACCCATCGTCTTCTGGGACGAGCGGCTTTCGACCGCGGCGGTCGAGCGCGGCATGATCGAGGCCGATCTCTCACGCCGCCGCCGCGCCGAACTCATCGACAAAGCCGCCGCTGCTTACATCCTTCAGGGCCTTCTCGACCACCTGAACCACGGTCGCCGCGCCATTTTTGATTAAAAAATAGGCAGCACTCAGCGACCCGTTGATCACGCATTGAGCAAGAGGACAGTATGCCCCGGCCGAGCGCCCAATTTCGAGGCGCAGGCTCTGGAGAGGGGATCGTATGCGAGCAGCAGGGGCTGGCATCGCGCGGAGTTTGATGGCCGCGGCGCTGCTATTGGGGTTGTCGACCTATTTCACCGTAGCGCAGGCCGCCGAGACATCGGCGATCGATACCGGAAGCACCGCCTGGGTACTCGTCGCCTCGGCGCTCGTCCTGTTCATGACCCTCCCCGGCCTTGCGCTGTTCTACGGCGGGCTGGTGCGGGCGCGGAATTTCCTCTCCGTTCTGATGCATTGCTTCGCGATCACCTGCATCGTCTCCGTGATCTGGGCCGCCTTCGGCTACAGTCTTGCTTTCGACAAGGGCACCGGCTGGATCGGATCGCTCGCCGACGCCTTCCTGCCCGGCCTCGGTACGAAGGTACTTCCGAACGGCCTGCCGGAAGCAGCTTTCGTCCTTTTCCAGATGACTTTCGCCATCATCACGCCGGGACTCATTATTGGCGCTTTCGTCGAGCGTGTGCGCTTCAGCTTCGTCGCGCTGTTCTCGGCCCTGTGGCTCGTCATCGTCTACCTGCCGGTCACGCACTGGGTCTGGGGCGGCGGCTGGCTGGCGATGGAGGGCACGATCGACTTCGCTGGCGGCATCGTCGTCCACACGACCGCCGGCGTTTCGGCCCTCGTCACGGCGTTGATGATCGGCGCGCGCAATGGGTTCCCGCATCGCCTCAACCCGCCCCACAGCCCGGGCATGACCATGGCGGGCGCCGGCATGCTTTGGGTCGGCTGGTTCGGATTCAACGGCGGCAGCGCGCTTGCCGCCAACGCCTCGGCCGCTTCGGCGATCCTCGCCACGCATTTCGCCGCTTCGGCGGCGGCGTTGACCTGGATGGCGATCGAATGGCTGCGCATCGGCAAGCCGACCTCGGTCGGCCTCGTCACCGGCTGCGTCGCCGGGCTTGCGACCATCACGCCGGCTTCGGGCTTCGTCGGCCCGGCGGGCGCGATGGTGATCGGCATCGCCGGCGGCACGATCTGCTTCTTCTTCACCAATCTCATCAAGCAACGGCTGCGGATCGACGATTCGCTCGACGTCTTCGCCGTGCATGGCATCGGCGGCATGACCGGATCGCTGCTGGTTGCGATCTTTGCCCTGCCGGTGCTCGGCGGCGTCGGCTATGCGGAGGGTATGGACCTTTCGCGCCAATTCGTCGCACAGCTCATCGGCGTGCTCACGGGCGTGGTGTGGTCGGCCGGTTGGACCTTCGCCTTGGTCAAGATTGTCGGCGCGATCTGCGGCACGCGCGTCAGCGCCGAGGAAGAGAACGACGGGCTCGACCTCGCAACGCACGGCGAGCGCGCCTACGATCACACCTGAATTTATCCCCAGCGAGCGCCGCTCGGCTTGCCGGGCCGAGCGGCGCTCTTTATAGTTCCGGCTTTAATGACAACCGCGTCCGCGCCGTTCTCTTTCCCGCACCGCCACCTGCTGGGGATCGAGGGACTCTCGCCCGACGATATCACCCAGCTTCTCGATCGTGCCGAGAGCTATATCGAGCAAAATCGCCAAGCCGATAAGAAACAGTCGCTGTTGCGCGGCCGCACGATCATCAATCTCTTCTTCGAGAGCTCGACGCGCACACGCACATCCTTCGAGCTCGCCGGCAAGCGGCTCGGCAGCGATGTCATTAATATGTCGGCGGAATGGAGCTCGATCAAAAAAGGCGAGACGCTGATCGACACGGCGATGACGCTCAACGCCATGCATCCGGATGTGCTGGTCGTCCGCCATCCGGAATCGGGAGCCGTGCAGCTTCTCGCGGAGAAAGTCGATTGCGCCGTGATCAACGCCGGCGACGGCATGCATGAGCATCCGACGCAGGCGCTGCTCGACGCGGTGACCATCCGCCTGCGCAAAGGCAAGCTGCAGGGCCTGCTCGTCGCGATCTGCGGCGATGTCGCCCATAGCCGCGTCGCCCGCTCCAACATTCAGCTCCTCAACACCATGGGCGCCCGGGTCCGCGTCGTCGCCCCGCGCACGCTGCTGCCCTCCGAGGTCGACCGGCTCGGTGTCGAAGTCTTCACCGATATGCGCGAGGGTTTGAAAGATGTCGACATCGTCATGATGCTGCGCCTCCAATTGGAGCGCATGCAGGGCAGTTACGTGCCGAGCCTGCGCGAATACTTCCATTTCTTCGGCCTCGATTACGAGAAGCTCGCCCTCGCCAAACCCGACGCGCTGATCATGCATCCGGGGCCAATGAATCGCGGCGTTGAGATCGATACCGAGGTCGCCGACGATATCGATCGCAGCTTGGTGCGCCAGCAAGTGGAAATGGGAGTGGCAGTGCGCATGGCGGTGCTCGAAGCCTTGAGCCAAGAGCCGCGCAACGTCGCGCCGACGAGATGAACGGGCGGGCGCGATGACCACGCTTTTCGCCAACGCGCGGCTCCTCGATCCGGCCACCAATCGCGACAGCATGGGCGAGGTGCTGGTCGACGACGGCAAGATCGTTACGGTCGGCGCCAACCTCAAACGCGATGGCTCCGAGATCGTCGATTGTGGCGGCCATTGCCTCGCACCCGGGATTGTCGATATGCGCGTGCAGCTGCGCGAGCCGGGCGACGAGCATCAGGAGACAATGGCGACCGGCGGCAAGGCCGCGGCGGCCGGCGGCGTCACCACCATGGTCGCGCTGCCCAATACCGATCCGGTCATCGACGAGTTGGCGCTGGTCGAATTCGTCGCGCGGCGCTCGCGCGATGTCGGCCTGACGCGCATCCGCACCTACGCGGCGGCAACCAAAGGCTTGCGCGGCAAAGAATTAACCGAGATGGGTTTGCTCACCGGTGCCGGCGCCCTCGCCTTCACCGACGGTCTGCATGCGATCGCTGACGCGGTGGTGATGCGGCGTGCGCTCTCCTACGCGACGAATTTCGACATGCTGATCATCCAGCACCCGGAAGAGCCGAGCCTGGCCGCGGGTGGCGCGATGACTTCAGGCGAGATCGCGACGCGACTCGGCCTGCCCGGCATCACACCGGTTGCCGAGGTGATGATGATCGAGCGCGATCTGCGCCTCGTCGAGATTACGGGCGGGCGCTATCACGCCGCGCATGTTTCGACCGGCGACGCGATCGATGCCATCCGCCGCGCCAAGAAACGCGGCCTGCGCGTGACCTGCGATACCGCGCCGCCGTACTTTGCGCTCAACGAGACGGCGGTCGGCGATTATCGCACCTTTGCCAAAGTCTCGCCGCCGCTGCGTTCGGAAGACGACCGCCGCGCCGTGGTCGAAGGCATCAACGACGGCACCATCGACGCCATCGCCAGCGATCATGCACCGCAAGATCAGGAATCGAAACGCCAGCCTTTCACGTCCGCCGCCAGCGGCATCGTCGGCCTGGAGACGCTGCTGCCGCTCGCGCTCGAGCTCCATCACAATGGCAGCGTCCCGCTGCTGCGCATCCTCGGCGCACTCTCGCAGCGGCCCGCCGAGATCTTGCGCCTGCCCGCGGGCAAGCTCGAGCCGGGCTCGCAGGCGGACTTCGTCATCTTCGATCTCGATAGACCCTGGCGCATCGCGGTCGACGCCTTCCATTCGAAATGCCGTAACTCGCCTTTCGACAGACGCCCCGTGCAAGGCGCTGTGCTGCGCACGGTTGTGGCAGGCCGCGTGATCCACTCTGCCGAGAGCGTCGCCTAAGGGCATGACGACAGCGGCCGGCGATTGGAGCGCGATCATCGCCTGCGCGGCAGGCGCTTATCTTTGCGGCTCGATTCCGTTCGGACTCATCTTTTCGCATCTCGGCGGCCACGGCGACATTCGCGATATTGGCTCCGGCAATATCGGCGCAACCAACGTGCTGCGCACGGGCAGCAAAAAGCTCGCTCTCGCAACGTTGATCTGTGACGTGCTGAAGGGCTTCTTTCCGGTGCTGGTCGCCTGGCGGTTCGGCGCGGAAGCGCCCACGGCGGCAGCGATTGGTGCAACGCTCGGTCATATCTTTCCCATTTGGCTCGGGTTCAAAGGCGGTAAAGGGGTCGCTACGGCCGGCGGCGTGCTCCTGGCTTACGCTTGGCCCCTCGCGCTCGTCGCCGTGCTCACCTGGATCACGATGGCGCTTCTATTCCGCTACTCGTCCCTCGCCGCCGTCACCGCCGCGATCGTCGCGGCACTGTGCGCCTGGCTTGTGCGACCCGAGGGCGTCGCGCCGCTCGCCGTTCTTCTTATCGCATTGCTCGTGATCTGGCGGCATCGGGCAAATTTGTCGCGCCTGGTTCACGGCGAAGAGGACAAGATCGTCCTGAGAAAGAAGCGCACCTGATACGGGTCGAGTTTCGGGCCAAGTTGACGCCGGGCCGGCGCGGCGTGCATCTTCGGCGCCCATGCCCGCCCCTGCGCGCACGCTCAACCCCGCGGAACGGTTCGACTGGCTGCGTCTCATCCGCAGCGAGAACGTCGGGCCGGTTACTTTTTATCAGCTGCTCGCGCGATTCGGCTCGGCGGAAGCGGCGCTTGCGGCATTGCCCGAAGTCGCGCGGCATGGTGGGCGTTCACGGCCCCTCTCGCTCTTTGCGCGCACGGCAGCCGAGCGCGAGATGCAGCAACTGCAGGCGGCCGGCGGCCGGCTCGTCGCCTGGGGCGAGCCGGATTATCCGATTGCACTCGCCGCGCTCGACGATGCGCCGCCGCTGATTTCGATCAAAGGCGATGCGTCGGTGCTCGGGCGCAACGCTTTCGCGGTGGTTGGCGCGCGCAATGCGTCGGCGAATGGCCGGCGCTTCGCACGCGATATCGCGATACAATTGGGTCAGCACGGCATCGTCGTCGTCTCAGGCCTGGCGCGTGGCATTGACGCCGCCGCCCATGAGGGTGCATTGGCAAACGGCACCATCGCCGTGCTCGCGGGCGGAATCGACCAAGTCTATCCCGAAGAAAATCGCGGATTGCACGAGCAGATAGCCGAACACGGCGTTCTGATCGCCGAGTTGCCGGTCGGCACCGAGCCGCAGGCGCGTCATTTCCCGCGGCGCAATCGCATCATTTCGGGTTGCTCGCTCGGCGTACTTGTCGTCGAAGCCGCGCTGCGCTCGGGCTCGCTCATCACCGCGCGCTTCGCGCTCGAGCAAGGACGCGATGTATTTGCCGTCCCGGGCTCGCCGCTGGATCCGCGCTGCCGCGGCGCCAACGATCTGATCCGTAACGGCGCGATCCTCTGCGAGAGCGTCGATGATATCATGCGTGAACTGGAACCGCGGCTCGGCATGACGCTTGGCGAGCGCAAACGGGAGGCTTTCACGCCTTCGGAAAGTGTCGCGCCCGGCGACGGCGAGCTTGCCCCTAGCCGTGCGCGACTCGTCGAATTGCTCTCGCCCACACCGGTAACGGTTGACGAATTGGTGCGCCAATGCCATTTGTCGCCTGCACTGGTGATGACAATTCTCCTCGAACTAGAGTTGGCGGGGCGCATCGGGCGACATCCAGGAAACCAGGTATCCTTGCTTTGAGCCGAATGAATGGCCATCTGATCCGGAATTGATCGGGCGGGAATATTCCTCAGAAAGCTAACAAGAATGGACGTCGTCGTCGTTGAATCGCCGGCTAAGGCGAAAACCATCAACAAATATCTGGGCAAGGGTTACACCGTGCTGGCCAGTTATGGCCACGTGCGCGATCTGCCGCCGAAAGAAGGCTCGGTTAAACCCGACGACGATTTCGCCATTTCCTGGGAAGTCGACAGCAAAGCAAATAAGCGTCTGCAGGACATCATCAAGGCCGTCAAAGGCGCCGAACATCTTTATCTCGCCACCGATCCCGATCGCGAAGGCGAAGCGATCTCGTGGCACGTGCAAGAGATCCTGAAGCAGCGCCACGCGCTAAAGGGCGTCGACGTCAAGCGCGTCGTTTTCAACGAAGTGACGAAGAGCGCGGTGCAGGATGCATTCAAGCATCCGCGCGAACTCGATCGGGAATTGGTCGACGCGTACCTCGCGCGCCGTGCGCTCGACTATCTCGTCGGCTTCACGCTCTCCCCGGTGCTCTGGCGCAAATTGCCGGGTAGCCGTTCGGCTGGCCGCGTGCAATCGGTCGCGCTGCGTCTCATCTGCGAGCGCGAAGCCGAGATCGAGATCTTCAAGCCGCGCGAATACTGGTCGATCGAAGTCGACTTCGTAACACCGTCCGGCGAGCGCTTTACCGCCCGCCTCACCCATCTCGACGGCAAGCGGCTCGAACGCTTCGATCTGGGCGACGAGAAGACCGCGCGCGAGGCTGCCGAGAAGATTGCCCGCCAAACCGGCTTCGCGGTCAAGGAAATCGAGCGCAAGCAGGTGCGGCGCAATCCGCCGCCGCCCTTCACCACCTCGACCTTGCAGCAGGAAGCATCGCGCAAACTCGGCATGACCACATCGCGCACGATGCGCATCGCGCAGCGCCTCTACGAAGGCGTCGACATCGACGGCGAGACGGTCGGCCTCATCACCTATATGCGAACCGACGGCGTGTCCCTGTCGAACGAAGCGATTGCTTCGGTCCGCAGCCTCATCGCGCAGGATTACGGCGCCAATTATCGCCCTGACGAGCCGCGCATCTACCGCACGCAGGCAAAGAACGCCCAGGAAGCGCACGAGGCGATCCGCCCGACCGATATGGCGCGCCGCCCGGCCGACGCGTCGCGTCATCTCGACGACGAGCAGCGCCGGCTTTACGAGCTGATCTGGAAGCGCGCCGTCGCCAGTCAGATGGCAACGGCACTGATCGATCAGGTCGGCGTCGACATCACCTCGCCCGCAGGCGACGTTGTGTTGCGCGCGACCGGCTCGACGGTCGCGTTCGACGGCTACCTCGCGCTCTACAGCGAGGACGTCGACGACGCCGCGGACGACGAGGAGAACCGGCGCCTGCCGCCGCTGAAGGAGCGCGACGCGCTCGATCGCGGCGAGATCAAGCCGGAGCAGCATTTCACCCAGCCGCCGCCGCGCTATAGCGAAGCGAGCCTGGTTAAAAAGCTCGAAGAGCTCGGCATCGGCCGGCCATCGACCTATTCCTCGATCATCCAAGTGCTGCAGGACCGCAATTATGTGCGGCTCGACAAGAAGCGCTTCATTCCCGAAGACCGCGGCCGTCTCGTCACCGCTTTCCTGTCGCAATTCTTCGAGCGCTATGTCCAATACGATTTCACCGCCGATCTCGAGAACCAGCTTGACGAGATTTCAGGCGGCCGTATCGCATGGAAGAAGGTGCTGGCAGATTTCTGGCGCGACTTCTCGACCGCGATCGGTGGCACCAAAGACCTGAAGATCAGCGACGTCATCAACTCGCTCGACGAAACGCTTGGCGAGCATTTCTTCCCCGCCCCTGTCGAAGGCGGCAAAGATCCGCGTGTCTGCCCGGTCTGCGGTGCCGGCCGTCTGGGGCTGAAGCTCGGTCGCTTCGGCGCCTTCATCGGCTGCTCGAATTATCCGGAATGCAAATTCACGCGGCCGCTCGGCATCGAGAATGCCGACGGCCCTGAAAGTTCGAGCCCGCGCGAGCTTGGCGTCGATCCGGAGACGAAAGTGCCGATCACGCTGAAGAAAGGCCCCTACGGGTTTTATGTTCAGCGCGGCGAAGGCAATCCCGACGAGAAGCCCAAACGCGCCTCGATCCCGAAAACGATACCGGTCGGCGATGTCGATCTCGACAAGGCGCTGCGGCTTCTTGCCTTACCCCGGGAACTCGGTCCGCATCCCGAAGATGGCGAGATGATCGTCGCCGCGATCGGCCGCTTCGGGCCTTATCTAAAACACGGCAAGGAATTCCGCTCGCTGCCGAAAGACGACGACATCCTGACCATCGGCCTAAACCGCGCGGTCAGCCTGCTCGCCGAGCCGAAACCGCAGCGTCGCGGCATGCCGACGCCGATCAAATCCCTGGGCGCGCATCCGAGCGATGGCGAGCCGATCAATATCTTCAGCGGGCGTTACGGCCCCTATGTCAGCCATGGCGGCGTCAACGCGACGATCCGCGATGTCCAGCCTGAAGAATTGACGGTGGAGCAAGCCATCGCCCTGCTCGCGGCCCGCCCGCAACCCAAGGGCAAGCGGTCCGCCGCGCCGAAAGCACCGAAGGCCGCCAAAACGCCGAAGGCAGCGAAAGAGACGTCGGCCGAGACCAGAGCCCCGAAGCAAAAAGCGGCTGCCAAAGACGCGGCCGCACCAAAGACAACGAATGGCAAGAAAACCACCCCGAAACCCAAAGCCAAAGCCGCTAAAAAGAAAAAAGCGGCCGGAAAGGGCTCGCCCGCAGAAGGGTGAGCGCCGCAGCGACGGCCCCCGTGGCCTCCCCGAGATCGGCGTCGTCGAAATCGACGCGATCGATCCCGATGGCGAGCTTCGCGGTCGACCGGTCGTCGGTGATCGCACCTACAAAGAAGAAGTAACCCTCGTTCGCGAGCCGGGCGCACCGGCGCTCGGCATCGGCGAGCGTGCCCTCGTCCGCTTCGCGCGCGGCGAAGACGGCGGCTGGCAAGCGCGCATCATCCGCGCGCTCGACACGATCCCCGACCGCATCGTCGGCGTCTATCGCCTGACTGGCACTGGCGGCCGCATCGAGCCGACCAACCGCAAAGAGCGGCGTGAATTCCGCGTCACGCGCGGCGACAGCAAGGACGCGCGAGACGGCGAAATCGTGCTGGCAGCGCCGAAACCCGGCAGCCGGTTCGCAACGCCCGAGGCACGCGTGATCGAGCGTATCGGCGACAGCAGCAATCCGCGCGCTTTCAGCCTGATCTCGATCCACAGCTACGACATCCCTACCGAATTCCCGGTCGAAGCGGTCGGCCTCGCCGAAGCCGCCAAGCCGGTCACACTCGGCATTCGCGACGATCTGCGCATGATCCCGCTCGTCACCATCGATGGTTCCGACGCGCGCGATTTCGACGACGCGGTCTGGGCGGAGCGCGATCCCGAAAGGGCAGATGGCTGGCACGCCATGGTCGCCATCGCCGACGTCGCCTGGTACGTGCGCCCGAACGATGCGCTCGATCGCGAGGCCGAGAAGCGCGGCAACTCGGTCTACTTTCCCGATCGCGTCGTGCCGATGCTTCCGGAGGCGCTCTCGAACGAGCTGTGCTCGCTGAAGCCGGGCGTCGATCGCGCCTGCATGGCGGTGCATCTCTGGTTCGACGACAATGGCCATCTCCAGCGCCACCGTTTCGTGCGCGGGTTGATGCGCTCAGCCGCGCGGCTCACCTACGAGGAGGTGCAGCAAGCGATTGACGGGAACCCCAGCGATCACACCGCGCCCTTGCTCGAGCCGGTGCTGCGACCGCTCTACGCCGCCTTCGCCGCGCTCGATCGCGGCTGGCGGCAACGCGGCGCGCTCGATCTCGATCTTCCCGAGCGCCGTATCCAGCTCGACGAGAGTGGCAAGGTTGTGCGCATCGAGCCGCGCGCGCGGCTCGACAGCCATCGTCTGATCGAGGAATTCATGGTGACGGCGAATGTCGCCGCCGCAGAGACGCTGGAACGGCTACATAAGCCCGGTCTCTATCGGGTTCACGATGCGCCCGACCCAGCAAAGATCGCCGCGCTGAGTGAATTCCTCGCCGAAATCGGCATCCCCGGCGTGAAGCTTGCCAAAGGCCAAGTCATTCGGCCGCGGTACTTCAACGACATTCTTCACAAGGTCGCGAACACGCCCTACGCGACGATCGTGCCGCAGCTTATCCTGCGCTCGCAAGCACAGGCTATCTACAGCCCGACCAATATCGGGCATTTCGGTCTGGCGCTGCGTCATTACGCACATTTCACATCGCCGATCCGCCGCTATGCCGATCTCGCCGTGCATCGCGCGTTGATCGATGCGCTGAAGCTCGGCGATGCCGGCGCGAGCGTGTCGGAGAAAGATCTCGTCCCGGTTGGCGAGCATGTATCGATGACCGAACGCCGCGCCGCCGCGGCGGAGCGCAACGCGTCCGACCGTTACATCTCCGCCTATCTCGCCGACCGCGTCGGCGCTGAATTCGCTGCGCGCATTAATGGCGTGACGCGAGCTGGGCTGTTCGTGACGTTGACGGAAACAGGCGCCGACGGGCTGATCCCGATTCGCTCGCTCCCATCGGACTATTATGATCACGACGGGGCGCGCCACCGACTCGTCGGTCGACGATTTGGGCGAAGCTTCAGCTTGGGCGATGCCGTCACCGTCGAACTCGCCGAAGCGAATACCGTGACCGGCAGTCTGCGCTTTAATCTCGTTGCGGACGATTTGCCGCAGCAAAGCAGACGCTTAACTCAGCGCTCAAAACGACGTTGGTAACACTACTCACTCTTTATTTTCTTGCACAGAGGAAGTTTGCCCGGCAACATTGAGGCGCTTTTGTGGCCTCAATGGGATGGTATTGCCTTCGCTATGACAGAGACAGCCGCGCCGCAAAGCACCTTGCTGGCTGGTCTCAGTGGCGCTTGGTCACGCCGCTGTGCCGCCGCCTTCGCCGTTCTTGCCGTCGCCGCTTGTGCTGGTCGCGCAGACAAGCCGACCGCCGCTCAATCCGACGAGCGGCGGCTGTTCACCGAGACGAATGAGAGCATCCTCGAATATCATGTCAAGGAGGTGCAACCGCGCGACCTCGCGTTGACCGGCCTTGCCCGCCTATCGTCGATCGATTCGAATGTTTCGGTCGAGAGTAGCGCCGACTCGGTGACGCTGAACGTCGCCGGCCAGAGCCGCCGCTACGATGCGCCGGGCGCATCTGAACTGGTCGATTGGAGCGTGCTGACAAGCAAGATCATCGATGACGCCCGCGCATTGTCGCCGGTCGTCGGCGCCGAGTTGCCAGATAAACTCGAGGAGCTTGTGATCGACGGCACGCTCGCCAAGCTTGACCCCTATTCCCGCTACGTGCCGCCCAATGTCGCACGCGAGCACCGCGCTACCCGAGACGGTTTCGGCGGCATCGGCGTTACGCTTGATTTTCACGAGAACGACGTGCGCATCGCGGGCGTCATGCCGGACACCCCGGCGGCGACTGCAGGGCTTGTCCCGGGCGACCGTATTGTCGCGCTCGACGGCGTACCGGTCGAGCAGTTCACGCACGACGATATCCGTAAACATCTCCGCGGACCGGCGAAGACGCTGGTTCAGATCGCGGTCGCGCGGCAAGGCCTCACCGAACCTCTGAAGATCGCGGTGCAACGTGCTCGCATCGTTCCCGATACAGTCAGCATGAAAGAGAACGGCGACATCGCCTGGCTGAAGGTCACACTTTTCAATCAGCAGACCGGCGAGCGTCTGGCCGAGCTTTTGAAGCAGGCGCATCGCGATATGGGCGATAATCTCCACGGCATCGTTCTCGATCTGCGGGACGATCCGGGCGGCCTGCTCGATCAATCGGTCGATGTCGTGAGCCTTTTCATCCAAAAAGGCGATGTTTTGCGGACCATCGGCCGCAACCCCGGAGCGATGCAGTATTTTACCGCGACGGGAAACCGCGTCGTGGAAACCGCACCGATGGCCGTGCTGGTCAATGGCGGCTCAGCATCGGCTTCGGAGATCGTCGCGTCGGCGCTGCAGGATTCCGGCCGCGCCGTGGTCATCGGCACGTCTTCCTACGGCAAGGGCACGGTTCAGACCGTTGTCCGGACCTCGAACGACGGCGAGCTTACGGTAACCTGGGCGCAGATCATCACCGCCGGCGGCTATCAGCTCAACACGCATGGGGTGGTTCCGACCGTCTGCACCTCAGAGCAGGCGGACGATGAAGCCAATGTCGCGGCGCTCCTGCCGGCGAGCGCCTCCCCGATCCAGCCGTCGCTATTGCGGTCGCGGATCAGCCTCGACGACAAAGGCTGGGAGCATCTCCGGTCGCTCTGCCCGGCGGAGCGCGAGAAGAGCAGTCTCGACGAGCTCGTCGCGACGCGCCTGCTCGATACACCGGCGATCTATCATGCCGCGATCACGAGCATGCAGCCGAGTTCGGCCGCTCGCCTTTCCGCAAGCGCGCGCTAAGGCGAAATATTGGTCTCAGGGAACGCCGGCGCTGCAGAAATGCCAAGCGCCGGCGCGATGCGCATAAAGCAACACATAGCGATCATCGCCGTTATGGATGTTCAGCACCTGCAACTGATCGCCGATACAAGCGGGATCGGAAGCGCCCGGCGCCGGTAGGCGCTTGGTCTTGGCACAAAGGGCGATCGTGCTCGGCAAGTTCGTCGCCGAGGCGAGCGGCTTACCGTTGATCTCCACGAAATAGTTCTGTGGCGCGCCGTCCTTGACGGTTGCCTTCACTTCGATACGGCCATAACGCGACTTGTAGAGGCCCGCGTCCTGCTCGCCATCGCCCGTCCGCGCAAGGATCGGACGGAAGGCGATCGCCGAGCAATTGGGTGGCGTATTCGATGTCGCCGCAGCGCCCTCGCGCTCAGCCCCGGAGAGGCCGGCGATCAGAACAACAGTGGCGGCGGCAAAGTGCAGGGGTGATTTCGCGATCATCCATCCCTCGGTTGAGGCACGCGTGAAAACCTTTAGATTCATACCGATGCTTTTCAGCCTGGGCAAGATAATGCCGCCCGCGCGCGCGGGGCTCGTCGCCCTCCTCACGCTCCTCGCCCCGTTCGCGATTATCCCGCCAGCCGCTGCCGCCAAGGTTGCGATGGCCCTCGTGCTCGCCGTCGACGTGTCGGAGAGCGTCGATGCCGGCGAATACGAGCTCCAGCACGAGGGCATCGCCCGCGCCTTCGAGAACGCCGACGTAATCGATGCGATCCAAAGCGTCGGCGGGATCGACGTGCTCATGCTCGAATGGTCGGATCGCGACAAGCAGGCGATCGTCGCCGATTGGACGAAGGTGGGCGACGGGGCGACAGGCAAAGCCTTCGCCGCCAAGATCCGCGCCGGCAAGCGCAGCTCCAACGGCCTCACCGCGATCGGCGATGCGTTGCTCGCCGCGGGCGCCGCTCTCGAGAATGCTCCCGACGAGGCGGCGCGCCGGGTCATCGATATCTCGGGCGATGGCATGGCGAATATCGGCCCGCGCCCCGACGATATCCGCGATGCGCTCAACGCCAAGGGCGTCACCATCAACGGCCTCGCCATCCTCGCCAGCGAGCCCTGGCTCGACACCTATTACAACAACGAGGTGATCGGCGGCGACGGCGCCTTCCTGCTGCAAGTAAAAGACTTCGACTCCTTCGCCACCGCCATAAAACAAAAGCTCCTCGCCGAGATCTCGGCGAGGAGCTTTCTGTTAGGCCGCTTCGCAGCGGGTCAGATGCAGTAGGTCTTGATCGGCGTGAAGCCGTTGAAGTTCACCGAGGCGTAGCTCGATGTGTAGGCGCCGGTCGCGAGGATCTCGATCCGGTCGCCGACCTTGAGATCGAGCGGCATGCGGTAGCGGCTCTTCTCATAGAGGATGTCCGCGCTATCGCAGGTCGGACCGGCAAGTACCACAGGCCCGGTGGCGACGCCGGTGCCCTCATAGGGCGTCTTGATCCGGTAGCGGATCGCTTCGTCCATGGTCTCGGCGAGGCCATTGAACTTACCGACATCGAGATAGACCCAGCGTTTCTCGTCGTTCTCCGACTTCCGCGAGATCAGCACGACCTCGCTGTGGATCACCCCCGCATCGCCGACCAGCGAGCGGCCGGGCTCGATGATGATCTCAGGCAGGTCGTTGCCGAAATGCCGGGTGATCGCCCCCATGACCGCGTTGGCGTATTGCGCCACGCCGGGGACGTCGCCCCGATATTTCGCCGGGAAGCCGCCGCCGACATTGATCATGCGGAGGTTGATGTCAGTCTCGGCCAACGCCCAGAACATCTTGGCCGCCCGCTCGATCGCGCTATCCCATTGGTCGACCTTCGTCTGCTGCGAGCCGACGTGGAAGGAGACACCATAGGGATCGAGACCCAGCGCCTTGGCCTGGCGCAGCAGTTCAACCGCCATTTCCGGCGCGCAGCCGAATTTCCTCGACAGCGGCCATTCGGCGCCGGTCGATTCCACCAGGATCCGGCAAAAGACGCGGCTGCCGGGCGCAGACCGGGCCAGCTTCTCAAGCTCGCAAGCGCTGTCGAAGGCATAGAGCCGCACGCCACGCTCGAAAGCGTAGGCGATGTCACGCTCCTTCTTGATCGTGTTGCCGAAGGAAATCCGCTCGGCACCGACCCCGCGCTCCATGCAGAGATCAATCTCGTTGCGGCTGGCGACGTCGAAATTAGAGTCGAGGTCGCGTAACAGCCCGACCACTTCCGGTGCCGGATTGGCCTTCACGGCGTAGAAGATCTTCGCCAACGGCATGTATCGTCGGAGCAGCTTGTAGGCCTGACCGACGACGTCGAGGTCGACGATCAGGTAGGGCGTCTCCGGCTGGCGCTCAGCCAGAAACTTGGCAACCTTCTTGTTGTTCATACCCGCAGGTGTCCTATAGCTCGCTGTGACGGGAGCGGCGCTCGCCCCCGGATCCCCCCGCGGGCGTGCGACACTGATGACTGGTCCGGCGGTCCGGGCGAAGCGCCCTTCCTACCGGAGATTGGTTAATTATTTCTGCTGGGACTTAGGAGATCGCGGCCATCGAAACCGCAAGCGACCCTGTGATCCTGGTAGTCGGCGTCAGGGCAGGGCGTTGCGGCCCTGCGTAGGATAGCAACCATATCGAGCTCCCTCTCGGGACCGGCCCACGATGACCGGCTCTGCCAAAAAGGACGCGTTACGTCGTTGCATAACCACGATGGGCCATAGGCACGTGCGAGTGCGTCTGCGAGATCGATAAATAATCGCATCGATCTGCGATGCAAGAAAAAATTCATAGGGGAACGAATTTTTTTCCCGCAGAGCGGCAATCTGTGTTCCGCGCGACACGCTCGCGTGCGGCTCAGAGCGTCGTCGCGTCGCCAAGTGCTTCCCTCGCCACGCGCAGGAAACTCTCGACTGCCTCACCGGCAGTGTCGAAGGCCGTGACGAGACGCAGCACTGGCGCCTCGCCCCAGCGATAGAAGCCGAAGCCGGCGGCGGCGAGGCGCTCGATCGCGCGCTCGCTGAGGTCAACGAACACTTCGTTACCCTCGACCGGATGCAGCAAGCGCGTGCCAGGCAGCGCTGCCAGGCCGTCGCCTAGGCGAGCTGCCATTGCGTTCGCATGCCGCGCATTTCGCAGCCAGAGGTCGCCTTCGAGATAAGCCTCGAGCTGCGCGGCGACGAAACGCTGCTTCGAGAGCAGATGTCCGGCACGCTTGCGGCGGTAGCCGAAAATCTCCGCCCGCTTGAGATCGAAGAACAGCACCGCTTCGGCCGCCAGCGCGCCGTTCTTGGTCGCACCGAAGGACAGTGCGTCGACGCCTGCGCGCCAAGTGACATCGGCGGGCGCGCAGTCGAGGCTCGCCACCGCGTTGGCGAAGCGCGCGCCATCCATATGGAACGTAAGCCCGTGGCGACGCGCGAGGGCGCTTAGCGCTGTGATTTCCGACGGCCCGTAGACCGTCCCCGCCTCCGTCTCCTCCGTGATGCTGATCGTCGCCGGCTGAACATTATGGACCACACTGGCGCCGGCAATCCGCGGCGCCAGGATCTCCGGCGTCAGCTTCCCGTGTTCGCCGGGACAGGTCACAAGCTTGGCGCCACCGGTGAAGAATTCGGGCGCGCCGCATTCATCGGTCGCGATATGTGCTTCTTCATGGCAGTAGATCGCGCCGTAGACCGGCGTCAGGCAGGCGAGCGCGAGCGAATTCGCCGCCGTGCCCGTCGCCACCGGAAACACCGCGACCTCGTGCTCGAAGACCTCGGCGAACCGCTGCTCGAGCCGGCGCGTGATCTCGTCCGCGCCGTAAGGCATTGCGGAACCGCGATTGGCCGCGGCAATGGCGGCGAGAATCTCGGGCGAGGCGCCGGTGACATTGTCCGAGGCGAAATTCATGGCCCACCCGTTTTCGGCCGCAAGGTCACCGTCGCGACCGGCACGCCGGTGGCGAGGTTGACGATGATTAACTCTTCGCCGCCGCCGACAAGCTCGACCCGCACCGCCAGCCGATCGCCGCTCGCCTCGGCACCGACAACGCGCGCACCCTGCGGCAGGTCGAGCGTCATGGCGTTCGGCGCTGCGGCCGGACCGATTGCCGGGGCGGCAGCGGCGGGCGATCCGGAGGATAACTGGCGCGGATGGTTCAGCCGGTAGCGGACGGCAAAGCCGAGCGCGATGACGCCCGCCACCAGCAACACCCCCATAACGATGACGAGGACCTTGAGAGCGCGCATGCTTGCGGTCAATTTGCCTGGATGGATAGAGCGGAATGACGACCCCGGAACAGATCACCGTCGCGGAAGCGGAAGCGGGCGAGCGGCTGGATCGGGTCCTGGCGGCGCATCTCGCCACGATCTCGCGCAGCCGGCTCAAAAAGCTGATCGAAACCGGCCAGGTGAGCTTGGAGGGCGAAACGATAAACGACCCCTCGATGCGGGTCAAAGGGGGCCAGCGCTTCGTCGTCGCTCTGCCCGCGCCCGTCGCCGACCGCCCCGAGCCGCAAGCGATGGCCCTGAACATCGTCTACGAGGACGATCAGCTTCTGGTGCTCGACAAGCCCGCCGGCCTCGTCGTCCACCCTGCCCCGGGCAATCCCGATCGCACCCTCGTCAACGCTCTGCTGGCACATTGCGGCGAAAGCCTCGCGGGCATCGGCGGCGTCAGGCGTCCGGGCATCGTTCACCGCATCGATAAGGACACCAGCGGGCTGATGGTTGTCGCGAAAACCGATCTCGCGCAACAGAAGCTCAGCGCCGATTTCGCCGCGCATCGCCTCACGCGCTCCTATCTTGCGATCGTCCGCGGCGTCCCGAGCCCGCGCGCGGGCACCATCGCGACCCGCATCGGCCGGAGCCGCGTCAACCGCAAGAAGATGGCGGTGGTGATGAGCGGTGGTAAAGAAGCAGTGACCCATTATCGCGTTCTGCGCCCGCTGGGACTACGCGCCGCGTTGGTCGAATGCCGCCTCGCCACCGGACGCACGCATCAAATCCGCGTCCATCTCACCAGTATCGGCCACGCGCTGATCGGCGATCAGACCTACGGCCGCGGCCGCACCGCCGGTTTGCCGGAAGCCGCGCGCGCCTTCCCGCGCCAAGCACTGCACGCGAGTGTGATCGGTTTCAGTCACCCGCTGAACGGCGCCTATCTCGAATTCTCTTCGCCGCTTCCCGCCGACATGGCGGGACTGGTCGCTGCGCTCGAGCGCGCCTGAATTGGACCGGCCGTCATTGGACAGCGTGGGGCGCTTTCGTTAGCATTTCACCAATGGCAACAACTCCAGCTCTACCCAGCATCGCATCGGAAGGCGCGCTGGCGCGGTATCTACAAGAGATCCGCCGCTTTCCGATGCTGCAAGCGAACGAGGAATACATGCTCGCCAAACGCTGGCGCGAGCATAACGATCCCGAAGCCGCGCATCAGCTCGTCACGAGCCATCTGCGCCTCGTCGCCAAGATCGCGATGGGCTATCGCGGCTATGGCCTGCCGCTCTCGGAGCTGATCTCCGAAGGCAATGTCGGGATGATGCAAGCGGTGAAGCGCTTCGATCCGGATCGCGGCTTCCGCCTCGCCACCTATGCAATGTGGTGGATTCGCGCTTCGATTCAGGAATACATCCTCCATTCCTGGTCGCTGGTGAAGATCGGCACCACTGCCGCGCAGAAGAAGCTTTTCTTCAATCTGCGGCGCCTCAAGGGACAGATTCAGGCGATCGAAGAAGGCGATTTGACGCCCGAGCATGTGGCGAAGATCGCCAAGGAGCTCGATGTCCCAGAAAGCGATGTCGTGAGCATGAACCGCCGTCTCCTGGCGCCGGACAATTCGCTCAACGCGCCGCTTCGCGCCGACGGCGAGGGTGAAGGCGAATGGCAGGATTGGCTGGTCGACGACGAGGCGAGCCAGGAATCGAAGCTCGGCGAGCGCCAGGAGCTTGGGCTGCGCCGCGATCTTTTGAAGACCGCGATGTCGCATTTGACTGACCGAGAGCGCGATATCCTCAAGGAGCGCCGCCTGAAGGAGAATCCGACGACGCTCGAGGAGCTATCGGCGAAATACGGCATCTCACGGGAGCGCGTCCGGCAGATCGAGGTCCGGGCATTCGAGAAACTGCAGAAAGCTATTAAGAGTGGCGCCACGGAGCGCCAACTCCTGCCCGGTTGATCAGTCCTCGCTCGTGGGCTTACCGCTTGGCGGCTTTAGCGCCGCGATACTCTCTGTCGAATCTGGCGGCGCGGATGCCGCTTTCAAAGCAACGAGACGCGCTTCGAGTTCGTCAGCACGCCGCTCGAATTCTTCGGCGCGTTGCATCAGACTTTCGCGAGCCAGTTTGTCGGAGACTTCTTCTGCGAGCCGACGTGCTTGCGCCGCGCGCTCGCGAAGCGCGGCAATGTGCGGCTGAAGCCCGGCTGTGTTTTCTTGATCGGTCATACCCGCACCCTTACACGTAGGATGCTAGACACAACTTCGGCAATTCTATGGCGCACGCTGACCGTTTGCGCCGCTCGCATCACGCGGCAAGTGTCGTCGTCGCGGATGAGGCGTGCGTCGCGCTGCTCGAGATTTTCGAGTGCTTGATTAGTCCGAGGTACGCTTCGTGGTGCGCGGCGGCGCACAATCCGCCGCAACTCTTCCAAGTTTTCGCCCCAATCGCTGGATATATCCCCTCCTCGGTTGGATCGTCGGATCGAATACGGTGTGTCGACGTTTTGGCGTTAGGTCAGAGGACAGGTAGCGAGGAGTCTACTTGGGGGTTTCCATGATCGATCTGGACGAACTTTTACCGCGCGCGCAAACCGGAATTGCCGGCCTCGATTTGGTGCTCGAAGGCGGCATGGCGCGCAATCGGTTACATCTTCTCGAAGGTAGTCCCGGCGCGGGGAAAACGACTATAGCCCTGCAATTCCTCCTCGCCGGCGCTGATAAAGGCGAGGTCGGAATTTATGTCAGCCTCGCCGAGACCGAGCATGAATTGCGCGACGGCGCGCGCTCGCATGGTTGGGAAATCCCCAAAGGCGTCGAGATCTTCGAACTCGTGCCGCCCGAGAGCGTGCTCGATCCCGAGCAGCATCAAAGTCTGCTTTACTCCTCGGATCTCGAGCTCGGCGAAACGATGCAGCGCATCTTCGAGGCGATCGAGCGCCTCAAGCCGAAGCGCGTCGTCATCGACAGTCTTTCGGAGATTCGCTTGCTCGCGCAAAGCTCGCTGCGTTACCGCCGCCAAATCCTGGCGCTCAAGCATTATTTCGCGCAGAACCAATCGACCGTCATCCTGCTCGACGATCTCACGACCGAAAGCACCGACCGTGCGGTCCATAGCATCGCGCATAGCGTCATCCATCTGGATCAGCTCGCGCCCATCTATGGCGGCGAGCGGCGGCGGCTGCGCATCATCAAATGTCGCGGTCAGAGCTTCCGCGGCGGCTACCATGATTTCTGCATCGAACAAGGTGGCATCGCGGTTTACCCGCGACTCGTCGCCGCCGAGCATCGTACAGGCTACAGCGGCCACCCGTCGCCAGCGGCGTCAAAGAGCTCGACGCCCTCTTAGGCGGCGGCATCGCGCAAGGATCGAGCACCGTGATCATCGGTCCGGCGGGCACCGGCAAATCGATCCTCATCTTCCACTACATCGCCGCCGCCGTCGCGCGCGGCGAGCGCGCCGCACTTTTCGTGTTCGACGAGGAGCTCGGCCTCATGCTGACCCGCGCCAAGACTCTCGGCATCGATCTTGCCGCGATGCACGACGAAGGCAAAATCTTCATCCAGCAAATGGACGCTGCCGAACTGACCCCGGGGGAGTTCTCGCATCGCGTGCGCGACTGCGTCGATCGCGAACGTATCAAAACGGTCGTGATCGACAGCATAAACGGCTATCAGGCGTCAATGCCGGAAGAGCAATATGTCGTGCTGCACCTGCACGAGCTGCTGCAATATCTCAACCGCCAGGGCGCCGCGACCTTCTTGACGGTTGCACAGCACGGCATGGTTGGCTCCGACATGAAGCAGCCGATCGACATCACTTATCTCGCCGATACTGTAATTCTCTTGCGCTACTTCGAGGCGTTGGGCCGTGTCCGCCGTGCGATGTCTGTGGTGAAGAAACGCACCGGGCCGCATGAAGATACCATCCGCGAATTCCAGATCGACTCCCGTCTCGGCATCACCCTGGGCGAACCGCTGGTCGAGTTCCAAGGCGTGCTGCGCGGGGTGCCGACCTATGTCGGCGCTTCGACTCCATTGATGGGAAATAAAAAGTAAGTGAGCCTCCCCGCATCCGCAGAACGGACGTTGATCCTCGCGCCGCGCGGCCGCGATGCGGCGGTTGCCTACAGCATCCTTCGCGACGCGCAGCTTCACGCCGATATCTGCACCGATCTCTTCGAGCTCGCGCGCGAGATCGCGCGCGGAGCCGATGTCGCGATCGTCACGGAGGAAGCGACACGCGAGTCCGGAGGCAGGCCGCTGATCGAGTGGATCGCGTCACAGCCGCCTTGGTCCGATTTCCCCTTTGTCGTGCTGACCGAGCACGGTGGCGGCCTCGAACGCAACCCGACCGCCGCCGAGCTTACCAAGATGCTCGGTAACGTCGCCCTGCTCGAGCGCCCGTTCCATCCGACGACCCTGATCAGCGTGGTGCAATCGAGCCTGCGCAGCCGGCGGCGGCAATACGAATGCAAGCGTCTCAACGAAGAGCTGGAAATCCGCGTTAACGAGCGTACCGGCGAGCTAGCGGCGGCCAATCGCCAGCTTCTGCGCCAGATCGAGGAACGCGAGCGTGTCGAGACGACGTTGCGGCAGATGCAACGGCTCGAAGCCGTAGGCCAACTCACCTCGGGCGTCGCGCATGATTTCAACAATCTTCTGACCGTGGTCCTTGGCAATATTAGCTTCCTCGAGCGCGACTTCGCCGCCGCCGGAATCAACGGCAAGACCTCGCAACGCCTGTCTTATATGCGCAGCGCCGCCGAGCGCGGCGCCAAGCTCACCGATCAGCTCCTTTCCTTCTCGCGTCGCCAGCGGCTTGAGCCGCGCTCGCTCGATCTCAACGAGATCGTGGTCAGCATGCGCGATCTGCTGCAAAGTACGATGGGCGGCAGCGTTCAAATCGAGACCGACTTCCAAGAGAAGCTGTGGCCGGCGATGGTCGACGCGACCCAGCTCGAACTGGCGATCCTCAACCTCGCGATCAATGCGCGCGACGCGATGGACGTCGGCGGCACCCTCACCGTCTCGACGGCCAACATTGCGCTCGGCGAGCCGCGCTATCCTGAAGAGCCGCGACCCGGCGACTACGTCGCCGTTTGCGTCAGTGATACCGGCACCGGCATGGACGAAACCGTGCGCCGGAAAGTGTTCGAGCCTTTCTTCACGACCAAGGAAATCGGCAAGGGTTCGGGCCTCGGCCTCAGTCAGGTGCTCGGCTTCGCGCAGCAATCGAGCGGCGGCGTCCGCATCGAGTCAGAACCCGGCCAAGGGACTCGCGTCCACATCTATTTGCCGCGTAGCGCGGCCCTCGCCGAACGGCCAAGCACCGCTTTCACCGGCAGCAACGCACCCGCCCTCGCCAACGGCGGCAAGGTGCTGCTGGTCGACGACGACAACGCGGTACGCGAAGTGACGGCGGCGATGCTGCGCGATCTTGGCTATGTCGTGCTCGAAGCCGGCAGCGGCGGCGGGGCCTTCGATCTGCTCGAACGCGAGCGACGGATCGATCTCATCGTCATGGATTTCGCGATGCCGGGCATGAACGGCGCCGAAGTCGCGCGCCAGGCGCGCATCGACCGGCCGAAAATTCCGATCCTCTTCATTACCGGCTTTGCCGATCGCGCGGCCATCTCGGGCATCGATGGCGCGCAAATTATCGGCAAGCCTTTCAGCCGCGACGAGCTCGCTGACAAGGTGACGCAGGTCCTGAGCGCACGCGGCCAGCGTCTTTCCGCCTGAAGCGGCTTGGAATGGCGCGATCGAGCTGCCCGGTACGACCGCTTTTGCCGCAGACAGCAGCAAGGGCCATGAAAACCAACCGGGTTAGGACCTGGTCGAGACCAGTGTCAGCACGTCGATGGTGAAGCTGCCGTCCGCCTCGATAGCGAAGTGCTGCGTCACGCTTGCCGACATCACGGCTTCGAGCGCGCGGATCGCCTCGGCTTGCACCGGCGGCGTGCGCATGCGCTCCAGCCAGCTCTTTATTTCCAACCGCACGCGATGCTCGCTTGCACTGCCGGGGAGCAACCCGGCTCGGCTGCACATCGCAAGCCATTCGGCACGCGAATAATCGCGTACATGCGACGGGTCACGCAGCAGCTCGACGGTCTGCAGGAACGTATCGAGCAGCGGCTGTCCCGGCGCGACGGTGTCGATGAAGGCGGCAATGCCGCCCCGCTTCAGCACGCGCGCCGCTTCGCGCAACCCGAGATCGAGATCACGCCAATGATGCGCGCTGTAGCGGCTGAAAACATAGTCGAAGGTCGCGTCGGCGAACGACAGCTTTTCGGCAACGCCTTGCCGCGTCGAGATGTTCGCGAGGCCGCGCTCGCGCGCCGCCGCGCCAACGACAGCGAGCATGTCGGTGGAAAGATCGTAAGCGACGACCTCATACACCTGCTGGGCGACGGCGAAACTGACGTGGCCGCCGCCGCAGCCGAGGTCGAGCACGCGGGCCTCGCTCTTTCCGGCAACCAGCGCGGTCAGCGCTTCGAGATCGGGACCTTGCGCATGGACCGCGCTTGTCAGATAGGCACTCGCCTGCGATCCGAATTGCGTGTTGACCAGGGCTTCGAGGGTTTTTTCCGTCACGCGACTACCCTGCTGCGCGATGCAAGATGCCGCCGGTCATCGGCCTCGGCACGCCGGTCGTGCCGGGGAAGCTGAGCGGCAAGCCGGCGCGCGAACGCAGCGCGAGATAGGCAAAGGCCTGCGCCTCAATCGCATCGCCTTCCCACCCCGCCGCCTCGACCGGCGCGACCGGCCGGCCGAGCCGCGCAGCGAGCATCTGCATCAGCACCGGATTGTGCCGCCCGCCGCCCGTCACCAGCACCCGCCGTGGCGGCGACGGGAAATGCGTGAAGCTCTGAGCGACGGCTGCGGCACTGATCGCGGTGAGCGTCGCGGCACCATCCTCGGTCGAAAGATCGCCGATCCGGAAAGACGCGAAATCATCGCGGTCGAGCGATTTTGGCGGCCGCCGAGCGAAATAGGGATGCTGCAGGAACCGGGTGACTTGCCCTTCATCGACCTTGCCGGCCGCGGCAAGCGCGCCGTCATAATCGGCTGCCGCGCCGGTCTTCGCACGCACCCAATCGTCGATCGGCGCGTTGCCCGGCCCGGTATCGAAAGCGAGCAGCGCGGTGTCGCCCTCGCCGTTCTCCTCGCCGATCCAAGTGACGTTCGCGACACCGCCGATATTCACGACGGCGAGCGGCCGTTCCAGCTTGGCACCGAGCGCCGCATGGAGGATCGATGCGAACGGCGCCCCCTCGCCGCCGGCGGCGACATCGGCGGAGCGAAAATCGCACACCACGTCGATGCCCGTAAGCTGCGCCAGCAGCGCACCGTCGCCGATCTGCCAGGTGCGCCGCTGCGCCGGATCGTGCAAAATGGTATGGCCGTGAAAGCCAATGAGTTCGACGCCCGCGATCTCGTGCCGCTCGATGAGGCGCTTCACCGCTGCGGCATGCGCCTCGGTCAGGGCGCGCTCAACCTCGGCTATCGGACCTTTGCCGCCGAGCGTGCCGCGGAGTGCTTCGCGCAGAGCGTCATCATAAGGCATTGTCAGCCACGGTCCGGTCGCAATCTCATTCTCTCCGTCGCTTTCGATGAAGGCGACATCGATGCCGTCGAGCGAGGTCCCGCTCATCAAGCCGATGGTGCGATAAAGCCGTTTTTCCATCCACCCATCGAACCACAAACCGTGGCCGGCAGAAATAGCCAAATTCCGCTTGGTGCCATGCTCGCTTTATGGTTCATCATCCGCCCCGTGAGCGGAAATAGCGGCCATTATCCAATCGAGCGACGCGACGGGGAAATCGAACGCCTTCATCGTCAGAGCGCGGCGATGGCGCCCGATTGCGATATCATGCTCGGGAAGATTGGGATCGCCGAAGGATGGCGGTGCCTCGATCTCGGTTGCGGCCCGCGCGGCATCACCGATTTGCTCAGTGCGCGAGTCGGCGCAAGTGGACATGTCACCGGCCTCGATACCGATCCAATCTTCGTGGAGCACGGACGCCGCCACGCCGCGGCCAATACCGATTTTGTGCGAGGCGACGCCTATGATCCCGCGCTGCCCGCCGGGAGCTTCGATCTCGTTCATCTGCGCTTCGTCGCCAGCACGGCGGGCGATCCGCAAAGGCTCCTGCGCACGGCGATCCGTCTCGCCAAGCCGGGCGGCATCGTCGCGCTGCAAGAGCCGGATATGGCGACGCTCAACTGCTATCCGCCGCATGCCGCCTGGGATGCACTGCGCGCCGCGCTGATCGGCGCTTTCGCTGCGGTCGGCTCCAACATCTCGCTTGGCCGCGAGCTTTTCGCGCTCGCTCGCGCTGCCGGCCTCGGCGAGGTGCAATACCGCCCGTTCCTGATCGGCGCGCGCTCGGGCGAGCCCATCGTCGATTACCTGCCGGCGACGGTGGAATCCCTGCGCGGTACCGTGCTCGGCCGCGAGCTGATGACCGAGAGCGCGCTCGACGCCGCCCTCGCTGCTTGCCGGGCGCATCTCGCCGATCCGGGCACGGTCTTCACGATGTACACCGTCGCGCAAGTCTGGGGCCGCGCACCGCGCTGAAGGCGCAGGCGTTCGTTTGTGAGCGCGGAATCCCTGTGCTAAACGAGCCGCATGTCCGCCAAATCTGCTTTCCTTGCCGCTGCTGAAGAGCGCGGCTTCATCCATCAATTGACCGATC